>NZ_JBNPJU010000020.1:0-263586 GCF_050312575.1 Pseudomonas sp. R11F | reverse complement strand
GGTATTTCAGAAGGACCGAGGTGCCTGGGTTCGGGGCGGCTGCGCCACCCAGCGCGGGGCAAGCCCGCTCACTACAGATGATGTGTTCTACATTCCACCATTTAACTCACTGGCATTAGGGCTTGCCCTCTCCCACATTTTCAAGCCAGTGGTGTCCAGTCAGAGGCGGAAACGGCTCACCATCCCGTTCAAATCCACTGCCAGGCGCGACAACTCACTGCTCGCCGTACTGGTCTGGCTGGCACCGGTCGCCGACTGCACCGACAGATCACGAATGTTCACCAGGTTACGGTCCACTTCACGCGCCACCTGTGCCTGTTCTTCCGCTGCGCTGGCGATCACCAGGTTGCGCTCGTTGATCTCGATGATCGCGGTGTTGATAGTGTCCAGGGACATGCCTGCCCCTTTGGCAATGTTCAGCGTGGATTCTGCGCGTTCGGTGCTGTTACGCATCGAGTCCACCGCATGCCCGGTGCCGGTCTGAATGCTGCCGATCATCCGTTCGATCTCACTGGTCGATTGCTGAGTGCGGTGGGCCAGCGCCCGCACTTCATCGGCGACCACGGCGAAGCCACGACCGGCTTCACCGGCACGCGCCGCTTCAATCGCCGCGTTCAAGGCCAGCAGGTTGGTCTGGTCGGCCAGGCCGCGAATCACATCCAGCACCTTGCCGATGTCACGCGATTCGTTGGCCAGCTCGCCAATCAGGGTGGCGGTGGCTTGCACGTCGCTGCTCATGCGTTCGATGGCACTGACGGTTTCCTGTACCAGATCACGCCCGTCGCCGGCCGACGTGGTGGCGTTGCGCGAGGCCTCCGAGGTGCTGACCGCATTACGCGCGACTTCTTCGACGGCGCTGGTCATCTCGTTGACGGCAGTGGCGGCCTGTTCGATTTCGTTGTTCTGCTGGGTCAGGCCGCGAGCGCTTTCGTCGGTGACGGCGTTCAGTTCTTCGGCGGCGGACGCCAGCTGGGTGGCGGAGCCGGCGATGCGTTGCAAGGTGTCGCGCAACTTGTCCTGCATCTTGGCCATGGCGGCCAGCAGGCGGCCGGCTTCGTCGTTGCCGTCGACCTTGATCGGGCGGGTCAGGTTGCCTTCAGCCACTTCTTCGGCCGCTTCCAGAGCCTGGGAAATCGGCACGGTGATGCTGCGGGTCAGCAACCAGGCGAACAACAGCGTCAGCCCCGTGGCGATGATCAGCAGGCCCACTACCAGGTCAAAGGCCATGTCGTACTGGTTTTTGGCTTGCAGGTTGGCGGCATTGGCATCGTTGTTATTGATGTCCAGCAGGCGGGTCAACACGGCATTGACCTGCTCGGAGTTGTCCAGCAATTGCGTGTTCAGCAGGTCGCGCAGGGCTTCGATCTGGTTGGCGCGCGACAGGCTCTTCATGCGTTCTTCAATCTGGTGGTACTGGCCCAGCAGGCGTACGTACTCCTCGTAGGCATTGCGTTCTTCAGGGCTGCTGATCAGCTTTTCGTAGACGGCCTGGGCTGTGCGGATCTGCTGATTGCGCAGGTCGAAGGCATCCAGGGTCTTTTGCTGCACGTCCGGCTCGCGGTTAGTCAGCAGGCGGTACGACAGCACTCGCAGGCGCAGGGTCAGTTGGGTGAACTCGTCCAGGGCGCGGATGCTCGGCACGCTGCTCAGGGTGATGGCTTCGGTGGCTGCGCGGATCTTGCTCATCTGGTTCAAGGCGAACACGCCCAGACACAACATCAGTGCGCCAATAAACGCGAAGCCGAGGAAGGCCCTCGGAGCGATATTCATATTACGGAGAGACATGCGGGAATCCTGGGAAGAAGCGCGATCCATGCGGTCTTGAGACGGGTATGCATCGGCTATCGGCCATGCGACTAAAGTCTTAAGGGCGTGCGCGCTTTTGTCGCATCGGACGAGGGGTTAAACCGATTCAGGAACCAGATGGGGGAATTGCAGTCACTAAGGCTCCGAAAGTGCGGCCCGGCCCTTAAAAAACGGGCTGCGCGCCGGGGATAAGCCTGGCATCCGAGGTGAATTTTCTTTATCGTCACCGCCCTTTTAAAAGCCCGAGAAATCAAAATGTTAGAAGCATCTCTCAGTCAATTGGAACAATTGGTCAGCGACCTTGTACAGCAGAACCAGGACCTGCTGGGCAGCAACGAGTCCCTCAAGGCGGAACTGGCCCGCGCCAAGGATGAAAACGACAGCCTGCAACTGAGCCTGATGGAACAGGAAGAAAAGCACGGCGCCACCGCCGCTCGCATCCAGGCGTTGGTTGAGCGTGTGAGCGCAGGGCCTGTCAGCGCATGAATGAAGGGATAAAGGTCGTTTCGATTCTCGGAGAGGATTACTCGATCAAGGCTCCGGCCGGGGAAGACCAAACCCTGATGCACGCCGTGACCCTGCTCAAGGCCTCGTTGGCCACCACCAAGAAAAAGTACCCGACCCTGATCGGTGACAAGTTATTGGTACTGGCCGCGCTGAACCTGTGCGCCGAGCAGATCGAAATGCAACAGCGTCACCAGCAGGAGCTCGACCGTTACCAAGAGCAAGTCAGCGCCACGGTCGAAGTGATTTCCAAGGCCATCCAGCCCTAGAACCAGTCATCCTGCATCCCCAGGCACGTATCGTCGCGTGCCTCCAGAATCGCCAGTTCATGATGGCAGCTCGGCACTTCCCAGGTCAGGAAGTACCGGGCAGCCTGGAGCTTGCCTTTATAGAAGGCGACGTCGGCCGCATTCCCCCTGGCCAGCCCTTCCTCGGCGCGTATCGCCTGTTCCAGCCAGCGCCAGCCAATCACCGTATGCCCGAACACTTTCAAGTACAGCGCCGAGTTCGCCAGGCTGCTGTTGACCTTGCCTTGGGCCAGATCCGTCAGCAGGCCGATCGTCACGCTTTGCAAGCGGTTGACCAGGTGTTCCAGTGGCTCACGCAATGCGTTCAGTGACGGATAGGCTTGTGCCCGTGCGCCCGTCTCGGCGATCAATCGAATCAACTGCTTGAGACCCGCACCACCGTTCTGCGCCAATTTACGCCCGAGCAAGTCCAGGGACTGAATGCCATGGGTCCCTTCGTGGATCGGGTTCAGACGGTTGTCGCGGTAATACTGCTCAACCGGGTATTCACGGGTGTAGCCGTGGCCCCCGAGAATCTGGATCGCCAGTTCATTAGCCTTGAGGCAAAACTCCGACGGCCAGGATTTGACGATGGGCGTGAGCAGGTCCAGCAGCTCGTGGGCTTGCTTGCGCTCGGCCTCGGTCTCCAGGGTGGTGGTGTCGTCAAATAGCCGTGCGGCGTAGAGGCCAAGGTCGAACGCGCCTTCCACGTAGGACTTTTGGGTCAGCAGCATGCGCTTGATGTCGGCGTGCTGGATGATCGAGACCGGTGCTGTCGTAGGATCTTTGCTATCGGGCAGGCGGCCCTGCGGGCGCTCACGCGCATATTCCAGTGAGTACAAGTAACCGGCGTACCCGAGCATCACGGCGCCCATGCCGACACCGATGCGTGCCTCATTCATCATCTGAAACATGCAGCTCAGGCCCTGGTGCGGTTTGCCCACCAGATAACCGACACAGTTGCCGTTATCGCCGAAGTTGAGCGCAGTGGAAGTGGTGCCGCGCCAGCCCATTTTGTGAAACAGCCCGGCCAGCAGCACATCGTTGCGCGCGCCGAGGCTGCCATCGTCGTTGACCAGGAACTTGGGCACGATAAACAGCGAAATGCCTTTCACCCCTGGCGGCGCATCCGGCAGCTTGGCCAGCACCATGTGCACAATGTTTTCCGACAACGGGTGGTCGCCGCCGGAGATGAAAATCTTATTGCCCTTGAGTCGATAAGTGCCATCGGCGGCAGGTTCTGCACGTGTACGGATATCCGACAGCGACGAGCCGGCGTGGGGCTCGGTGAGGGCCATGGTGCCGAAGAAGCGGCCGTCGATCATCGGCTGCAGAAAGCGCTGTTTCTGTTCTTCGGTACCGAAGCTTTCGATCAGGTTGGCGGCGCCCATGGTCAGGAACGGGTAGGACGTCGATGCCGCGTTGGCTGACTGAAAGTGCGCGAAACAGGCTTGAGACAGCAGAGTGGGCAGTTGCATGCCGCCGGCTTCGAAGCTACGGGCGGCATTGAGAAAGCCGGCTTCGAGGAAGGCATCCACTGCGGGCTTCACTTCCGGAATCAGAACTGCCGCGCCGTCTGCATAGCGCGGCTCGTTTTCATCGTTCTTGCGGTTATGGGGGGCAAAGTACTTTTCAGCGATGTTTCGCGCCGTGCTGATGGCGGCGTCGAACGTCTCGCGGGTGTGTTCGGCAAACCGCTCACGCTGGGTCAGGCCCTCGGCATCGAGGACTTCATACAGCTCGAAAGCCAGGTTGCGGGAACTGAGCAGCGACTCGGACATGGCGGGTTACCTTTAGAGGAATTGGCCTGAGTCTAAGTGCGCGAATGGAGGCTGGATAGCAAGATTGATTTGGGTGATGGAGGGGCAGAACGCGCAAGGGTGAGAGAAGCGCGGAGCCAATGTGGGAGCGGGCTTGCTCGCGATAGCAGCGTGTCAGTCGATGAGATGTTGACTGACATTGCGCATTCGCGAGCAAGCCCGCTCCCACACTTCTGACCCTGTTGGGTCAGTTAACCAATGGTCATCAGGCTGGCGTTACCGCCTGCCGCCGCAGTGTTGACGCTCAATGCACGTTCGATCACCAGGCGCTCCAGCGCAATCGCCGTCTCACCCTGCGACAAACCCTGCACCCCGACAATCGCGCCGCCACGCTGGGCCACTTGCTGGCACACCGCACGCAGTTGGTCGGAGTCGCCGTGGTGCAGAACGGCGTCGAATACGACTTCGTCCTTGGTCCAGTCGGCCACGCGCTTGATCTTCGCCTGAATCTCCCTCGGCAGGCGTGGGAACAAGGCCTTGGTCAGGCCAGTTTCCGGCCATACCGCCGAACCGCCTACCGCCAATACCGCCGCCAGTTGAGTAAGCAAATCACCTTCCACCTCCGCCAGCGACAGCACGTGTTCGCGAGGCAGGATGGCGTAGCTGTTGCGCTCGCCGGTCGGGCCGGCCAGTTGGCGGGTGATACCGCTTTGCGACTGCGCGGCGAATTGAGTGCACAGGGCGCTCAGTTCGCTGAACTTATTGCTGTCGGCCCAGGTTTTCAGGGCGGTCAGCGGTTGGCTCATGGCATCGCGCAGGCGCACATCCGGTGCGGCCAGTGCATCGCCACGCACGAAGGATTGTTCGATCGCATCGGTCGGACGTGTCGACAGCAGGCGGTACAGGTACAGCGGGCCACCGGCTTTCGGGCCGGTGCCCGACAGGCCTTCGCCGCCGAACGGTTGCACGCCGACCACGGCGCCGACGATATTGCGGTTGACGTAGACGTTACCGGCATTGACGTTGTCGATCACCTTGGCGATGGTCTCGTCGATACGGGTATGCACGCCCAGGGTCAGGCCGTAGCCCGAAGCGTTGATCTGGCCGATGAGCTGGTCGATTTCCTTGCGCTTGTAGCGCACCACGTGCAGCACCGGGCCGAAGATCTCGCGTTGCAGTTCGTCGAAGCTTTCCAGCTCGATCAGGGTCGGCATCACGAAGGTGCCGCGTTTGATCTCTTCGCCGTCGGCGATGGCCACTTGGTACACGTTGCGGCCTTTGTCGCGCATGGCCTGGATGTGTTTCTCGATGCCGGCCTTGGCTTCGGCGTCGATCACCGGGCCGATATCCACCGACAGGCGTTCCGGGTTGCCCAGACGGCATTCAGCCATGGCGCCTTTGAGCATTTCGATGACGCGGTCTGCCGAATCTTCCTGCAGGCACAGTACGCGCAGGGCCGAGCAACGTTGACCGGCACTGTCGAAGGCCGAGGACACCACGTCGATGACCACTTGTTCGGTCAAGGCTGAGGAATCGACGATCATCGCGTTCTGGCCACCGGTTTCGGCGATCAGCGGGATCGGGCGTCCCTGGGTGTCCAGGCGGCCGGCGACATTGCGTTGCAGCAGGCGCGCCACTTCGGTGGAACCGGTGAACATCACGCCTTTGACGCGATCATCACCCACCAGGCGGGCGCCCACGCTTTCGCCCTGACCGGGCAGCAGTTGCAGCACACCTTCAGGAATGCCGGCTTCCAGCAGGATGCGCACGGCTTGTGCGGCCACCAGCGGGGTTTGCTCGGCAGGCTTGGCCAGTACCGGGTTACCCGCCGCCAGTGCGGCGGCAACTTGGCCACTGAAGATGGCCAGCGGGAAGTTCCACGGGCTGATACACACCACCGGGCCCAATGGGCGGTGGGCGTCGTTGGTGAAATCGTTGCGTGCCTGCACCGCGTAATACCGCAGGAAATCCACGGCCTCGCGCACTTCGGCGATGGCGTTGGCGAAGGTCTTGCCGGCTTCGCGGGCCAGCAGCCCCATCAGCGGCTGGATCTCGCTTTCCATCAGGTCGGCGGCACGTTCCAGGATCGCGGCACGTTCGGCAGGCGGAGTGGCCTGCCAGATCGGACCGGCGTTGATCGCGCACTGGATGGCGTTATCGACGTCTGCAACGGTGGCTTCCTGGACCTGGCCGACGACGTCGCGCAGGTCGGCGGGGTTCAGCACCGGCGTCGTCGCTTGCTCGCTGGAAGCGCAACCGAGCATCGGCGCGGCTTTCCAGTGGTTGTGGGCCGTGGCCAGCAGGGCGCAGGACAGCGACGCCAGGCGATGTTCGTTGGCCAAGTCGATGCCGGCGGAGTTGGCGCGGTCGCTGCCATACAGGTCGCGTGGCAACGGAATGCGTGGGTGCGGCAGGCCGAAACCGCCTTCCAGTGTGGCCATTTGCTCGATGCTGGCCACGGGATCAGCCACCAGCTCCTGAATCGAGATCGACTGATCGGCGATGCGGTTGACGAAGGAGGTATTGGCGCCGTTTTCCAACAGGCGACGTACCAGGTAAGCCAGCAGCGTTTCGTGGGTGCCGACCGGTGCGTACACGCGGCACGGACGGTTCAGCTTGCCATCGGCAACCTTGCCCACAACCTGTTCGTACAGCGGCTCGCCCATGCCGTGCAGGCATTGGAACTCGTACTGGCCAGGGTAATAGTTCTGACCGGCGATATGGTAGATGGCCGACAGTGTATGAGCGTTGTGCGTAGCGAACTGCGGGTAGATGACTTCCGGTACCGACAGCAGCTTGCGTGCGCAGGCGATGTAGGAAACGTCGGTGTACACCTTGCGGGTGTACACCGGGTAGCCTTCCAGGCCCTCGACCTGGGCGCGCTTGATCTCGCTGTCCCAGTACGCGCCTTTCACCAGGCGGATCATCAGGCGATGGCGGCTGCGGCGCGCCAGGTCGATAACGTAGTCAATCACATACGGGCAACGCTTCTGGTAGGCCTGGATCACAAAACCGATACCGTTCCAGCCGGTCAGTTGCGGCTCGAAACACAGGCGTTCCAGCAGGTCCAGGGACAGCTCGAGGCGGTCGGCTTCTTCGGCGTCGATATTCAGGCCTATATCGTATTGCTTGGCGAGCAGGGTCAGCGACAGCAGGCGCGGGTACAGCTCGTCCATCACACGCTCGTACTGAGCGCGGCTGTAACGCGGGTGCAGGGCCGAAAGCTTGATGGAGATGCCTGGACCTTCATAAATCCCACGGCCGTGAGACGCCTTGCCGATGGAATGGATAGCTTGTTCGTACGAGGCCAGGTATTTCTGGGCGTCGTGCTCGGTGAGTGCGGCTTCGCCGAGCATGTCGTAGGAGTAACGGAAGCCCTTGGCTTCGAACTTGCTCGCATTGGCCAGGGCTTCGGCGATGGTCTCGCCGGTGACGAACTGCTCGCCCATCAGGCGCATGGCCATGTCGACGCCCTTGCGGATCATCGGTTCGCCGCTCTTGCCGATGATGCGGCTCAGGGATGAAGTCAGGCCGGCTTCATTGTGGGTGGAGACCAGTTTGCCGGTCAGCAGCAGGCCCCAGGTGGCGGCGTTGACGAACAGCGACGGGCTGTTGCCCAGGTGCGGCTGCCAGTTGCCGGTGCTGATCTTGTCGCGGATCAGCGCGTCACGGGTGCCCTTGTCCGGGATGCGCAACAACGCTTCGGCCAGGCACATCAGGGCCACGCCTTCCTGGGACGACAGGGAAAATTCTTGCAGCAGGCCCTGAACAATACCGGCACGGCCGCCGGCACTCTTCTGATTGCGCAGCTTTTCGGCAATCGAGGCGGCCAGTTTGTTGGTGGCTTCGGCCATCGGCGCCGGCAGGCGTGCCTGCTCGATCAGCATGGGTACCACTTCCGGTTCCGGACGGCGGTAAGCGGCGGTGATCGACGCACGCAGTACCGACTGCGGCAGGATACTTTCGGCGAACTCCAGGAAGCACTGGTGGGCGTGATCGGTCTGGATCTCGCCGGCCTCTTCAGCGTCCTTGCTGCCCAAGCCATTGAGCTCGGTCAGGGTTGCACCACCCTCGAGTTTCTCCAGGTAATTGAAAATCGCCTGCTTGATCAGCCAGTGCGGCGTGCGATCAATGGAGGTCGCGGCAGCCTTCAGGCGTTCGCGGGTCGGGTCGTCGAGTTTGACCCCAAGGGTGGTCGTTGCCATCTTTTTATCCTCATGGGTGCCACTACCGAGTGGCATCTGCTGGCGCCAAGATTAGCTTTGCCCATGAGGAGGTGCAACCGGGTGCAACCCTTTTGTTCAGGAAATTTTTGAAGGTTCTTGAGAAAAAAATCGGCCCTCAGCGGAATTCGCTTCTTCTTGGTGCGTTTTATTATGATGTCGGCTGTTTTTGCTCCGAAAGGGAGCAAAAACGCGGTGTTTGGCGTAATACATGTCTGGGTGCAACTTATTCTCGCGAAACTGGTTGCACCTTATTTGCTTTGTTGCATAGCATTCGCGACCAAGGTGCAACCACCTCCAAGGTTCGGTTCATCGGCTGGCGGCTTTCCTGGGGAAACGCCAGTCATAAATGCGCGGCACGCAGTTTCGTCTACCCGGTTAACACTGGGTAGCCGTCTGACAGACCGCCGCTACATAAAAACAAAGCCAGGGCGTCACTCTTATGAGCGTTAGCAATCCAACCCTGATCACGTTCGTGATCTACATCGCAGCAATGGTACTGATCGGCTTCATGGCCTATCGCTCCACCAACAACCTTTCCGATTACATCCTTGGCGGTCGCAGCCTCGGTAGCGTGGTGACGGCTCTGTCGGCCGGCGCTTCCGACATGAGCGGCTGGTTGTTGATGGGTTTGCCGGGCGCGATCTACATGTCGGGCCTCTCGGAAAGCTGGATCGCCATCGGCCTGATCGTCGGTGCTTACCTGAACTGGCTGTTCGTGGCCGGTCGCCTGCGCGTACAAACCGAACACAACGGCGATGCCCTGACCCTGCCGGACTATTTCTCCAGCCGTTTCGAAGATAAAAGCGGCTTGCTGCGGATCATCTCTGCGGTAGTGATCCTGGTGTTCTTCACCATCTATTGCGCGTCCGGCATCGTGGCTGGTGCCCGCCTGTTCGAAAGCACGTTTGGCATGTCCTACGAAACCGCCCTGTGGGCCGGCGCTGCGGCGACCATTGCCTACACCTTTGTCGGTGGTTTTCTGGCCGTCAGCTGGACTGACACCGTGCAAGCCACGCTGATGATTTTTGCGTTGATCCTCACGCCGATCATCGTGCTGCTGGCCACCGGTGGCGTCGACACCACCTTCCTGGCCATCGAAGCCAAGAATCCCGACAACTTCAATATGCTGAAGAACACCACCTTCATTGGCATCATTTCGCTGATGGGTTGGGGCCTGGGCTACTTCGGCCAGCCGCATATCCTCGCGCGTTTCATGGCGGCCGATTCGGTGAAGTCGATCGCCAAGGCGCGTCGCATCTCCATGACCTGGATGATCCTGTGCCTGGGTGGCACCGTGGCGGTGGGCTTTTTCGGTATCGCTTACTTCTCGGCGCATCCGGAGGTGGCAGGTCCAGTGACCGAGAACCACGAGCGTGTGTTCATCGAGTTGGCCAAGCTGCTGTTCAACCCATGGATTGCCGGTGTATTGCTGTCGGCCATCCTCGCGGCGGTGATGAGTACCCTGAGCTGCCAGTTGCTGGTGTGCTCCAGCGCCTTGACCGAAGACTTCTACAAGACCTTCCTGCGTAAAAATGCGTCCCAGCTGGAACTGGTCTGGGTCGGCCGTGCCATGGTGCTGCTGGTGGCCCTGATCGCCATCGCCATGGCCGCCAACCCGGACAACCGCGTGCTGGGCCTGGTGAGCTATGCCTGGGCCGGTTTCGGCGCAGCATTCGGGCCTGTGGTACTGATCTCGGTGATCTGGAAAGGCATGACCCGCAACGGCGCACTGGCCGGTATCCTGGTTGGTGCGATCACCGTCATCGTATGGAAACACTTCAGCCTGCTCGGCCTGTACGAAATCATCCCGGGCTTTATCTTCGCCAGCCTCGCGATCTACTTCGTGAGCAAGCTGGGCGCACCGACCGCAGGCATGGTCGAGCGTTTTAATGCTGCGGAAAAAGACTACAACCTCAACAAGTGATTCGTCAGATGTTGAGCCAGCGCTGAGTTGAAAAAGAGGCCCGCGTCCTACGGATGGCGGGCCTTTTTTTGCGCGTGATTTTCGCAGGGTCGAAGAAGATTCGGGCGTGTACATGTAGGGCTTTACTGATTTATCCAGGCTGTGCTCAGCGGGGTAGAACAGTGGTGCAGAATCGGCCGCCTACTTCCCGCAGAGAAACACCGGATGTTCGCTCCTGCTAATCAAAGTGCTTTTACCCTCACCCTTGATGGGGAGCCCTGTGAGCTCAAGGTCTTGGAGTTCAAGGGGACCGAAGCCATCAGCCAGCCCTACCGTTTCAACCTTGAACTGGTCAGCGAGCAACCTGATCTCGACCTGGAAAGTCTGCTGCATCGTCAGGTGTATCTCGGGTTTGATGACCAGGGGCATGGCGTCCACGGCCTGGTTTACCGGGTGGCACAGGGTGACTCCGGGCGGCGTCTCACGCGTTATCAGGTCAGCCTGGTGCCGCAACTGGCGTACCTGAAACACAGCAGTCACCAGCGCATCTTCCAGCACCTGACAGTGCCGCAGATCGTTGCGCAAGTGCTGGAGGTGCAGGGTATCCAGAGTGACCGGTTCAAATTCCAACTCAGCGGTACCTACCCTGCGCGTGAGTACTGCGTGCAGTTTGGTGAGACCGACCTGGCATTCATCCAGCGGTTGTGCGCCGAGTTGGGCATTCACTATCACTTCCAGCATTCGCCCGCAGGGCACCTGCTGGTGTTCGGTGATGACCAGACGGTGTTTACCCAGGCCGAACAGTCCACCGCTTACATGCCCGGTTCCGGAATGGTGGCGGATACGCCGGTGGTCAGGCGCATGACCGTGCAATTGGAAACCCGCACTACTGCGGTCAGCCTGCGCGACTACGACTTCCGTAAACCACGCCTGACGTTGGAGAGTGAAGTGGCTGGCGAGCAGCTTCCTCGGCTGCTGGAGCAGGGTTTTCCCGGCCAATTTTCCGACCGTTCCCATGGCAAATGCCTGACGCAGCAGAGGCTGGAGCGGCATCGCAGCGACTACCGCGTCGCCCATGGCCAAGCTGATGAGCCGGCGTTGGTCAGTGGCCGTTTCCTCAAATTGAGCGGGCACCCTCGTGACGACTGGAACGACCTGTGGCTGGTGACGCGGGTCACGCACGAAGGCAGGCAGCCCCAGGTGCTTGAGGAAGCGGTGGTCGAGGTGGCAGGCGGGGATTTGCGCCAGGGGTATCGCAATGAATTCAGGGCGGCACCCTGGGACGTGATTTTCCGGCCGCCGCTGCCGGAGCAGCCACGCCCGAGTATTTCCGGGTATCAGCATGCGGTGGTCACCGGGCCTGACGACAGCGAAATCCATTGCGACGAGTATGGCCGGGTCAAAGTGCAAATGGCCTGGGATCGTACGGGAGAACACAACGACCACTCCAGCTGCTGGCTGAGGGTGGCCAGTGCCTGGGCGCATGATCGTTATGGCTCGGTGCTGATCCCGCGGGTCGGCATGGAGGTGCTGGTGGGCTTCGTCAATGGCGACCTGGATATGCCGGTGGTCATGGGTTGCCTGCCCAACGCGGCGACGCCGGTGCCCCTCGAACTGCCGGCGGACAAGACCCGCAGTATCTTGCGCAGCCATAGCAGCCCAGGCGGGGGTGGCTACAACGAACTGCGTATCGAAGACCGCAAGGGGGCCGAGGAGATCTACCTGCGCGCCCAGCGGGACTGGACTGAGCATGTGCTGCATGATCAGCAGGTGCAGGTGGATAACCTGCGCCGGATAACGGTGGGCGGCGAGTCGCACCATGAATTGCAGGGCGAAGAGCAGCGCATCACCCACGGTAACCGCCTGACTGAACTCAAGCAGGATGATCATCTGGTGGTCGGTGGTTCGCAGCAAATACAGGCTGGGCGGACCGTTCAGATCGGCGCCGGGCAGAGTGTCGTGATCGATGCCGGTGCCAGCGTGACGATTCAGGCGGGCGGCCAATCGATCACGGTTTCAGCGGGCGGCATATTCAGCAGTGTGCCGATCCAGCTTGGCGGGGCGCCGGTTCCCGCTGTTGCGCCGTTGCTACCGGGCATAAAGGCAACGCTGCTGGCGGTAATACCCGCTCCGTTGAGTCGCGCTCAAGTGGCCAGCCTGAAACGCAGCGCGCCGTTCTGCGAGGAGTGTGAGCGCTGCAAGCATGGCCAGTGTGAAATCCCTCGACACAGTGGCTGAGCCTAACCTGAAAGGAGTTTACCGCGATGAACAAGCTGCTGACCCCCAATGCCTGGATCACACAACACCCCCTGCAGGCTGATGAGCGGATCTTCGCCATCTTGAGTGGTACCAGCGATGCCAGACCCTTTGGCCACTGGCAAGCCATGGGCGGCGGGATGCTGCCCCAATCGATCTGGGCAGGCACCGCCTATGCCGAGTGGGATGAGGTCATGCCTCATGTCGGTATCGTCGAGCCGGGCAGTGCCTTTCTCGATTGGGTCGCAACCACTGACGCTATGGATTGGGGCTGGTTGGCGGTGTCGTCCAGCTCGCTCGACATCGTGATTGCCCATCTGCAAAGCCTGACCAAGGTCTATCTGCCCGACGGCCAGGTGGTGTTCTTGCGTTTTTGGGATGGTGCTCAGTTTCTGCCGGTTGTGCAGGGCCTGGGCGATGACGCGGGGAGGGTATTGCCGGTGTTCCAGCGGTATCTGATCAATGGCCGGCCGCTGACGGTTGCGCCTGGTGCGGTCACGGTTGCCAAGACCAGCCCCTGGTGGCGAGTGCCTGCACCTCTATTGGCGCATGTGGCAGAACAATCCCCGCAAACCCTGGTCGACAACCTGCTGCAATGGCTCGAAGAACAGCGCCCCGACCTGCACGCCGGGTTTACGCCGACGACCTTGCAGCACAAGGTCGCCTACTGGGCGCGCAGGCCGACGATCAGCCCCGCAGCGCTGGCCGATTACCTCGCCTCAGAGTTGAGTTGAACCCAGCGCCTGCTGCAGATCGTCGATCAGGTCGTCAATCGCCTCGATACCCACCGACAGGCGGATCATCTCGGGCTTTACTCCGGCCTTGGCTTGCTCGTGTTCATTCATCTGCCGATGGGTGGTGGATGCCGGATGACAGGCCAGGGACTTCGCGTCGCCGATATTCACCAGGCGCTTGAAGATCTGCAGGGCGTCGTAGAAGCGTACACCGGCATCAAAGCCACCCTTCAAGCCGAAGGAGAGGATCGCCGAGGGTTTGCCTTGCAGGTATTTTTGCGCCAAAGCGAAATGCGGGTGGTCCGGCAGCCCGGCGTAACTGACCCATTCCACCGCAGCATGGCCTTGAAGGAATTGCGCGACCTTGAGGGCATTCTCAGTGTGGCGCTCCATGCGCAGGGCCAGGGTTTCCAGGCCTTGCAGCAGCAGGAACGCATTCATCGGCGCCAGCGCTGCGCCGGTGTTGCGCAGGGGCACGGTGCGGGCGCGGGCAATGAAGGCGGCCGGGCCGAATTTTTCGGTGTAGACCACGCCGTGATAGGCCGGCTCAGGGTTGTTGAGCCCGGGGAATTTTTCGGGGTATCGGGTCCAGGGGAAGGTACCGCTGTCGACGATTACGCCGCCCAGGGAATTGCCATGGCCGCCGATGTATTTGGTCACTGAGTGCACGACGATGTCGGCGCCGAACTGGATCGGCTTGCACAGGATCGGCGTAGCCACTGTGTTATCCACCATCAGCGGTACGCCACGGGCGTGGGCCACCGCTGCCAGGGCTTCGAGGTCGACGATGTTGCCCGCCGGGTTGCCGATACTCTCGCAGTAGACCAGCTTGGTATCGACGTCGACCAGTTCTGCGATGGCCGCGGCGCTGTCATCGCGGGCAAAACGGACCTCGACCCCAAAACTCGGCAGCAAGTGGGCGAACAGGGTATAGGTGCCGCCGTAGAGCTGCGGGGTGGTGACAATATTGTCGCCGGCGCGGGTGAGGGTCTGGATTGCATAGTGGATGGCGGCACTGCCGGCCGACACCGCCAACGCCGCGATGCCGCCTTCGAGGGCGGCGATACGTTGCTCCAACACATCGTTGGTGGGGTTCATGATGCGCGTGTAGATATTGCCGGGCACGTCGAGGTTGAAGAGGTCGGCGCCGTGCTGGGCGTTGTCGAATTCGAAAGCGACATTCTGATAGATCGGCACGGCGACGGCCTTGGTGGTCGGGTCGGACTTGAAGCCGTGATGCAGCGCGATGGTGGCGTCTTTCATGATTGTTATTGACCTCCCTGGAGAACGGATCGCCACAATAAATCCACCCTGGCCACACCATTTAGATTTTTTTCAGCCGGCCTCCTGTGTTTGCGGCATAAGCGTCGCCCGACACGCAGCCCTGCACCTTTGCTCACGTAGAAGGTAAACTTCGCCCCCTGCGCAGGAGCAACCATGAATTATCGTCACGCCTTTCACGCCGGCAACCATGCCGATGTCTTCAAACACCTGACCTTGACCCGCCTCATCGCCCTGATGTCGCGCAAGGAACAGCCGTTCGCCTACCTCGACACTCACGCCGGCATTGGTCTGTACGACCTGCAAGGCGACCAGGCCAACCGCACCGGTGAATACCTGGAAGGCATCGCCCGCCTGTGGGGTGAAAGCGACCTGCCGCCACTGACCGCCGATTACATGCGCGTATTGCACGAGATGAACCCGGACGGCCAATTGCGTTACTACCCGGGTTCACCGGAGCTGGCGCGGCGTCTCACGCGCCCGCAGGATCGTGTGCTGCTCAATGAAAAGCACCCGGACGATGGCGTGTTGCTCAAGGACAACATGAAGGGTGATCGTCGTGTGAAGGTGCACCTGGGCGAGGGCTGGCATGTTCCGCGTGCCTTGCTGCCCGTGCCGGAAAAGCGTGCGCTGATGCTGATCGACCCGCCGTTCGAAAAACTCGACGAGATGCAACGCTGCGCGGCTTCCCTCAAAGAGGCGGTGGGCCGCATGCGTCAGACCGTTGCGGCCATCTGGTATCCGGTGAAAGACCAGCGCATGTTGCGCCGTTTCTACCAGGACCTGGCCGGTACCGGTGCGCCGAAGTTGCTGCGTGTGGAATTGCTGGTGCATCCGCTGGACACGCCCAACACCCTGACCGGCTCGGGCCTGGCGATCGCCAACCCGCCGTGGGGCTTGGAGGAGGAATTGCGTGAGCTGCTGCCATGGCTGTCCAAGAAGCTTGGCCAGACCCAGGGCGGGTGGCAGATGGATTGGCTTATTGCCGAGTAACTGCTGATTGTAGTGAGCGGGCTTGCCCCGCGCTGGGCGGCGTAGCCGCCCCAACAAGGACGCCGCGGTGTTTCAGCAGGACCGAGGTGCCTGGGTTTGGGGCGGCTGCGCCACCCAGCGCGGGGCAAGCCCGCTCACTACAAGTTCAGGGTTAGGGTCAGATCGGGCAGGTCACGCCGGTGCCGCCGATGCCGCAATACCCCTGCGGGTTCTTTGCCAGATACTGCTGGTGATACGCCTCGGCGAAGTACACCGTCGGTGCTTCTTCGATCTCCGTGGTGATTTCACCCAGGCCGGCCTTGGTCAGTTCGGCCTGATAGGCTTGCGCACTGGCTTTGGCCGCTGCCAGTTGCTCAGGCGTGGTGGCGTAGATCACCGAGCGGTACTGGCTGCCGATGTCGTTGCCCTGGCGCATGCCCTGGGTCGGGTTGTGCAGTTCCCAGAACATCTTCAGCAAGTCTTCGTATTTCACCTTGGCTTGGTCATACACCACCAACACCACTTCGCTGTGGCCGGTCAGGCCAGAGCAGACTTCTTCATAGGTCGGGTTCGGCGTGTAGCCACCGGCATAACCGACCACCGTGCTGACCACGCCATCGCGCTGCCAGAACTTGCGCTCGGCGCCCCAGAAGCAACCCAGGCCGAAGATGGCGAACCCGACGTCGTCGAGGAATGGGCCCAGCAGCGGGTTGCCGTTGACGAAGTGGGTGTCCGGCAGCGCCATTGGGGTTTCACGGCCGGGCAAAGCTTGTTCTTGAGTAGGCAGCACGTTTTTGTTCACCAGAATTTCCGAGCGCAAGACCATGATCAGTCCTCTCAGTCAGATTGAGTTAGGTAAGAATTCAGACAGTCAGTGTGCCCGAGTGTTACATCGCTGTCAGGCGATTGGCCCGCGCGGGTAGCGTTTAAGCATCTTCATCAGCTCTGAGCCAGGGATCGGCCGGTCGAACAGGTAGCCCTGGCCCACATCGCAGCGATGCCGACGCAGGAACGCCAGTTGTTCGGCGGTCTCGATACCTTCGGCCACCACCTTGAGCTTGAGGTTGTGGGCCATGGCGATCACCGCCGAGGTGATTTCCATGTCGTCCTGGTTGTCCGGGATTTCGTGGATAAAGCTGCGATCGATCTTAATGATGTCGATGGGGAATTTTTTCAAGTAGCTCAGCGACGAGTAACCGGTGCCGAAGTCGTCCATGGCCAGGGTCAGGCCGAAGCTCTTCAACTGGTCCAGTTGCAGGCGCGTGTCTTCAGTGGCCTCCAGCAGCAGGCCTTCGGTCAGTTCAAGCTCCAGCAGATTCGCCGGCAGCTGTTCTTCCTTGAGGATCGTGGCGATCGACGCCACCAGGTCCGGGTCGGAAAACTGTTTGGGCGACAGGTTGATCGCCACCTGCAAGTTGCCCATGCCGGCGGCGCTCAATTGCTTGCTCATGCGGCAGGCCTGGCGGGCGATCCATTTGCCGATGGGGATGATCAGCCCGGTCTCTTCGGCCACGCTGATGAACTGGTCGGGACGGATCATGCCCTTTTCCGGATGGTTCCAGCGCAGCAGCGCTTCCATGCCCAGCAGGCGGCCGCTGCGCAGGCACAGCTTGGGCTGGTAGAACACATCCAGCTCGTTCTGAGTCAGGGCGCGGCGCAGGTTGTTTTCCACGAACAGCTTGTAGCTGGCCTCGGCGTTCAGCGCCTCGGTAAACACTTGCACCTGGTGTTTGCCGTTGGCCTTGGCTTTGTGCAAGGCCAGGCCGGCGTTGCGCATCAGGGTCTGCGGGTCGCGGCCATGCAGTGGCGCACAGGCCAGCCCCACCGAGCCGGTGATACTGATCAATTGGTTGTCGACGAACATGGGCTTGTCGAGGGTCGTCAGCAGTTGGCTGGCGACCTGCTGGCCCGTCTCCAGGTCGGCATCGTCCAGCAGCACCGCAAACTCGTTACTGGCAAAGCGCGCCAGGCTGCCGCCGGCACTCAAGCTGTTACGCAGGCGCCGGGCCAGGCTGATCAGCAGTTTGTCGCCGGTCTGGTGGCCGAGGCTGTCGTTGATCCGCTTGAAGTTGTCGATGTCCACCAGCAACAGGCTGATAGGGCTGTCGCTGTCCCGGGCGAAGCGCTCATCCAGGTTGCGGATAAACGCCGGGCGGTTGCCCAGGTTGGTCAGGTTATCGGTGTAGGCCAGGCGCTCGATACGCTGCTGGGCCAGCTTGGTCTGGGTGATGTCTTCGTAGATGCCGATGTAGTGGGTCAGTTCGCGGTTGTCGCCATACACCTTGGAAATCGACAGTTGGCCCCAGTAGGGTTCCAGGTTCTTGCGCCGGCTCTTGAATTCGCCTTGCCAGCTGTTGCTCTTGGCCAGGCTTGACGGGGCGTCGAACAGCAACTCGCTGAGGTTCTCCAGCGCCGGCAGTTGCGCCAGGCGATGGCCGTGGACTTCTTCGGCGCTGTACTGGGTAATCGCGGTAAAGCTGGGGTTGACGTACTCCACCACACCATCGCAATTGACCAGCAAGAAGGCGTTGGCACTTTGCTCCACTGCCCGCTGGAATAAATGCAGCGCGCTGGTGGCGGCGCGACGGTTGTGGTTGTTGATCACGTGGGCGAACTGGTCGGCCAGTTCGCCGGCAAAGGCGATCTCATCGGACTGCCAGTCGCGTGCTCGACCGCTCTGTTCCAGGCACAACACGCCGACGACATGGCCATCGACGCGGATGCTCGCGTCAAGCATCGCGTAGATGTCCTTGGCGCGCAGGTGGTCGGCCATTTCACGCGTGCGTGGATCGCGCATCGCATGGGTGGCGTCGATGGCACGGCTGCTGTGCAGGGCTTCCAGGTAGTCCGGGAAACCGCTGGCGTCGATCGCCTCGGGCAGGTGGTGTTGTTGGTCAATGCGGTGATACGCCGAGATCGGCACCAGGCGCTGGCCTTCGAGGTTCCAGATACTGGCGCAATCGACCTGGTAGATATCGCAGGCACTGCGGGTGATCAGCTCGGCGGCTTCCTGCAGCGAGTTAGGCGTGCTGTAGCGCTGGCGCGCCAGCAGCAGGATCAGTTCCTGCTGGGCGCGTACCCGTTCCAGGTGCTGCAATTGTTCCTGTTGCGCACGCTGGTTGAGTTCCAGGGCGATTTGCAGGCGGCTGTTCTGGTTTTCCAGGTCGGCAGTCGGGGCAAAAGTCGGTACTTCACTGAAAAGGCCGTCGACCACCATGAGGTAGCCACGCAGCAAGTGACGATTGTGTTGCTTGTAGGCCTCGCCCATTTCCAGCAGGCTCAGCGGCCCATCGTGGGTGTGCAAGGTGTAGCGCACCAGGTAATGGGGGCTCTGGCTCAGTTGCTGCTGGATCGCATCGTGCAACTGATAGCGCGCCTGGGGTTCCATCAGGCTGGCGTAGGGGGTGCCGAGCAGGGCGCACAACTCGACCGCCGGCAGGCCGAATTGGCGTTCGCAATTGGGGTCGAGGTAAAGCATGGCCCAGCTTGCCTCATTAAGCCGCTCGAAACGCAGCATGCCGAGGCGCGAAGGCACCGGTAATTGCGTCACTACCTCGGCCGCCATTCGGGCGACATCGGGTTGGCTTTTCATGGGGGGAAACTCGCTTGGGAAAATGCGCACTGCACCGGGCTCACGCCCTCTTTACTGTCGCCTGCGGCAAGGTTGCATCATGCAGCACGCACTGACAAGAGAGGATGAAGGCTAAGTGCTATATGGCTGTTATCGGCCGCACGGGGGATTTCTGCAATCGGGCTGATAGAAGGTGTACAAACCTGTTCTGGCTATGCAACAAGAGCCCAAAAAAAGCCCCGCCAAGTGGCGGGGTTGAGGTACGAGCGTGGCGCTCGGAAATCGGTGCAGCCAGGCCTCCCTGGTAACAGGGAGGCCCGTGAGGCTTACAGCAGGATGGTGCGGATGTCGTTCAGCAACTGGCTCAGGCGCTGAGTGAAGCGTGCAGCCGCGGCGCCGTTGATCACACGGTGATCGTAGGACAACGACAGAGGCAGCATCAGCTTCGGCTGGAACGCTTTACCGTCCCACACAGGCTGGATAGTCGCCTTGGACACGCCCAGGATCGCCACTTCCGGCGCGTTGACGATTGGCGTGAAGCCAGTGCCGCCAATGTGACCGAGGCTGGAGATGGTGAAGCACGCACCTTGCATATCGTCTGGGGTGAGCTTCTTGTCGCGGGCCTTGGCCGCCAGCGCAGCCGCTTCAGCAGCAAGTTGCAGCAGGCTCTTCTGGTCGACGTTCTTGATGACCGGTACCAGCAGGCCATCCGGAGTATCGACGGCAAAGCCAATGTGTACGTATTTCTTGCGGATGATCGCTTTACCGCTCGGGGCCAGCGAACTGTTGAAGTCCGGCAGTTCCTTGAGCAGGTGCGCGCAAGCCTTGAGCAGCAGCGGCAGCACGGTCAGTTTCACGCCGGCTTTTTCGGCCACGGCTTTCTGCGCAACGCGGAAAGCTTCCAGGTCGGTGATATCGGCCTGGTCGAACTGAGTCACGTGCGGAATGTTCAGCCAGCTGGCGTGCAGACCTGCCGCGCCGATCTGCATCAGGCGGGTCATCGGCACTTCTTCGATTTCGCCGAAGCGGCTGAAGTCCACGGTGCGGATCGGCGGAATGCCCGAACCACCGGTAGCGCCGCCTGCGGCCGGAGCTTCCTTGGCTTTTTGCATCATGGCTTTGACGTAAGCCTGCACGTCTTCCTTCAGCACACGGCCGTGAGGGCCGCTGGCCGACACAGCACTCAGCTCAACGCCGAACTCACGAGCCAGCTGACGTACCGCAGGGCCGGCATGAACTTTGGCACCGCTTGGCGCGGGTGCGACAGCAGCAGGGGCCGCAGCGGCCTCGGCTTTTGCCGCAGGCGCAGGGGCGGCGGCGGCCGGAGCCGCTTCAGCCTTGGCGGCCGGAGCGGCAGCCGGTGCTGGTGCGGCAGCAGGCGCCGCGCCTTGTACTTTCAGTTTGAGGATGAAGTCACCGGTGCCGACTTCGTCTTCCAGCTTGACCGCGATGCTTTCCACGACGCCGGCAGCCGGCGAAGGGATTTCCATGGAGGCCTTGTCGGACTCCAGGGTGATCAGCGACTGGTCGGCTTCGACGGTATCGCCGACCTTGACCAGCAGCTCGATGATCTTGGCCTTGCCCGACGAGCCGATGTCCGGCACATGAATGTCCTGGACGCTGGCGGCGGCGGGTGCAGCAGCCGGGGCCGGGGCGGCCTCGACAGCAGGTTTTTCAGCAGCAGGCGCTGGCGCGGCAGCGGCAGCAGGAGCCGCCGCTGGGGCCGCATCAGCGGCACCTTCGATTTCCAGCTCCAGCAGTTCGTCGCCTTCTTTCAGGCGGTCGCCCAGCTTAACTTTCAGGCTCTTGACCACGCCGGCCTTGGGAGCAGGGATTTCCATGCTCGCCTTGTCCGATTCCAGGGTCAGGATGCTCTGGTCGGCTTCAACCTTGTCGCCGACCTTCACAAACAGCTCGATTACTTCACCTTCACCGCTGCCGATGTCAGGTACGCGAATGAGTTCGCTCACAAAAAATCTCCTCAGCAGTCCAGTGGGTTGCGTTTTTCCGGGTTGATCCCGAACTTGACGATAGCGTCAGCCACTACCTTGGGTTCGATCTCACCACGGTCAGCCAAGGCTTCCAGGGCTGCCAACACCACGAAGTGACGGTCGACTTCGAAGAAGTGACGCAGCTTCTTGCGGCTGTCACTGCGGCCGAAACCGTCGGTGCCCAGGACTTTGAATTCCTTGGACGGGACCCACTGGCGAATTTGTTCAGCGTACAGTTTCATGTAGTCGGTCGAAGCGATCACCGGGCCTTTACGGCCGGTCAGGCACTCTTCAACGAAGGTGCGCTGTGGCTTCTGGCCAGGATGCAGGCGGTTGTGACGTTCTACGGCCAGTCCATCGCGACGCAGTTCGTTGAAGCTGGTAACGCTCCACACGTCGGCGCCGACGTTGAACTCTTCACGCAGGATCTTCGCCGCTTCACGCACTTCACGCAGGATGGTGCCGGAGCCCATCAGTTGTACGTGGTGCGCTGCTTCCTTGGTGTCTTCTTCGAGCAGGTACATGCCCTTGATGATGCCTTCCTCCACGCCGGCCGGCATGGCTGGCTGCTGGTAGGACTCGTTCATCACGGTGATGTAGTAGAAAACGTCCTGCTGCTCTTCGGTCATCTTCTTCATGCCGTCCTGGATGATCACCGCCAGCTCATAGCCGTAGGTTGGATCAAAGGTGCGGCAGTTCGGGATGGTGGCAGCCAGGATGTGGCTGTGACCGTCTTCGTGTTGCAGGCCTTCGCCGTTCAGCGTGGTCCGGCCGGCAGTGCCGCCGATCAGGAAACCACGGGTACGGCTGTCGCCGGCCGCCCAGGCCAGGTCGCCGATACGCTGGAAGCCGAACATCGAGTAGAAGATGTAGAACGGCAGCATTGGCTGGTTGTGGCTGGAGTACGAAGTACCGGCAGCGATGAAGGAGCTCATGGCGCCCGCTTCGTTGATGCCTTCTTCGAGGATCTGGCCCTTCTTGTCTTCCTTGTAGAACATCACCTGGTCTTTATCGACTGGCTCGTAGAGCTGGCCGACGGAGGAGTAGATGCCCAACTGACGGAACATGCCTTCCATACCGAAGGTACGGGCTTCGTCCGGGATGATCGGGACGATGCGCGGGCCGATGTCCTTGTCCTTGACCAGCTGCGCCAGAATACGCACGAAGGCCATGGTGGTGGAGATTTCACGGTCGCCCGAACCGTCAAGGATAGCCTTGAGGGTGCTGAGGTCTGGCGTCGGTACGCTGAAGCTGTTGGCGCGGCGCTGTGGCACGAAACCACCCAGTGCGGCGCGGCGCTCGCTCAGGTAACGAGCTTCGGCGCTGTTCGGCTCCGGCTTGAAGAACGGCAGGTTTTCCAGCTCTTCGTCTTTTACTGGAATGTCGAAGCGGTCGCGGAACAGCTTCAGGCTGTCGACATCGACTTTCTTGGTGTTGTGCGCGGTGTTTTTCGCTTCGCCGGCACCGGTGCCATAACCCTTGATGGTCTTGGCCAGGATGACGGTCGGTTGTTCCTTGTGGTTGACCGCTTCGTGGTACGCCGCGTAGACCTTGTACGGGTCGTGGCCGCCACGGTTGAGTTTCCAGATCTCGTCGTCGGACAAGTCGGCAACCATCGCCTTGAGTTCAGGCGTGTTGAAGAAGTGTTCACGCACGAACGCGCCGTCTTTGGCTTTGTAGTTCTGGTACTCGCCGTCGATGACTTCGTCCATGCGACGCTGCAGGATGCCGTCGACGTCCTTGGCCAGCAGTGGGTCCCAGAAACGGCCCCAGATGACCTTGGTCACGTTCCACTGAGCACCGCGGAACACGCCTTCGAGTTCCTGGATGATCTTGCCGTTGCCGCGAACCGGGCCGTCGAGGCGCTGCAGGTTGCAGTTGATGACGAAGATCAGGTTGTCCAGCTTCTCGCGGCCGGCCAGGGAGATGGCACCCAGGGATTCCGGCTCGTCACACTCGCCGTCACCCAGGAAGCACCAGACTTTCTGCTTGCCTTCAGGGATGAAGCCACGGGCTTCCAGGTACTTCATGAAACGTGCCTGGTAGATCGCCTGGATCGGGCCCAGGCCCATGGATACCGTCGGGAACTGCCAGAAATCAGGCATCAGCCATGGGTGCGGGTACGACGACAGGCCGTTACCGTCCACTTCCTGGCGGAAGTTGTTCATGTGTTCTTCGGTGATGCGGCCTTCCATGAACGCACGGGCGTAGACGCCTGGGGAGGTGTGGCCCTGGAAGTAGATCAGGTCGCCGCCGTGCTCGTCGGTCGGGGCCTGGAAGAAGTAGTTGAAGCCGATGTCATACAGGGTCGCGCTGGAAGCGAAGCTGGAGATGTGACCGCCCAGGTCCGAATCTTTCAAGTTCGTGCGCATTACCATCGCCATGGCGTTCCAACGTACCAGCGAGCGAATGCGGCGTTCCATGAACAGGTCGCCAGGCATGCGTGCTTCGTGGGTAACGGGGATGGTGTTGCGGTATGGCGTGGTGATGGCGTAAGGCAGTTGCGAGCCGCTGCGGGTCGCGAGTTCGCCCATACGGGTCATCAGGTAGTGAGCACGGTCTTCGCCTTCTTTGTCGAGAACCGATTCCAGGGCGTCCAGCCATTCCTGGGTTTCGACGGGATCGAGGTCTTGCATGGCTTGCTCCAGGGCGGAAAGGCTACCAGAATCGGTTGCCTGAGTTTGCGACTGGCCTTGTGGGCAGACGACATAAATTCTTGGATGGCCGAAGGTTGCTTCGGCGTCCTGTAGTTTTACTACAAATCGTCAGCCATTTCAGCCTTTCGAATGTATATACGAGTAGTAAAACTACACAAGACTGAGCGTATGGCTCGGTCTGGCTGGTGAGCATAATCGTTATTGTTGATCTTTTGCGAACAAGAAAAGGTGAATGTTTGATGTTGGCTGCCAAAATGAAATTAATTTCAGCTATTTCTAACCTTTGTTCGACAGTCCTTCACCGAGCGTGGTTCCTGCGTTCACAGCTACAAGCCATTCACGCGCCGATCAAGGATAGACCATGAGCCTTCCAACGCTGGCCGAACTGCCGGCCGTTCTCTTGCCTTTTGCCCAGCGGGCCGAGCAGTCATTTCGTGACGCGGTGGCCGCGCTGGATGACGATCATGGCCTTTCTGCGTGGACGCCGCAACGGTGGGCCGACTTCGCCCGGGTATGCGCCGCCAGTGATTTTGTCATTGAACAGAGTCTTCGTGACCCTTTGATGTTGCTGGAGCTGGTGGCCTGGGGCGAGCTGGATCGCGGCTTTGCACCAGGCGAACTGTGCGGGCAGGTGGCCGGCGCGGTGCAACAGGCTGAAACAGAAGACGAGCTGGGGCGTGTACTGCGTCGTCAGCGTACCCGTCAGCAGGTGCGGATTATCTGGCGCGACCTGACTCGGCAGGCGGACCTGGTGCAAACCTGCCGTGACCTCTCCGACATGGCGGACGCCTGTATCGACCAAGCGTACCAGTGGCTGTATCAGCGCCATTGCGTGCAATTCGGCACGCCGACCGGCCGCCGTAGCGGCGAACCGCAGCACATGGTCATCCTCGGCATGGGCAAGCTCGGTGCGGTGGAGCTGAACCTGTCATCCGATATCGACCTGATCTTCGCCTATCCCGAAGGCGGCGAGACGGTGGGCGTGAAGCGCGCCCTGGATAATCAGGAGTTCTTTATTCGTCTTGGTCAAAAACTGATCAAGGCCCTGGACCCGATGACCGTCGACGGTTTTGTGTTCCGTGTCGACATGCGCCTGCGCCCCTATGGTTCGGCCGGTGCCCTGGTGCTCAGTTTCAACGCGCTTGAGCAGTACTACCAGGATCAGGGGCGCGACTGGGAACGTTACGCCATGATCAAGGCACGCGTCGTGGCGGGCGATCAGGTGGCCGGCGCGCAACTGCTCGATATGCTGCGACCGTTCGTCTACCGCCGTTATCTGGATTTTTCCGCCATCGAAGCGCTGCGTACCATGAAGCAGTTGATCCAGCAGGAAGTGCGGCGCAAAGGCATGGCCGACAATATCAAGCTGGGCTCGGGGGGTATCCGTGAAGTCGAGTTTATCGCCCAGGCGTTCCAGCTGATTCACGGTGGTCGCGACCTCAGCCTGCAACAGCGCCCGCTGCTCAAGGTGTTGGGCACTCTGGAAGGCCAGGCCTACCTGCCCCCGGCGGTGATTGCCGAGTTGCGCGAAGGCTATGAATTCCTGCGCTACACCGAACATGCCATCCAGGCCATCGCCGACCGGCAGACCCAGATGCTTCCGGACAACCCGCAGGATCAGGCACGTATTGCCTTTATGTTGGGCTTTGCCGATTGGGCGGCATTTCATGAGCGCTTGATGTATTGGCGCGGTCGGGTGGATTGGCATTTTCGCCAAGTGATTGCTGACCCGGATGAAGAGGAAGGCGACGAAAGCGAGCTGATGGTGGGCGGTGAGTGGTTGCCGCTGTGGGAAGAGTCCCAGGATGAAGACGCGGCGTGCCGCCAGTTGGCCGAGGGCGGCTTCAGCGACGCGCCCAAGGCCCTCAGGGCCCTGGCCAGCCTGCGAGGCAGCCCGCAATTGCGCGCGATGCAGCGCCTGGGGCGTGAGCGGCTGGATGCGTTTATCCCGCGCCTGCTGGCCCAGGCGGTCGAACACGCCAACCCCGATCTGGTGTTGGAGCGTGTACTGCCGCTGGTGGAAGCCGTCGCGCGGCGCTCCGCTTACCTGGTGCTGCTGACCGAGAACCCCGATGCGCTGCGCCGTTTGCTGACGTTGTGCGCCGCCAGTCCCTGGATCGCCGAGCAGATCACGCGGTTTCCGTTGCTGCTCGACGAGTTGCTCAACGAAGGTCGCCTGTTCAAACCGCCGTTGGCACCTGAGCTGGCGGCCGAGTTGCGCGAGCGCCTGACGCGCATCCCCGAGGACGACCTTGAGCAGCAGATGGAGGCGCTACGCCATTTCAAGCTGGCTCACCGCCTGCGCGTGGCCGCTTCGGAGATCGCCGGCAGCTTGCCGTTGATGAAGGTCAGCGATTACCTCACTTGGCTTGCCGAAGCCATCCTCGAACAAGTCTTGGCCCTGGCCTGGCGCCAGACCGTGGCCCGCCATGGTTCGCCGCAGCGCGTGGACGGCACCTTGTGCGATCCTGGGTTCATCATTGTCGGTTATGGCAAAGTCGGCGGGATCGAACTGGGGCATGGTTCGGACCTGGACCTGGTCTTTATCCATGATGGCGACCCGCAGGCGGAAACCGATGGGGCCAAACCGATCGATGGGGCGCAGTTCTTCACGCGCCTGGGCCAGCGGATCATTCACCTGCTGACCACCCAGACCAACTCGGGCCAGCTGTATGAGGTGGATATGCGCCTGCGACCTTCCGGCGCCTCAGGGTTATTGGTCAGTTCACTGGGCGCGTTTGATCGCTATCAACAAAATGAAGCCTGGACCTGGGAGCATCAGGCCCTGATCCGCGCCCGGGTGTTGGTGGGCAGCCAGGACGTCGGGCAGGCCTTCGAGCAGGTGAGGGCCCGTGTGCTGGGCCGTGAGCGGGACCCGGTCAAGCTGCGCCAGGAGGTCAGCGAGATGCGCGCCAAGATGCGCGATAACCTGGGCACCAAGACCACGGCGGCCGGCACCGGCGCCAATGCGTTCGAGGCGACGGCGGTGTTCGATCTCAAGCAGGACGCCGGAGGTATCGTCGATATTGAATTTATGGTGCAATACGCGGCTTTGGCGTGGTCTGCGCAACATCCATCGTTGCTGCGCTATACCGACAATATCCGCATTCTGGAAGGCTTGGAGCAGGTAGGGCTGATGCCCGCCGCCGATGCCCACCTGCTGCGCGAGGTGTATAAGGCCTACCGTTCCGCTGCGCATCGCCAGGCTCTGCAAAACGAGTCCGGCACGGTCGCCGGGGATCAGTTCGCCGACGAACGGCGGCAGGTGATGCGAATCTGGCAGGCGCTGGGGTTGAGCTGAAACACTATTAGGGCGGGGAGGCATAAGCCTCCCCGCATCGTTTGTGGAAACTACATGAATATTCTGATCGTTGGGCCCAGTTGGGTCGGTGACATGGTGATGGCGCAGACACTGTTCCAGTGCCTGAAACAGCGTCATCCCGACTGCCAAATCGACGTGCTCGCCCCCGAGTGGAGCCGGCCGATCCTCGAGCGCATGCCCGAGGTGCGCAAGGCCTTGAGCTTCCCGCTCGGCCACGGCGCCCTTGAACTGGCGACCCGTCGGCGCATCGGCAAATCCCTGGCCGGCCAGTACGACCAGGCCATCCTGCTGCCCAACTCGCTGAAGTCGGCGCTGGTGCCGTATTTTGCCGGCATCCCCAAGCGTACCGGCTGGCGCGGCGAGTTCCGTTATGTGTTGCTCAACGACGTGCGCACCCTCGACAAGGCGCGCTACCCGCTGATGATCGAGCGGTTCATGGCCCTGGCTTACGAGCCGGGTGCCGAGTTGCCCAAGCCTTACCCGCGCCCCAGCCTGCAGATCGACCCGCTGACCCGCGACGCGGCACTGGCCAAGTTCGGCCTGACCCTGGACCGCCCGGTGTTGGCGCTGTGCCCGGGTGCCGAGTTTGGCGAGTCCAAACGCTGGCCGTCGGAGCACTACGCCAAAGTCGCCGAGACCAAGATCCGCGAGGGTTGGCAGGTGTGGCTCTTCGGATCGAAAAACGATCACTCGGTAGGCGAAGACATCCGTCAGCGCCTGATCCCCGGCCTGCGCGAAGAAGCGGTGAACCTCAGTGGCGACACCTCGCTGGCCGAGGCGATCGACCTGCTGTCCTGCGCGGATTCGGTGGTGTCCAATGACTCGGGCCTGATGCACGTAGCGGCCGCGCTGAACCGCCCGCTGGTGGCCGTTTACGGTTCCACCTCACCCGGTTTCACACCGCCGTTGGCCGACCAGGTCGAAGTGGTGCGCCTGGGCCTGGACTGCAGCCCGTGTTTTGACCGCACCTGCCGGTTCGGTCACTACAACTGCCTGCGCCAATTGCTGCCGCAGCCGGTCAACGAGGCTTTGCAGCGGTTGCAGGGCTCAGTGGTCGAGGTCCGTTAGTTTGCGCGTATTGGTAATCAAGACCTCATCCCTGGGCGACGTGATCCATGCGTTGCCGGCACTGACCGACGCGGCGCGGGCCATTCCCGGTATCCGCTTCGATTGGGTGGTGGAAGAAGGCTTTGCCGAAATCCCCACCTGGCACCCGGCGGTGGACAAAGTGATCCCGGTGGCGATTCGTCGCTGGCGCAAGAACCTCTGGCAGACCTTCAAGAGCGGTGAGTGGCGACGCTTCAAGCAACGCATCCAGTCAACCAGGTACGACCTGGTGATCGATGCCCAGGGCCTGCTCAAAAGCGCCTGGCTGACGCGCTACGTGCGTGCGCCGGTGGCCGGTTTCGATAAGAACTCCGCACGTGAACCCATCGCGGCGCGCTTTTATTCCCGGCGCCTGGCCGTGGCCCGTGGGCAACATGCGGTGGAGCGCTTGCGCCAGCTGTTCGCCGTGGCGTTGGGCTATGACCTGCCCAAGGCCCTGGGCGATTACGGCCTGAACGTCGAAAAGTTGCTTGGCCTGCCGCCGCAAAAGCCCTTTGTACTGTTGCTGCACGGCACCACCTGGGATACCAAGCATTGGCCCGAGGCCTATTGGCGCGAGCTGGCTGAGCGGATGGGCCGCCTGGGCATGGACGTGAAGCTGCCGTGGGGCAATGCTGCCGAAAAGGCCCGGGCCGAACGCCTGGCCCAGGGGCTGCCCAACGCCGAAGTACTGCCCAAACTGAACCTCGCCGGCGTCGCCCGTGTGTTGGCCGGTGCCCGCGCCTGCGTGGCGGTGGACACGGGCCTTGGTCACTTGGCTGCAGCGCTGGATGTGCCGACCCTTTCGCTGTTCGGCCCCACCAACCCCGGCCTCACCGGTGCCTATGGCAAAGGCCAGATCCACATGGCCAGTGACTTCCCATGTGCACCCTGCCTGCAAAAGCAATGCACCTATCAGCCCACGGCCGACGACTTGCGTCGGTTCGACATCCGGCGTGAATCGGCATTGTGCTTTACACGCCTGAATCCCGAGCGTGTGGCAAGCCGACTGACCACGCTGTTACTGGCCGAGGACCTGCACTGATGCAACTGGCTTTTGTACTCTACAAATACTTTCCCTTCGGCGGCTTGCAACGCGACTTCATGCGTATCGCCCTGGAGTGCCAGCAGCGTGGTCATCAGATTCGCGTGTACACGTTGATCTGGGAAGGAAATATCCCGCCGGGTTTTGAAGTGCTGGTGGCGCCGGTCAAGGCGTTCTTCAACCATCGTCGCAACGAGAAACTCAGCGCCTGGATGGCAGCGGACCTGGCCAAGCGCCCGGTGGACCGTTTGATCGGCTTCAATAAAATGCCCGGCCTGGATGTTTACTATGCCGCCGACGGCTGTTTTGAAGACAAGGCGCAAAACCTGCGTCACTCGTTGTACCGCTATTTCGGCCGCTACAAGCACTTTGCCGAGTACGAGCGTGCGGTGTTCGCCAGGGAGGCCAAGACCGAAGTCCTGATGATTTCCGAAGTGCAGCAGCCGTTGTTCATCAAGCATTACGATACGCCGCTTGAACGCTTCCATCTGCTGCCGCCAGGCATTGCCCAGGACCGCCGTGCGCCGCCGAATGCCGCCGAGATTCGCGAGGGTTTCCGCAAGGAATTCAACTTGAGTGACGACGATTTGCTGCTGGTGCAAATCGGCTCGGGTTTCAAGACCAAAGGTGTCGATCGCAGCCTCAAGGCTGTGGCCGCGTTGTCGCCCGAGCTGAAAAAACGCGTCCGGTTATTTGTAATCGGCCAGGACGACCCCAAGGTATTCCAACTGCAAAGCGCGGCGTTGGGGCTGGGGGATAACGTGCAGTTCCTCAAGGGCCGCAGCGATATCCCGCGCTTTCTGCTGGGCGCCGACCTGTTGATTCATCCGGCGTACAACGAAAATACCGGTACGGTGTTGCTCGAAGCCTTGGTGGCGGGTTTGCCGGTGCTGGTCTCGGCCGTGTGTGGTTATGCCCACTACATTGCTGAAGCCGACAGTGGCCTGGTACTGGATGAGCCGTTCGAGCAGAGCCAGCTCAACCATTACCTGACGCACATGCTCACCGACACTGCACAGCGCGCGGCCTGGAGCCGCAATGGGTTGGCCTTTGCCGAGACGGCCGACCTCTACAGCATGCCGCAACACGCTGCGGATGTGATTCTGGCGGAGCCCAAACGATGAAGTTGATCCTTGCCGAACCCTTCAAGACTTTATGGGCTGGGCTTGATGCCTTTGCCGAAGTCGAGAAACTGCAAGGCGAAGTGTTTCGCGAACTGGCGGCACGTCGTACTTTGCGCACCGAGGTGGGTGGCCGCCCGTATTTCGTGAAGGTCCACCGTGGCATTGGCTGGGGCGAAATCTTCAAGAACCTGATTACCGCCAAGTTGCCGGTGCTGGGCGCCGGCCTTGAGTGGGCGGCGATTCATCGCTTGCAGGAACTCGGCGTGCCGACCATGACCGGCGTAGCCTTCGGCGAAAAAGGCAGTAATCCGGCGGACCAGCACTCGTTCATCATCACCGAAGAGCTGGCGCCGACTCTCAGTCTCGAAGACGTTACCGTGAACTGGGCCGCTGAACCCCCTGCGCCCGCGTTACGCCACGCCCTCACGGCCGAATTGGCGCGCATGGTCGGAGACATGCACCGGGGTGGCGTCAATCACCGCGACTGCTACCTGTGCCACTTCCTGCTGGACACCTCGCAACCGATTGACGCACGCAATATCAAGCTCTCGGTGATCGACCTGCACCGTGCCCAATTGCGCGCTCAATTGCCGTTGCGCTGGCGTGATAAAGATCTGTCTGCGTTGTACTACTCGGCGCTGGATATAGGTCTTACCCGTCGCGACAAGCTGCGTTTCCTGAAGGGGTACTTCCGTCAGCCGCTGCGTCAGATCCTGGCCGAACAAGCGGCATCCTTGAGCCTGCTGCAGCGCAAGGCCGACAAGCTATATGCGCGCAAGCAACGTTTGGGGGATGCAATCTGATGGCGGGTTGGAACCTGGAACCTGCCTACGCGGCCCTGAAAGATGACTTCGGTAGCCTTGAGGCGGTTTTCGCCCTGCAAGGCCAGCAACTGACTCGCGACCCGTTGTCGGAAGTGATCCGGGTGGAGCGGGGCGGGGTCAATTACTACGTCAAGCGCTACACCGGCGCCGGCAAGGGCCTGCGGCGTTATCTGGGCAAGCCGCGGGTCAAGTCCGAATGGCAGAACCTCAAGCGCTTCAACAAGTGGGGCATTCCCACTGCGGATGTGGTGGCTTGGGGGTTGGAGCGCAATGGCCTGGCCTACGACCGTGGTGCGATGATCACCCGCGAGCTGCCCAAGACCGAAGACCTGTCGGTGCTGGCCGACCGCAACGATGCGCGTCTCAAGAACCGCAAATGGGTGGATGTGGTCAGCCGCCAGCTCGCCGAATATACCCGTACCATGCACGAGCACCGTTTTACCCATAACGATCTGAAGTGGCGCAACCTGTTGATCGACGACCAGCAGACGCTGTACCTGATCGACTGCCCCAACGGTGATTTCTGGCGCGGCTTCTGGCTCAAGTACCGCATTACCAAAGACCTGGCATGCCTGGACAAGGTTGCCAAATATCATTTGTCGGCCACCCAGCGCCTGCGGTTCTACATGCAATACCGCCAACGTACGCACCTGACGGCGTCGGACAAACAGCGAATTCGCCATGTGGTGAAGTTTTTCGAGGGACGCGAATGAGTGACTTTCTGGCGGCCGAAGACCGAGCCCTGCTTGAGCGCAATGGCCTTGCAACCTTCGAGGCATTGTGGACCAAGCAATTGGACGCGGTCGACGAACCGAACACCAGCCGTGGTGGGTGGAGCAGCGTATTCCGTCTGGAGCTGGAGGGGCAGGGTTATTACCTCAAACGCCAAAGCAACTATCTGACGCGTACCTTGCATAGCCCGTTCGGCGAGCCTAGCTTCGCCCGCGAATTCCGCAATATCAGCCGCTACCGGCAGCTGGGTATTCCTGCATTGCAGGCTGCCTTTTTTGGTGAGCGCAAGGTGCAGGGCGAGCGCCGTGCCATCTTGCTGACCCGTGCATTGGACGGCTGGAGCGACCTGGACACATTGCTGGAGCAATGGTCGCAATTGAGCGATGCTCAGCGTGCCGCGATCCTGCTGGCGTGCGGTCAGCTCGCCCGGCGCCTGCATCGCGCAGGCCAGGTGCATGGTTGTTTTTACCCCAAGCATATTTTCCTGCGGGCCAGTGATGAAGGCTACGCCGCGCAGCTGATTGACCTGGAGAAAACCCGGCCGCTGTTGTTCGGTTGGCGTGACCGCGTCAAGGATCTGGAGCCGTTGTTGCGACGCGCGCCGCAATGGTCGGACGACCAGGTACGCCAATTGCTGGCCGCCTATCTCGGCGAGCCGCAAGACAGTGCGCTGGTCTCTACATGGCTGCAGAAATTGACCGCCCGCCGCAGCCAAAAGGAAAACCGTTGATGCGTTTGTCCGAGCTGAAAATGGCCGGCCGTACTCCCGACCTGCCCCTGACCATTGAGCTTGCGGATGCGGCGGGCCCTGGCCAACTGCAACTGCTGAGCCTGCTGCGGGTATTGCCGGGTGAGCGTTACGTCGGTGCCGCGGTGTGGCGTGGCCGCCCGGTGTTGGCCAAGTTGTTGGTGGGCAGCAAGGCGGCACGCCATTTTCAGCGTGAGCTCTCGGGTGTGCGCCTGCTCGCCGAGCACGGCCTGACCACGCCGTTGTTGCTGGCTGATGGTTTGAAGGACGGCGAGGGCGGCTGGCTGCTGTTCGAGTTCATCGAAGGTGCGCAAAGCCTCGCCGATGCCTGGCAGGCGGTCGAAGGTTTGCCGCCGCTGGCAAATGAACAAACCGCCGTACTCGCCGAAGCCCTGGGCGCGATTGCCCAGATGCATGCCAAAGGCCTGTGGCAGGAAGACCTGCATCTGGACAACCTGTTGCGCCAGGATGGCAAGCTGTACCTGATCGATGGTGCCGGGATTCGTGTCGAAGAGGCGGGCAAGCCGCTGTCGCGCAGCCGGGTGCTGGAAAACCTCGGTGTGTTCTTCGCCCAGCTACCCAAACACCTTGAGCCGTTCACCGAGGAGCTGCTGGTGTATTACCTGCTGGGCAACGGCGAACATGCCTTGCCGCTGGAAGCCCTGGAAAAACAGGTGCGCAAGGTCAGTGCCTGGCGCCTGCGGGACTTTTTGAGCAAGGTCGGCCGTGAATGCACGCTGTTCAGCGTCGTAAGGGGGGCTTTTGCCTTGCGCGCCATTCGTCGTGAGGAAGAACCGGCGATGCTGCGGGTGCTGGCGCAGGCTGACGTGTTGCTCGATCAGGGCCATCTCTATAAAACCGGTGGCGCGGCGACTGTCGCCAAGGTAGAGGTCGCTGATAGGCCGTTGGTGATCAAGCGATACAACATCAAAGGTTTTGTGCATTGGCTCAAGCGCTTCTGGCGCCCCAGCCGCGCCTGGCATTCCTGGCGCGAAGGCAACCGCCTGGCGTTCCTGGGGATCGCTACACCCAAGCCGCTGGCTGTGCTGGAGAAGCGTTTTCTCTGGCTGCGCGGCCGGGCTTACCTGGTGACCGAGTTCTTGCCGGGACCGGACATCATCGAGCGCTTCGCGCCCTACGTTGAACACGGCGATGCGCCTGAGAACGAACTGTTGGCCCTGGACCAGTTGTTCGCCGAACTGATTCGCGAGCGCATCAGCCATGGCGACTTCAAAGGACACAACCTGTTCTGGAACGAAGGCCGCTGGGCAATGATCGATCTGGATGCCATGTGCCAGCACCGCTCAGTCGCCAGCTTCGCCCCGGCGTTTGCCAAGGATCGTGCGCGGTTTATGCGTAATTGGCCGTCGGACAGTGCGCTCTACAAGTTGATTGACCAGCGTTTGCCCAAGCAGGTCTGATTCGGGCGAGACCTAATGCCTGATCAGTTAAGCGATAGAACGGACGATGGTTAATCTGTGGGAGGGGGCTTGCTCCCGATAGGCCGTGCGGCGGCCTCAAAAATGGGCCTGCTACGCAGTTCATCGGGAGCAAGCCCCCTCCCACAGGTTGATTTGGGGTGAATCTAGAACTGGTACTCAGCCCCTGCGCCCGCATACCACGATCGCCCGGGGGCCGCTTCGTAATAGCGGCCGTTGCCGTCACCGACAATGACCGAGCCGACATACTGGCGATCCAGCAAGTTATCCAGGCGTAACGTCTGGTGAAAGGTCCAGTGTTCCACCTTCTGCTCGAACCGCGCACGCCAGTTGAAGACGCTGTAGCCCGGCGCCGCGTGTTGCTGGTTGGTGTCCTCTACGTAGACCTTGCTGCGGTACATGCCTTCGATAGCGCTACTGACCCAGTCGCGGGGCTTCCAGTTCAGCTCGGCGAACAGGGTGGTTTGTGGTACGCCTGGCAGGTAGTTGCCCTTGTCCACGGGTTTGCCACCTCCAACAAAATCGCTGTCATAGGTGGCTTGCAGGCGGGTGTAGGCAAGTTGGGTGCTCCACTGTTCCGTCAGTTGGCTTTCGATACCCAATTCAAAGCCCCGGCGCAGAGTGCGGCCGGCGTTCTGATAGGTGGTGCGACCGCCGCTGGATTGTTGCACCACCAGCTCGTCTTCGGTGGTGATCTGAAACACGGCTGCGTTGAGTCGCGTGTCCTGCCCGAGGCGGGCTTTGAGCCCCATTTCATACTGGGTGCTGACTGACGGCTTGAGCGCGAAGTTGAAGCCGTTCGAGGTGCCGGAATAGGCCGATTCGGCCTGGGTCGGTGTTTCGAAGCCTTTGCCCGCACTCACATAGCCATGCAGGTCCGGCGTAAAGGCGTACATGACGCTCACCGACGGCGTGTTCTTCTGGTAGGTCTTGTTGCCGCTGTCGTTACCGTCGCCGAGGAAGTGATCGTCGACGTCCATCTTCATGGTGCTGTGGCGCAGGCCGGCTTGCAGCGTCCAGTCGCCCAGCAGCCAGTTGGCTTGCACGAACGGGTCGAGACTGGTGGCGGTGTCGATTTCATCGCGGCCCAGGGCGCCTTTGACGCCATGCACGCCGTCGAGCGTATTGGAATAGCCCTGGCGATCATCCTGACTGCGGTCGTAGTCGAGGCCGGTGATCAGCGTGAGGTCTCCAGGCGCGCTGGTGATGGGTTGCAGCCAGCGCAGGGAGCCGCCGTAGAATTTACGCTCGAAGTCCACCACGCCGCCGCGCTTGTCGGGTGGTGTGCCACCTGGAATCGATAAATATTGAATCACGCTGCGGCGGCCCGTGTACGCATTCACCTGCAAGGTGGCATCGCCGAAGTAGCGCTCATAATTCAGCCCCAACTGTTGGTGGTCGATACTTTTGCGCGTGTTGTATGTCAACGCACTGGTGCTCACCGAGCGCGGGTCGGCCTTGTAGGCTTGCCATGTCTGGCCCAGCGGATCCTGCGTATTGTTCTGCTCCAGGCTGCTGTAGATCAGCGCCAGTTTACTGTCGTCATCCGGCTGGACGTTGAGCTTGGCGAAGGTCTGGTCGCGGCGGGCGCTGCTGTGGTCACGGTAGCCGTCGGTGTCCATGCGTGAGGCGTCGAGCACGAAGCCGGCACCGTTGGCCGCGCCTTCGGCGCTCAGGTGGTTTTTATTCAGGCCATCGCTGCCCACCAGGGTTTCGGCGCCGATGCGCGGTGGGCCCTCGCCGTCACGCGAGAACATCTGGACCACCCCGCCGGCGTTGCTGCCGTACAGCGTGGCTGCCGGGCCGCGCAGCACTTCAATGCGCTCGGCGGTGTCGAGGTTGAACGTGGCCGCCTGGCCCTGGCCGTCCGGGGTGCTGGCGGGAATGCCGTCGGCAATCAATTTGATGCCGCGCACGCCAAACGCCGAGCGTGCGCCGAAGCCGCGGGAAGAAATCTGCAGGTCCTGCGCATAGTTCTGACGGTTCTGCACCACCAGGCCCGGCACGCGGGACAGGGCTTCGGAGGCGTTGATGCCCAGTTGGCCGTCGCTGATCTGCTCGCGGCTGATACTGTCCACCGAGTACGGCAGGTCGAACGTCGGGCTGGCGCTGCGCGAGCCGGTGACCACGCTGGGGTCGAGGATCAGGGTGTCGTCGGCCGTGGCGGTATCGCATATGGCGAACAGGCCAGGTAATAGCAAGGTGATGCGAGCGAGGGTTTTCATGAGTCAGCCGAAATGCGAGGCGCTTTGTGTGTAAACGCGCAAAAGGGCGCGAGTTTAGTGGTTTGGCAGGTTTTGCGCATTTCGGAAGCATCCTACGCGTTGTAGCGGTGGGGCTGGGCTGAACCCCGCTCAAGTCAAGTGCTAGCGTGGCGAACCATCTCTGAGGGCTCGCCATGAACGTAAAAACTGCGCTGGCAGTCGGTTTGGTTTCAATGACGATCAGTGGCTGCGGCACACTCAATACGGTGCTGCGTGAAGATGTCGCAGCGACCCGAGAGCTGCGCAAGCAAAAAACCTATTGTGCGGCCATTCCTCGTATCTACAGCGGCGTGGCGTTTGATTTCTGCCTGCTGCACGCTGCGCCAGACCCGACGGGCGTGCTCATACCGTTTGTGTTGGCTGATATCGCCTTGTCGGGTGCATTGGACACGGTCGTTCTGCCCTACACCCTGTATCGGCAAGTCGAGTACGGCTACCTCTATGTCTACCGTTAAGCCGCGCCGATCCTCTTGCCGCTAACAGTCTTGTGCTGCTTTTAAGCTATAATCCCGCCCTTTAGCTGTTTCCCGCCGAGGTGGGAGGCACACTTTTTTCAGGCGCAACCCGCCTGCATGCAGACTAAAAGAGGCTAGACCCCTGTGGCATTGACGATTCTTGGCCTGTCCGGCGCCCTTAGCCATGATCCTTCCGCAGCCTTGTATATCGACGGCAAGCTGATCGCGGCCGCCGAAGAAGAGCGCTTCGTACGCGACAAACATGCAAAGAACCGCATGCCTTACGAGTCGGCGAAGTTCTGCCTGGAACAGGCCGGCATCAAGCCTTCCGACGTTGACGTAGTGGCGATCCCATTCGCCCCGATCAGCCTGTTCGGTGAGGCGCGCTGGCACTACGCCAAGCGTTACTGGTACGCCCCGGACCGCGCCCTTGACGCGATCCTGATGGGCAACCGTCGCTACAAGCGCTATCGCAACAAGATCGTCTGGTGCCTGGAGCAACTGGGCTTCGATCCGAAGAAGATCAAGATCGAACCGGTTGAACACCACCTGGCTCACGCTTCCAGCGCCTACCACTGCTCGGGCTTCCAGGAAAAAACCGCGATCCTGGGCATCGACGGCAAGGGCGAATACGCCACGACGTTCTTCGGCTACGGCGAAAACGGCAAGATCCACAAGATCAAGGAATTCTACGATCCGGACTCCCTGGGCGGCCTCTACGGTGCAATCACCGAGTTCCTCGGTTTCGAGATGCTCGACGGTGAGTTCAAGGTCATGGGCATGGCGCCGTATGGCGATGCCAGCAAGTACGACTTCTCCCGCCTGGCCTCGTTTGAGAATGGCGAGTTGGTGATCAACACCGACTATGCCAACGTCATCGGCCTGCGCCGTTACAAAGAGAAGGGCAAGGGCTTCTACTTCTCGCCGAAACTGATCGAGTGGCTGGGCCCGAAACGCGAGGGTGACATCGCCGACGAGCCGTACATCCACTATGCCGCCAGCATGCAGGCGCTGTTCGAGAAGCTGGCCCTGCAGATGATCGACCATTACCTGGGCGACATCCTCAAGGACACCGGCAAGCTGGCCTTCGCCGGCGGCTGTGCGCTGAACGTCAAGCTGAACCAGAAGATCATCGCGCGTGACGACGTGAAAGAGCTGTTCGTGCAACCGGCGTCCGGCGATGCCGGCACTGCGGTTGGCGCGGCAGCCTATGTGTCGCACGCTCGTGGTGTACCGGTAGAGAAGATGGAACACGTCTACCTCGGCCCGTCCTACAGCAACGAAGACGTGATCGCCGCGTGCGCCAAGCACGAAAGCAAGCCGAACTGGCGCAAGATCGAGAACATGCCTCAGCGCATCGCCAAGATCATGGTCGACGGCAACCCGGTAGCCTGGTTCCAGGGCCGCATGGAATTCGGTCCGCGTGCGTTGGGCGGCCGTTCGATCATCGGTTGCCCAAGCGCCACCGGCGTGGCTGACCGCATCAACCACCAGATCAAGTTCCGCGAGCGCTGGAGGCCTTTCTGCCCGTCGATGCTCGACACCGTGGCCCCGCAGATGATCAAGGTCGACCACCCGGCGCCGTTCATGACCTTCACCTTTGAAGTGGCCGAGGAATGGAAAACCCGCGTGCCGGAAGTGGTCCATGAAGATGGCACCTCCCGTGCCCAGGTGCTCAAGCGCGAATACAACCCGCGCTACTACGACATGATGAAAGAGCTGGAAGTGCTGACCGGCAACGGCGTGTCCCTGAACACCTCGCTCAACCGTCGTGGCGAAGCGATGATCTGCTCGCCGACCGATGCGTTGAACATGTTCTTCGGCTCCGACCTGCAGTACCTGATCATGGAAGACATCCTGGTCGTCAAAGACGGCGTGGACCCTTATGACGCGCTCGGCTGATCGGCAGGTCCTGCAATTCTGCCACGGCTATGACGGGCCGTTCCTGGACTGCGCGCGGCAATACGCCAGCCTGTTCGCGGGCTCGGGTTACAAGGTGACCACGGTGTTCCTCACCGGGGTCGCCGACCCCGGCGTGGCGGCGGCCTGTGCCAGTGATGAAGTGTTGTTCATGGAATACAGCTCCAAGGCCATCCGTGGCCTGAAGCTGTCGGCCATCGCCCAGATGCGCAAGATTGCCGCGTCACGCAACTTCAGCTTCTGCATTGCCCACCGCGCCAAACCCATTTACATCGCCCTGCTGGGCACGGGGTTGCAGGTCATCGGCGTGCATCACGCCTTTGGTGACTATCAGCGTCGAGGTCGTCGCCTATTTGCCTCGATCTTCCAGAAACGCCTGAGCCTGCTGGCAGTTTCGGACGCGGTGCGTGATGACATCCGTCGCTGCCTGCCGAAATGGCCGGCGGCACGTATTCAGACTTTGTATAACCGCATCGATGTCGAGGCCCTGCAGGGGCAACAGGTGTCGAAGGATGAGGCACGCGACGCCCTGGGGTTGTCACCCGACGAGTGGGTGGTTGGCAACGTCGGTCGCCTGCACCCGGACAAAGACCAGGCCACGCTGCTCAAGGGCTTTGCCCTGGCATTGGCGCAGTTGCCGGCTGAAAGCAAGCTGGCGATCCTCGGCAGCGGGCGCCTGGAGCAAGACCTCAAGAGCCAGGCTCGCGAATTGGGGATTGCCGATCGGGTGTTGTTCCTCGGCCAGGTGCCGAATGCGCGCCTGTATTTCCGTGCGTTCGATGCCTTTGCCCTGAGTTCCGACCACGAGCCCTTCGGCATGGTGCTGCTTGAAGCCATGGCTGCCGGTGTACCGTTGCTGGCCACGGCTTGCGGCGGTGCGCGGGAAGTGGTCGAAGGCGTTGGCATATTGTTTCCCTTCGGTGATGCCGAGCACCTGGCACAGGGCCTGGTCCATCTGGCTGCAATGGGCCCGCAGCAGAAGCGCCAGTGCGCCGAAATGATGCTGGAGCGCCTGCATGCACAGTTCTCGGATCAGGCAGTACACGCGGCGTTCTGGCAGTTGCCCCACGTAATTGAACTGACCGCGGGGGCTTGATGCTCAATCGATTTCAAGGCTGGCGTGAGCGTGGCTGGTCCGTTGTCGACGCGACTGCCTACAGCGCCGCGTGGAAGCGTTTCGGCGGCAGTGTCGCCACCCATCCGCAGATCATCGAACGCCTGGCCGCGCTGGCGGGTATTCCCGTGCGCTATCTGGCGTGGGAGCAAGGCGACGAACTCAAGGCGTGCATTGCCACGTGGGGGCGCGACCTGGCGTTGTCCAAGGATGTGCTCAAGCGTCAAGGCAAGAAGGGCCTCTTCGACCTGGGCAATGCCGAATTGATCCTGCCGGCCGCCGTCGATGCCCAGGCACCGCTGCGTCACCGGGCCCGTTACTTGTCGACCCTCAATGAGGGGCGTTTCAGCGGGCTCAAGCCCCAGCCCGAGCAGTTAGCCATGGCGCGTACCCCGGAAGAGTTGTCGAAGAAGTTTCGCTACAACCAGCGCCGTGAATTGCGCTTGTTGGAGGAGGCTGGTGGTGTCGTGCGGTCGGTGAGCGAATTTTCCAGCCAGGAACTGGCTGCGATCTACTGCGATTTGTTCCTGCGTCGCTGGGGTTTTGTCGCCACGGGTGCCGAGCGGATGGCCGAGGTGATCGAGTTGCTGCGTGAATGGCTGATCGGCTCGGTGATTTTTCTTAACGATGCGCCGATTGCTGTGCAGTTGGTGTACCGGGTCGAGTCGTCGGACTGGATCAGCGTGGAATATGTCAATGGCGGTGTCGACCCTGAAACCCGTTCATTCAGCCCAGGCAGCGTCCTGAGCTTCCTCAATACCCAAGCCGCCTGGGAGCAGGCGCGAGAGGTCGGCAAACCGCTGCGGTTTTCTTTCGGTCGGGCCGATCGCGAATATAAGGACCGCTGGTGCAACCCGGTGCAGGTATTCAGCGTATGAGTCGCAAGCAGCAGTTGCTCAAGCGTCACCGGCGTAACAAGCGCATCGGTCTGTTGATCGGTTTGTTGCTGTTGGTGGTCATTGGCGTGCTGGTGGCCTGGTGGCTGCCGATAGTGCTCGCCGTGTTGGCATGGGTCGCCCACGAAGCCTGGTTTGCCGACCATTTGTTCTACTCGCCGTCGCAAGACTATCGATACCCGTTTGCAGAAGACGCTCAATTGGCCGGAGTGCGGCTGGAGGGCGATCGGCTGCTACTTGAACGACCTGACGAATTGAAGGCGGACGCCACGTTGATACTGGCCGTTCGGTTGGAGAGCCGTTGGCTGGGGCGTTTTCTTGACCCTGCCGTCGAGCTGACAGGCGGCGGGCAGGTCGACCGTCAAGCATTCGAGCGCGGTGTAAACGGTACGCGCTATGTCAATCTGACGGGGCTGGCGCCGGCCCTACTCGCAGGGGAGTTGCGGGTGCGTGCGCGCCATTGCCGGTTCAAAGGCGCGCCCAAGCTGTGGGCCTGGAACAACCCTGACCTGAGTACGCGGCGAGTGATGGTGGTCGCGCCCCATGCCGATGACGCTGAGTTGGCGGCTTTCGGCCTTTACAGCCAGGCCGAAGAGCCGTGGATCGTGACCCTGACCGCCGGTGAAATCGAAGCTGAACATTACCGGCAGATGGGCCTGGGCGCTGTCGAGGCGTCCCGCGTCAAGGGTCGGCTGCGTGCCTGGGACAGTATCGCCGTACCGCGCTGGGCCGGTGTGCCCGAATCCCATTGCGTGCAGTTGGGCTATTTTTGCCTGCAACTGCAAGCCATGCAGGCCGCGCCGGACGTGCCGGTTACCTCGCGGGAAGCGGACCTTGCGGATACCCGCCTGTTTCGCCAATTCAACCCATTCCCGCTGCCGGCCGATGGTGACGGTTTGCCGACCTGGAACAACCTGCTGGCTGACCTGCGTCACTTGTTACTGACGGCGCGCCCCGAAGTCATCGTGTTACCGCATCCGGTCATCGACCCGCATCCTGACCATATCTGCGCGCAGCAAGCGGTGCTGGAAGCGCTGCAGGGGTTGGAATGGCAACCGTCCATGTTGCTCGGATACGCCAATCACTTGCACGACAATGATCGCTGGCCGATGGGGGATGCCGGCAGTGGTGTCGCTTTGCCACCTTTCTTTGATTCAACGTACACTTTGCACCCTTATTGCATATCGCTGACTGATGAGCAGCAGTGTGACAAGGCAATGTCGCTTGGCATGATGCATGACTTGCAACCGCGGATGCCGTTCAAGCGGCGACTGCGGCGGGTTATCCAGCGGGTTCTGGCGCGCCGGACGATTTCACCTTGGGGAGAAAACGAGTTTTTCCGCAAGGCCGTCCGTCGTCATGAGCTGTACTGGGTGATCCGACGTCCCCAAGCGTTCGGCAATGTGAGAGAGCACTGAGTGCTCTATGTAAATGGCAGTGAGTCCCCGTTTTGATCAACCCATGCCCTCGTATTATTTTTATCATCCCCTACTTCGGCTGCTGGCCGTTCTGGATGCCGTTTTTCCTGGAAAGCTGCCGTCACAATCCGGATATCGACTGGCTGTTGTTCAGTGATTGTCCAATGCCGGCCAACGTCCCGACCAATGTGCGCATCGAGCACATCACATTTGCCGATTACTGCGCCCTGGTATCACAGCGCCTGAATATCCCGTTTGCCCCTCAGGCTGCTTACAAACTGTGCGACATCAAGCCAGCGCTCGGGTATATCCACGCCGACCGGCTTGAAGAGTATGATTTCTGGGCCTTTGGCGATCTGGACCTGATCTACGGCAACCTGCGTAACTATTTCACCGCAGAGCGTCTTGCCGGCTACAACTTGTTCTCCACCCATGAGCGCCGCGTGGCGGGCCACTTGTGCCTGATGCGCAACACCGCCAGCAAGCGCGAAGTGTTCATGCAGATGAAGAATTGGCAGCAACGTTTCACCGATCAGAAGCACCATGCGCTGGACGAGGGCGCCTTCAGCAGGATCTTCCTGTGGCGCAAGAACTTTCCTAAGCCATTGTTCGAGCTGGTCGGTAAGCTCAACCCGTGGCGCCGGCAGAGTGAGTTTGTCGAGGCATTCAGCACGCCCGGCGGCGTGATCAAATGGCACGACGGCACGGACCGCTTCCCGCACCAGTGGTATTGGAACAAGGGACACCTGACCAATGACCGGGACGGCGAGCGGGAATTTCCCTATTTTCATTTTGTCTGTTGGAAGCGTAATCAGTGGCCATTGGTGGAAACACCGTGTCCTGATCAGATCCAGGCGCTGGCGGCTGCACCGTCCTGGATTGTTGATGCTACGGGTTTCCATCGAGGAGCGTTATGAGCCGGCGGTTCAAAGTCTTGCAGTTGCAGCCTGACTACAATGTCAAATCCCATGATTTCGCTGACTTGGCCGAGCAGATCGTCAAGGCACTGCCGACGGATCGCTATGAGGTCACCGCAGCCTTCCTGCGCGGTCGACCGGGGCCGGGCGAACCGGTGAGCCGTGCGCACGCATCGGTGTATTTCGAGTTTTCCGACAAGGCCCTCAAAGGCATGCGCCTGCTTGCCATGTGGCGCCTGTATCAGTTCTGCCGCAAGGAACGCTTCGACGTAGTGGTGTGCAACCGCTTCAAGCCCGTCAACATGCTGCTGCAGCTCAACCGCTGGTTGAAGATCCCCCTGTGTATCGGGATCTCCCACGGGTTTGGCGAGTACGACCGCTTATACCGCCGCAAACAGGCCCAGCGACTGATTGACGGCCATTGGCGGTTTGTCGGCGTGTCACCGGCGGTCAAGCAGTACCTGCTGGACTGTCAGTGCGGCTTCACCGACAGCAACACCTACGCGATTACCAATGCCATCGATATCGAACAGACCGATGCATTGCAGTATTCCCGGGAGCAGGCGCGTGAGCTGCTGGGGCTCGACCCTTCGGTGCGCTTGGTCGGAGCGTTGGGCCGGCTGGTGCCGGTCAAGGGGCATACTTATTTACTGCAGGCTTTTGCGCAGCTCAAGGAGCGCTATCCCTCGGCGCAGATGGCTATCATCGGCGCCGGACGGGAGGAGGCCAACTTGTCGGCTGAAATCCAGCGCCTGGGCTTGAGCGGTCGTGTCCACTTGCTCGGCTTTCGCGAGAACGCTTTGCGTTATGTGCGCGCTTTTGACATCTGGGCGATGCCGTCCCTGGCCGAGGGCTTGGGCCTGGCGCTGCTGGAAGGCATGAGTGGGCGACTGCCGATCATCGCGTCGAGCGTGCCGGCCATGCTGCCATTGATCGAGGGTGCGGGCGGCCTGGCGGTCGAACCGGCCAACGTTGCGGCGCTGGCGCAGGCGCTGGACAGCTACCTGGCTCTGCCCGATGACGCCTTGGCGCGCAAGGGTGAACAGGCTTATCAGTACCTCCAGGCCAATCATGACATCGAGGTGTTCCGTCGCGAATATCTCGAGCTCATCGAGTCGGGACTGGCTCAAGCACGCAGAGAGAATGTATGAACCAGAATCAACCGTTGGTCACTGTGATCATCGCGTCGTACAACCACGCTCCCTATATAGAAGAGAGCATCCTGAGCGTGCTGAACCAGACGTATGCCAACATCGAGCTGCTGGTGATCGATGACGGCTCCACCGATGACAGCGTCGAGCGCATTCGCGGCTTGCTGGAACATCACGCCTTTGATTTTCGCGTACAGCAGAACCAGGGGCTGACCAACACTCTCAATGACGCCATCGCACGCGCCAGGGGCTCGTTGATTGTGCCGTTCGGTTCCGATGACATTATGTTGCCCGAGCGTATTGCGACCCAGGTTGCCTATATGGACGGCAAGCCAGAGGTGGGGATTTGCGCAGGTAATATCGAACTGATCGACTCCGAGGGGGCGCTGTATCCCGAAAGCCGCCAGCGCCGCGATGTACCCTTCCGGCGCCTCGATTTCGATGACATGTTCCTGGAGCGCAAGCCTTATCCGCCAGCACCGACGCTGATGATTCGGCGCGAGGCGCTGGAGGCGGTCGGGGGGTTCGACCCGCAGATTCGTCTGGAAGACTTGTTCATCGAATTGAAGATCACTCACGCGGGTTACTTCATCGACGGTTTGAACGTGGTGATGGCGCGCTATCGCAAGCACGCTACCAACTCCTACAAAAACCACCGCTTCATGATCGACAGCATCCTGCGCACCTACGCCCTGTTCAGCGATCACCCGCTGTACGACGAGGTGCGTTACAAGTTCCTCAGTTCCATGTTCCTCAAGACGTCCAATCGCAATCGCGAGCTAGCCCGGGAGTTGTTGGCGCAGATTCCGTTTCGCGCCTGGAACAAGAAGACCTGGCGTGGCCTGGCCCGCCTGTATTTTTCCCCGCTGGAAAAAGACTGATCCCCCTACGGGCCCTGTCATCTGCTGGCGGGGCTTGTATCCTGTTCTGTCGGACGCAGCGTCTGTGCCTTTTCGCGGATCTTCAACGTGGCTTGTGCCGACGCGACGGCGGCATAGCCTTGCATCAGTTGTTCAAAATGGCTCTCGAACAACCAGTTGCGGTCTTGCGAATAGCGCTGCATGTGCTTGAGGTTGCGTTGACGCAGGGCGTTGCGCAGTGCCGACGGATACAGGCGCATATCTGCCACGTCAATCAGCCCGAACTCGCCGTCTTCCATGAACAGTACATTGCCCAGGTGCAGAGAGCGGAAGTACACGCCTCGTTCGTGAAGCAGGGCTATGTACCGGCCTAGACGCTCCACAAGAGCGCCGCGCAGGCTGCTGTCCAGGCTTTGCAGGGTCTGGCGCACGGTCAGCCCCGGCAGCGGCTGGTAACGCACGGCGGTGCTGCCGTCGCGCAGGCTGTAGAGGTCGAGGATAGTCGGCGCGACGATGCCGAGTGCACGAAGCTGCGCAGCGTTGCTGGCAAAGCGTTCCGAATAAGGATTGAACCAGCCGGAGGTATACCAGCGGCGGGCTCTGAAGAGCTTGAGGAAGCTGCCGTCCTCCAGGCGCAGGACCTTCGGGCCCAGGCCGTCGGCCTCGATTACGTGGGCGTTGCAGCATAGCTGGTCAAATGCCTGCGGTGTGAGGGTTTTGACCGGTGTGTCCAGCAGGCTGCGACGACGCTGGGCGATGCTCAGCCCGGTCAGCAGTGCCAGCGGAATCCACAGCAGGAACCAGTGCTCCTTGGGCCGCGAAAGGATGCCGCCGCCTTCGGTGAGGCCCGCGCCGATGCCGTACACCAAGAGCGCCGATGCCAGGATAAACAGCGGCTGCGTACGTTGTTTGATGCCTATATACAACCCCCGTCCGAGCATGAATACCCACGGGATGAAGCCGATGATGCCGACATAATAGAAAACGCCCAGCGCAAAACTGTGAGGTTCGTACAGTTGGTAGCCATTCCAGAAAGTCAGGTACAGCTCGGAGTTGTAGCTGTGGCCGATCCAAGGATGTTCGGCAATGCGTTCTAGTGCCAGGTCCCATACTTCAAAGCGGAGCGAACTGCCGCGCCCACTGATGGCATCTGGGTATAGGATCAGTAATCCGACCAGGGCTATTGCCAAGCCGGTAATCAGCAGTGCTGCGCGGCGGTTACGGCTGAGGAAACTCAGCCACAGAACGGCGAGAGCCATGGCTACCAAAGGTGTTCGTGAGCCGGTAGCCAGCAAGGCTGCAGCCATGATCATCGTGGCCGGCACGCTGAACCACAGCGCCTGGAGGCGCTTGGTGGTCATGCAGATATATAACCAGTAAACGCAGAAGAAACCGAACAAATGAGAACTGAGCAGCGGGTTATCGAGGGCACCACGCCCGCCGATCATGCGCATGCCCGGCTCGAACCCTTTGACGAACGCCACCAGATTGCATAGGCAAACCACCAAGGCGATCACCGCAGCACCGAAGAAAATCGGTTTGAACAGTTCGGCGCGGTAATGCAGCAGCAGCGCGCAGCCGCCAAACAGGAGGAAGGTGTTCAATGGGCGCTTGAGCAGGTCGCTGTCGAGGGTGGGTTCAACGCTCCACAGCAGGCTGGTCAGAGCCCAGCCTGCGAAGACCAGGAACGCGATTGCCAAGGGTTCACGCAGCAGTTCCCTGAGCTCTCGGGGACGCTGCAAAAACATGAACAAGGTCGGTACGGTAAAAAGGATGTAAACGATTCGGTGCAATACGTTGCGGTTGGACACGAAGAAGAGTGAGCTCAGGAGCAGCAACAAGCCAATGGGCAAAATCCAAAGGACCAGGAAGTCGAAAACGCGATTTGAGCCATAACTAAGGCGCTTGGAGTGCATACAGTAAAGCCATTCCAGAGAGAGAAAACCGACCATCTTAAGATAGTGGCTATATAATGTCTTCGGTCGGATCCAGCCGGGCCGAGGGGCAAGCCGGGTGCAAGTACAACAGAGAAGCTGTGCTAAAGTCAGCCTCCTTTTTCAAAACGCCGCGTGATATGACCGACTCCAGTCCGAGCGCAAGCCCTTCGAGCTTGAAAATATACTTCCGCCTGCTCAGCTACGTTAAGCCTTACATGGGCTTGTTCGCGTTGAGTATCGTCGGATTTCTGATTTTCGCGTCAACCCAGCCGATGCTGGGTTACATCCTCAAGTACTTTGTCGATGGCCTGTCCAACCCGCAAGCCGTGTTGTTCCCCACTGTGCCATTCCTGCGGGACCTGCAACTGCTGCAGGCCGTGCCGCTGCTGATCATCTTGATCGCCGCCTGGCAGGGCCTGGGGTCTTTCCTGGGCAACTACCTGTTGGCCAAGGTCTCCCTGGGCCTGGTCCACGACTTGCGGGTGCAGTTGTTCAACAACCTGCTGACGCTGCCTAACCGGTACTTCGACAACCACAACTCGGGACACCTGATTTCCCGCATCACCTTCAACGTGACCATGGTCACAGGTGCGGCAACCGATGCGATCAAGGTGGTCATCCGTGAAGGCATGACGGTGATCTTCCTGTTCGCCTCCCTGCTGTTCATGAACTGGCGCCTGACGCTGGTCATGATCGCCATCCTGCCGTTGATTGCGGTGATGGTCAGCACGGCCAGCAAGAAATTTCGCAAGCAGAGCAAAAAGATCCAGGTGGCGATGGGTGACGTGACCCACGTGGCTTCGGAAACCATCCAGGGCTATCGCGTGGTGCGCAGCTTCGGCGGTGAAGTCTACGAGGAGAAGCGTTTCCTCAAGGCAAGCCAGAGCAATACCGACAAGCAACTGCGCATGACCCGTACGGGCGCGATCTACACGCCGGCGTTGCAACTGGTGATCTACACCGCCATGGCGGTATTGATGTTCCTGGTTCTGTATCTTCGTGGCGATGCGTCCGCCGGTGACATGGTCGCCTACATCACGTTGGCCGGTTTGTTGCCCAAGCCGATCCGCCAACTGTCGGAAGTCAGCTCGACCATCCAGAAAGGTGTCGCCGGTGCTGAAAGCATTTTCGAGCAGTTGGACGAGGCGGTTGAAGTCGACCACGGCACTATCGAGCGCGACAAGGTCAGCGGGCGCCTGGAAGTGCGCCAGTTGAACTTCACTTACCCCGGCACCGAGCGTCATGTGCTCAAGGACATCAGTTTCACCGCCGAGCCGGGGCAGATGATTGCGCTGGTTGGGCGCTCAGGCAGCGGCAAGTCGACCCTGGCCAGCCTCATCCCGCGTTTTTACCACCACGAGAGTGGGGAGATTCTGCTCGATGGCGTCGAAATCGAAGACTACAAGCTGCTCAACCTGCGCAAGCATATCGCCCAGGTAACCCAGCATGTCACCCTGTTCAGTGACACCGTGACCAACAACATCGCCTACGGCGACCTGGCCGGAGCACCACGGGAGGCGGTTGAAGCCGCGGCGGCGGATGCCAATGCCAAGGACTTCATCGACCAGTTGCCCAAGGGCTTCGATACCCAGGTCGGTGAAAACGGCGTGTTGTTGTCCGGTGGCCAGCGCCAGCGCCTGGCGATTGCCCGTGCACTGCTCAAGAATGCGCCACTGCTGATTCTCGACGAGGCCACCTCGGCGCTCGACACCGAGTCCGAGCGCCACATTCAGGCGGCGTTGGACAACGTCATGCAAGGTCGCACGACCCTGGTGATCGCGCACCGCCTGTCGACCATCGAGAAGGCTGACCTGATCCTGGTGATGGACGATGGCCGTATCGTGGAGCGCGGTACCCACGGCGAGTTGCTCGCGCAAAACGGCTACTATGCCCGCCTGCACTCCATGGGCCTGGATACGCCGGTATCGGCCGATATCACCTGATCGACAGGTACACAGGGCAATGTGGGAGGGGGCTTGCCCCCGATAGCGAAGTGTCAGCTTGCAGAAATGCCGGCTGATATTTCGCTATCGGCGGGCACGCCCCCTCCAGCATTCGCCCCGTAGTGGATTCGGCGTCGCGCTAGTCACAAGCCATCGCAAACCCTGTGCTAATATCGCGCCCCTGTTCATTTTGTATGTGGGTTGCACCATGAAGTTGTCCATGCCGCGATTCGATCAAGCCCCTGTCTTGGTGGTCGGCGATGTCATGCTCGACCGTTACTGGCATGGTGGTACCTCACGGATTTCCCCTGAGGCACCGGTGCCGGTAGTCAAGGTCGAGCAAATCGAAGACCGTCCAGGTGGTGCTGCCAACGTTGCCCTCAATATTGCCGCGCTCGGCGCTCCAGCCTCCCTGGTGGGTGTGACCGGCGACGACGAAGCCGCCGACAGCCTGGCCAACAGCCTGCGCGGGGCCGGCGTGCGTGCGGTGTTCCAGCGTATCGCCCATCAGCCGACCATCGTCAAGTTGCGAGTCATGAGCCGGCACCAACAGTTGCTGCGTATCGATTTCGAAGAACCCTTCGCCACCGACGCCTTGGCTCTCGGCAGCCAGGTTGACGAGTTGCTCGAAGGCATCAAGGTGCTGGTGTTGTCCGACTACGGAAAAGGCGCCTTGAGGAACCATCAGGCGCTGATTCAGGCCGCCAAGGCCAAGGGCATTCCGGTGCTGGCCGATCCCAAGGGCAAGGACTTCTCGATTTATCGGGGCGCCAGCCTGATCACGCCGAACCTCAGTGAGTTCGAAGCCATCGTCGGTGGTTGCGCCGATGAGCATGACTTGGTGAGCAAGGGTGCGGCGCTGATGGCCGACCTCGACCTGGGCGCCTTGCTGGTGACCCGTGGCGAACACGGCATGACCCTGTTGCGCCCAGGCCACCCGGCGATGCACCTGCCGGCGCGTGCCCGTGAGGTGTTCGATGTCACCGGTGCCGGTGACACCGTCATTTCTACCTTGGCCGCGTCTATCGCGGCAGGTGAAGAATTGCCTCACGCCGTGGCCCTGGCCAATTTGGCGGCAGGCATTGTGGTTGGCAAACTGGGTACGGCGGCCATCAGCGCTCCTGAGCTGCGCCGGGCGATCCAGCGTTCCGAAGGTTCCGAGCGTGGCGTACTGAGTATCGAGCAGTTGCTGCTGGCGATTGACGATGCGCGTGCCCACAACGAAAGCATTGTGTTCACCAATGGCTGCTTCGACATCCTGCATGCCGGCCATGTGACTTACCTGGAGCAGGCGCGTGCCCAAGGCGATCGCCTGATCGTTGCGGTCAATGACGATGCTTCGGTCAGTCGCTTGAAAGGTCCGGGCCGTCCGATCAACAGCGTTGACCGTCGCATGGCGGTGCTGGCGGGGTTGGGCGCGGTGGATTGGGTGATCAGCTTCCCCGAAGGCACCCCGGAAAACTTGCTGGCCCAGGTCAAGCCGGACGTGCTGGTCAAGGGCGGTGACTACTCCGTCGACCAGGTGGTCGGTGCCGACATCGTCAGCGCCTACGGCGGCAAGGTCAAAGTGCTGGGCTTGGTTGAGAACAGCTCGACCACCGCGATTGTCGAGAAGATCCGCAACAATGAGTAACTCTGATAAGTGGGTCCTGATTACCGGCGGTGCGGGCTTCATTGGCTCGCACCTGGTGGACGCGTTGCTTGCCAAAGGCTATGGCGTGCGGGTGCTGGATAACCTGTCCACCGGCAAACGCAGCAACTTGCCGATGGATAACCCGCGTTTGGAGCTGATTGAAGGTAATGTCGCCGATGCGGACCTGGTGGCGAAGGCCGCCGTCGGCGCGACTGCCGTGGTGCACTTGGCTGCAGTGGCCTCGGTGCAGGCCTCGGTGGATGACCCGGTCAGCACGCACCAGAGCAATTTTGTCGGTACCTTGAATGTCTGTGAGGCCATGCGCAAGGCCGGCGTCAGGCGTGTGGTGTATGCTTCCAGCGCCGCGGTCTATGGCAACAACGGCGAGGGGGCTTCGATTGCCGAAGAAACCACCAAGGCGCCATTGACGCCTTACGCGTCCGATAAATTGGCCAGCGAGCATTACTTCGATTTCTACCGCCGCCAGCATGGTCTGGAGCCGGTGATCTTCCGTTTCTTCAATATCTTCGGGCCGCGCCAGGATCCGTCATCGCCGTATTCCGGTGTGATCAGTATCTTCAGCGAGCGCGCGCAGCAAGGCGTGCCGATCGCCGTGTTTGGCGATGGCGAGCAAACCCGTGACTTCATGTACGTGGAAGATCTGGTGGACGTGCTGGTACAGGCCATTGAAGCGCCCGCTGCACCGCTGGGTGCAATCAATGTCGGTTGGAACCGCACCACTACGCTCAAGGACGTACTGCAAGCCTTGCAAGACATCGTCGGCAAGTTGCCGGCTGTGACTTACGGGCCTGCACGCTCTGGGGATATCCGACATTCGCGGGCGAATAACCAACGGCTGCTGGCGAGTTTTACGCTGCCCGAGCCCACGCCGTTGAAGGTGGGCCTGGAGCGTTTGCTCAGAGGCTGACGGTAAGGAGGCCAGCCTTTATCGGCTGGCTTTTTTCTTTGGCACGATTTTGCGCAGCATCCGCTGTGCCAGATGCTTCAATTTCGACTCTCTTTCCGGCTCTGCCAGGCCTTGCTGCCTGAGCCAGTCTTTCCAGCGAATCCGCTCATCACGCACCAACCAGCCTTCCTGTTGGGCGAAGCTTTCCGCGAGGTACAAACCCCGTGTGCTCGCCGGGTACAGCTGGTCTTTCTTGACGGTGTAAAGCTCGGCCAGTGGCTGGCCGTCTTTCAGAGGCATCAGGTACAGGTCGGGGCGCTGGCGGTCCAGGCGGGCGACTAACTGGTCACCTTCCAGGCGCTCATCGACATGGAACAGGCTCAGGGACTTGGCTTCCTTCGGGACTTCCAGCCTCAAGTCATAAATCAGCTGCAGCGATGCGGTGGGCAGGTGCACATAAGCCCGTGGGCGCTCGATCAATTGAGTGGTTGCGCAACGCACCGGTCGCGCCGCGCCAGACAGTGGGCTGAGGCGAAAGGGCAAGGCTTCACGGTAGTGCAGGGCTGCGGAGTAGGGCGCCGGTAGCCAGGTGTCGTTGAAGCGCCCGCCGAGCCAGCCTTCCGGGGTTTCGAGCAGGCACTCTTCGGCAATTTCCTGGATGGCGGTGTGCAGCGGCAGGTTCAATTCATGGGCCGGGACGTAGCCGGAGATCAGCTTGAGCACCACATCGCCACGGTCCTGGCGGCGTTGGCGCACGAGCACCCAGTAGTCCTTGTTTTGCCAATGCAGCGTCAGTCGCACCGACACGCCAAGGTTGGCCAGTTCCAGGGCAAAGCGCTCGGCGTTCGGCACGTCTACCGGTTTGCGCCGTTGCAGGGTCTGGGCGAAGTTGAGCGGCATGCCGACGCTCTGGTAGCTCAGGCCCTCGGGGGTGGCTTCGACGTGTAGCGGCAGTGTCTTGAAGTTGCTGGGGTTTTTTCTTATGAGCGTTCGCGGCATGTCGGCTCCTTCTTGCGACGGGGTCGGCCGCGTCGGCGGCATCAGAGTTGACGAATGACTTGGGCAGCGGTCGCCACGTTATGGGCCAGGTGCAGCGGGTTGATGGTCCCGACAATAGCACTGGCGACGCCCGTTTGCGCAAACAACAACATGAAACTGGCATGAATTGGATCCATTCCGGGCTCAAGGCAAACGTGGCCGCTGGCCAAGGCTTTTTTCACCAGGATGCCTTTGCCATGGGTCGCGGCATAATCAATCACGGCCTTCTCGGCCTGCTCGTTCAGATTGTAGGTGACCATCGCGCAATCGCCTTGTTCCAGAGCCTTCATACCGCCTTCAACGGTTTTGCCGGAGAAGCCGAAGCCGCGAATCTTGCCCTCTTTTTTCAGGGCCGCCAGGGTTTGGTAAACCTCACAATCGTTGAGGATGTGCAGATCATTGCCGTCGGAGTGCACCAGCACCAGATCGATAAAATCCGTTTCAAGTCTTTTCAAGCTGCGCTCGATCGATAGGCGGGTGTGGGCCTCACTGAAGTCATGACGGGATACGCCGTCGGCAAACTCTTCGCCAACCTTGCTGACAATCACCCAATCCTTGCGCTGGCCACGTAGCAGCGGCCCCAGGCGTTCTTCGCTGCGACCGTAGGCGGGGGCGGTGTCGATCAGGTTGATGCCCAGCTGTCGGGCCTGGCGCAACAACATTCGCGCTTCGTCATCGTCGGGGATCTGAAAGCCGCTGGGGTATTTCACGCCCTGGTCGCGGCCCAGTTTGACGGTGCCCAGGCCCAGTGGCGAGACGATCAGGCCCGTGCTGCCCAGGGGGCGATGCAGGTCGTGCAAGGTAGGCAGGCTCATGGCAACAGTTGCTCCCAGGCAGGCACGCCGATCGCGGGTTTCGGCAGGTCGGGCAGAGGCTCGCCGGCGCCGGGTCGGATACCGTCGCGCTCCAGGCTGTCGAGCACGCGATCGGCGAAGTCCGGCGCCAGGGCCAGCTTGGTCGGCCAGCCCACCAGTAGGCGGCCTTGTTCGGCGAGGAATGCATTGTCGGGGCGGCTCAGACCCGATTGCAGCGGCTCGGCGCGGTCGACCCGCAAGGTGGCCCACTGGGTCTGGCTCATGTCGATCCACGGCAGCAGTTGCGCCACTTCCTTTTGTGCGGTGGCGATCTGTTCTTCAGGGGTACGTGCCACACCGTCGGCTTCGGCGATATCTCCGCCGATGTACCACACCCAATTGCCATCCGCTGCCGGGTGGGTGGTAACGGTGAGGCGCGGCTTGGTGCCGCCACCCAGGCAATGGGCATACAGCGGCTTCAGGCCTGGGCCCTTGGCGATGATCATATGCAGGGGGCGTTTCTGCATGGCCGGTTGGCTGAGGCCCAGGGCGCCGAGCAAGTCAGCCGTGCCGGCGCCGGCACTCAACACGATGCGTTGCGCGCGGATCTCGCGGCCATCGACCTTCAAGCCCACCAAGTGGTCGTCTTCGCGCAGCGGTTCGATCTGCTTTGCGGCGAGCAGGCTATCACCGCCCAGTTGCGCCAGGCGTTGAATCACACTCGGCACGTCCACCACGAGTTCGGCCAAGCGATAGACCTTGCCCTTGAAGCGGCGATCCTGCAGGGCGGGGGGCAATTCGTCGCCTTTGACCTGGTCCACACGCCCGCGCACGGCCTTGCTGGCAAAGAAGCTGGTGAGGTTGCCGGCGAGCGTGCCGGGGGACCATAGATAGTGGGCTTCGGACAGCAAGCGTACGCCGGACAAATCCAGCTCGCCCGTTCCTGCCAGGGCTTCACGCCAGCGGCGCGGCATGTCGGCAATGGCTTCGGACGCGCCGGTGAGCGCGCCGTGCAGGGCATATTTCGCCCCACCGTGAATGATTCCCTGCGACTTCACGCTTTGCCCGCCGCCCAGGGTGGCGCTTTCCACCAGTACCGTGGAAAACCCCTGGCGGCGCAGGCGCGCATTCAGCCAGAGGCCGGCAACCCCGGCGCCGACAATCAGTACGTCGGTGGAAATAACGGATGGCATCGGCGACCTCAGTGTTCAAGACAAGGGACGCAGTATACAGCCTGTTGAGTAGCGGTCAGTGCCCGGCGGTTTTCGAGAACAACTGAATCACTACCACGCCCAGTACGATCAGGCCCATCCCCAGCATCGCCGGGACATCCAGCTTCTGCCCGTAGATGAACAACGCCGCGACGCTGACCATCACGATCCCCAGCCCGGCCCATACCGCATAGGCCACGCCCACCGGTACGCTGCGCACCACCAGGGTGAGCATCCAGAACGCTACGCCATAACCCACAATCATCAGCATCAGCGGGATGGGTGTGCTCAGGCCCTTGACCGCTTTCATGGAAACGGTCGCGATCACTTCCGAGCAAATGGCAATGGCCAGGTAGAGGTAGGCGACATTCATGGGGTAATCCTCGGTGTGTTGCGTGCTAGATAAGGTCGGCATTCTAGCGACTGCCAAGATGCGGTAAAGTCATTACCTATCCGAATTAAAGATGGGTTAGGCCATGAGCGTGCAGTGGAACCTTGAGCAGATGCGCCTGTTTGTCAGTGTCGCCGAGCAGCGTTCGTTTTCCGCGGTGGCCCGTGACCAGCGCAAGGCTCAATCGGCGGTGAGCAATGGGATTGCCTTGCTTGAGGCGGACCTGGGGCTGAGCCTGTTTGATCGTAGCAGTGGCCGCCAGCCACGCCTGACCGAGGCGGGCAGTGTGTTGCTGGAGGAGGCGCGTGAGGTGTTGCGCCAGTGTGAGCGGCTCAATGGTCGGGCGCTGTCCTTGACCCGGGGTGAAGAAGCCTGCCTGCGCCTGGCCCAGGACGAAGCCATGTTGTTCCAGCCGGTACTCGACAGCCTTGAAGCGCTGGCCGCGCAATACCCGTTGCTGGAAGTGCAATTGTCCAGCGCTGCCCAAGGCGACGTAGCGCGTAAGTTGGTGGAGCGCAAAGCCGACCTGGGCCTGCTGTTCTATCACGACCAAATCCCCGAGGCGCTTGAGCGGCGGGTGGTGGGCAGTGTGGAAATGGTCACGGTGTGCGGCGTGAACCACCCGCTCGCCAAGGAGCGATATGTGGATTGCCAGCGCCTGGCACAGTTTCGCCAACTGTTGATGTCGACCCAGACCAGTGTGTACCCCGGCAGTGAGGCTGCCAGCCCTCTGGTGTGGCGCGCCGACAGTTTCTATGTGCTGGCCGAATGGTTGATGAGTGGCTTGGGTTGGGCCTGGCTGCCGCGGCATATCGTGCAGTACCCCACCTATCAGCAACAAATGGTCGAGTTGGACAGCGAATGGACGCCACCGGCCCTGGTGGTGGAACTGGTCTGGCGTCGGGATGAACACCTCGGGCCTGCCGCACGCTTCCTGGCTGAACGATTTGCCGAGTGCTTGCAGGCGATCGACTGAAAAAGCCGATAAACTCCGCCGCCATGAATAGAACTCTCTACAGCTGTCTGTTTTACCTGGCGCTGCCGTTGGTGGCTTTACGTCTGTGGCTGCGCGCGCGCAAGGCGCCGGCGTATGCCAAGCGCGTGGGCGAGCGGTTTTCCTATGGCCTGCCGATGATGCGGCCGGGCGGGATCTGGGTGCATGCGGTGTCGGTCGGCGAAAGCATCGCTGCCGCGCCGATGATACGCGGGCTGATGGCGCGCCACCCGACGCTGCCGATCACCATCACCTGCATGACGCCCACCGGTTCCGAGCGTATCCAGGCGTTGTTCGCCAATGAGCCGCGCATTCAGCATTGTTACCTGCCCTATGACGTGCCGTGCGCCGCCAAGCGTTTTCTGGATCAGGTGCAGCCGAAACTGGCGGTGATCATGGAGACGGAGCTGTGGCCCAATCACATCCACGCCTGCTACCAGCGTGGCATTCCGGTGGCACTGGCCAATGCGCGACTGTCGGCGCGCTCGGCCAAGGGTTATGGGCGTTTCGCCAAACTGACCGCACCGATGCTGGCTGAGATGAGCCTGTTCGCCGTGCAGACGCGTACCGAGGCCGAGCGTTTCCTGAGCCTGGGTGCGCGCCCGGAAACCGTTGAAATCACGGGTTCGATCAAATTCGACCTGACTGTCGACCCCGAGCTGCCGCTGCGCGCCGCCGCCCTGCGGGAGCAATGGGGGGCGCGCGAGCGCCCGGTGTGGATCGCCGCCAGTACCCATGAAGGCGAAGATGAAGTGGTGCTGGCGGCCCACCGCCAGTTGCTCGAGAGCTATCCCAATGCGTTGCTGATTCTGGTGCCGCGCCATCAGGAGCGTTTCGGTCCGATGTTTGAGTTGTGCCGGCAACGAGGATTCGCCACGGTGCGTCGCTCCAGCGGTGACCCCGTGACCGCGCAGACCTCCGTGTTGCTGGGCGACACCATGGGCGAGTTGCTGTTTCTGTATGCCCTGGCCGACAGTGCTTTCGTCGGCGGCAGCCTGGTGCCGACCGGCGGCCACAACCCGTTGGAGCCGGCGGCGCTGGCCCTGCCTGTGATCATGGGGCCGCAGCGGTTCAACTTCCTCGAAATCAGCGCGATGATGCATGAGGCGGGGGCGTTGCGCGAAGTCGACGATGCCCAAGGTCTGGCCGAAGCTGTGCGCCAGCTGTTCGAGCTGCCACAGGATGCGCGCAAGATGGCGCAGGCTGGGCTCAAGGTGATGCAGGCCAACCAGGGCGCGCTCAAGCGCTTGCTGGATGGCCTGGGCAGGCTATTGGATCAGCACTGATTCCATTGTAGGCGCTGTGCTTAATTACCCGGGCGGGCCTTGAGCTGTTCGGCGGCGGCCTTGGCCAGGTCCGGCGGCAGGAAGTCCTTGTCCGGGTTGTAGTCAGCCTTGAGGTAGCGCGCCAGGTCCTGCAAGTCCCCCGGGTTCAAGGTGCCCGCCGCCTGCTTCAAGCGCAGGTTGTCGAGGATGTAGTCGTAGCGGCTGTTGTTGTAGTTGCGCACTGACGCATAGAGCTGGCGCTGTGAATCGAGCACGTCGACGATGTTGCGCGTACCCACCTGGTAGCCGATCTCCGTGGCTTCCACCGCGCTCTGGTTGGAAATGATCGACTGGCGGCGTGCCTGTACCTGTTCCACGTCGGTGTTCACTGCGCGGTGCAGGTTGCGCGTATTTTCCACCACCTGGCGCCGCAGGCCTTCGCGTTGCTGCTCGGTCTGGCCCAGGCGCGAGTAGGATTCACGCACTTGGGAACTGGTCAGCCCGCCGCTGTAGATCGGAATGTTCAGGCGCAGGCCAATGGTGCGTTGTTCCACATCGCCGCGATAGGGCGTGCCAAAGGCATTCGGGTTGCTGAACCCGAGGGCGTCGTTGTCGCCTTTCTCATATTGCGCCACCGCATCGAGTGTCGGGGCATGCCCGGCCTTGCGTTGCTTGAGGGTTTCCTCGGCGGCGGTGACGGCGTAGTTGCTGGCGAGCAGGTTCAGGTTCTGGCGGCCGGCGGTTTCAACCCAGGCCTTGGCGTCGTTCGGCAGCGGTGGCAACACCGGCAGTGTGTGGACGATGCCCTGGATCGAGTTGTATTGACGATTGGTCAGGGTGATCAACGCTTCAAAGGCGTCTTCCACCTGACGCTGGGCCAGGATCCGGTTGGCGCGCGCGGTGTCGTAGCTGGCCTGGGATTGCAGTACGTCGGTCTTGTCCGACAGGCCCACGTCGAAGCGCTCGCTGGACTGGTCCAGCTGGCGCTTGAAGGCGTTCTCTTCGGCCTTGGTCGAGGCCAGGTTGTCCTGGGCGCGCAGCACGGCAAAGTAGCTTTCGGCGCTTTGCAGGATCAGGTTCTGCTCGGTGGCCGACAGTTGCAGCGCGGCCTGCTCGTTGGTGGCCTCGGCAGCCTGTAGCTGGAACCAGCGATCGGCGCGGAACAGCGGCTGGCTCAAGGTCGCGCGCCAGGAGTGAGCGTCGCGGTTGGCGGTGGCGGCCGGCGTGTCGATCTGGGTGCGCACGGTGTTGATATCGGCACCGCCCGACAGGTTGGGCAACAAGCCGGCGCGGGCCTGGGGCACCACTTCCTTTTGTGCGCCATATTGGGCGCGTGCGGCTGCCAGGTCGGCGTTGTTGTCCACCGCTTCCTGGTAAACGCTGACCAGGTCGGTTTTGGTCGTCAGGGGCGCTTCAGCTGCCCAGACCATTCCGTTGGTTGCACAAGACACGGCAAGCGCCAGTGAAAGTTTGCGCAGCATGAGGCGATCCCTAGATTGAATATTACGGTGATAATTTAGCGCCCAAGGCTAAGGCTGGCCGTTCCTGGCGTCAAGCATTGTGGCGGCAACCGAGTGTAGTGGCGCTGACCCGGCGCAACAATCCCGCAATCATGCCATTCATCACGCTGAATGCAGCGCTATTGGCAATTTGCCCATGCCATGGTCTAGACTGCCTGCGTTCTTGTCGGGGTGCCTTGTTGGAAGGCTGAGATCGGTAAATACCGGATCCCGTTGAACCTGATCAGGTTAGCGCCTGCGTAGGGAACAAGATTTCTCGTCACCCGGCGAGTCCTCTTGTGCTTCGTCCGGGATGAATGTTCGACAATCGAACACTCCGTGCGCCAAGCACAGCACTGTTTTCAGTGCGTCCATCCGTCTCAGGTTCGCTCCGACAAAAATCCACCGCCTGGATAGTTGGAGAGCCCGTGATGAGCACAGAAATAAAAAGTACAAAACTGAAAAATACCGTGCACCTGAGTGAATCGGCCAAGGTCGACACCGGCTCCGTGCAACCCTTTACCCGCTCGCAAAAAATCTACGTGCAGGGCACTCGCCCGGATATCCGCGTGCCGATGCGCGAAATCAGCCTGGACGTTACCCCCACCGACTTCGGCGGTGAAATCAACGCGCCGGTCACCGTTTACGACACGTCCGGTCCCTACACCGACCCGAATGTGATCATCGACGTGCGCAAAGGCCTGGGCGATGTGCGTTCTCCATGGATCGAATCGCGCGGCGACACCGAGCGCCTGCCCGGCCTGAGCTCGCACTTCGGCCAGCAGCGCCTCAACGACGCCGAACTGACTGCGCTGCGTTTCGCCCATGTGAAGAACCCACGCCGCGCCAAGGCCGGTGCCAACGTCACGCAGATGCACTACGCCCGCAAAGGCATCATCACCGCCGAGATGGAATACGTCGCCATCCGCGAAAACATGAAGCTCGAAGAGGCCCGTGCCAGTGGCCTGCTCGACCAGCAACACGCCGGCCACAGCTTCGGCGCCAGCGTGCCGAAAATCATCACCCCGGAATTTGTGCGCGAGGAAATCGCACGCGGCCGCGCGATCATCCCGGCCAACATCAACCACACCGAACTGGAACCGATGATCATCGGCCGTAACTTCCTGGTGAAGATCAACGGCAACATCGGCAACAGCGCCCTGGGTTCGTCCATTGAAGAAGAAGTGGCGAAACTGACTTGGGGCATTCGCTGGGGTTCGGACACGGTGATGGACCTGTCCACCGGCAAGCACATCCATGAAACCCGCGAGTGGATCATCCGCAACTCGCCGGTGCCGATTGGCACCGTGCCGATCTACCAGGCACTGGAAAAAGTGGGTGGCGTCGCCGAAGACCTGACCTGGGAGTTGTTCCGTGACACCCTGATCGAACAGGCCGAGCAGGGCGTCGACTACTTCACCATCCACGCCGGCGTCCTGCTGCGCTACGTGCCGCTGACCGCCAAACGCGTCACTGGCATCGTGTCCCGTGGCGGTTCGATCATGGCCAAGTGGTGCCTGGCGCACCACAAAGAGAACTTCACCTACACGCATTTCGACGAAATCTGCGAAATCATGAAGGCCTATGACGTCAGTTTCTCCCTCGGCGACGGCCTGCGCCCGGGCTCGATTGCCGACGCCAACGACGCCGCGCAATTCGGTGAGTTGGAAACCCTCGGTGAACTGACCAAGACGGCCTGGAAGCACGACGTGCAAACCATGATCGAAGGCCCCGGCCACGTGCCGATGCAGTTGATCAAGGAGAACATGGACAAGCAGTTGGAGTGCTGCGACGAGGCGCCGTTCTATACCCTCGGCCCGCTGACCACCGACATTGCACCGGGCTACGACCACATCACCTCCGGTATCGGTGCCGCGATGATCGGCTGGTTCGGTTGCGCCATGCTCTGCTACGTCACGCCCAAGGAGCACCTGGGTTTGCCGAACAAGGATGATGTGAAGACCGGGATCATTACCTACAAGATCGCAGCCCATGCCGCCGACTTGGCCAAAGGGCATCCGGGCGCGCAGATCCGCGACAATGCCTTGAGCAAGGCGCGCTTCGAGTTCCGTTGGGAAGACCAGTTCAACCTGGGCCTGGATCCGGACACCGCGCGTTCCTATCACGACGAAACCCTGCCGAAAGACTCGGCCAAAGTCGCGCATTTCTGTTCGATGTGCGGGCCGAAATTCTGCTCGATGAAGATCACCCAGGAAGTGCGTGAGTACGCGGCCAACCAGCGGATCGATGCGGTGGATGTCGACGTGGCCAAGGGCTTGGCCGAGCAGGCGCAGCGGTTCAAGCAGGAAGGCAGCCAGCTCTACAAAAAAGTCTGATCGCAGATGCTGGGCGCCTGTACGGGCCTCATCGGGGGCAAGCCCCCTCCCACATTTTTGAATGTATTCGCAGTTCAAACAGTGGGAGGGGTTCGCCCCCGATAGCACTTCAACAAACAACCCATGCCCCTCAGAGATACAACCCTTGAGCATTCAACCGAGTACCTACTCTCCTGAGATAGCAGTGCCAAGTGACAAGCGCGTATTCGGCGCCCGCGATCTGTTTTCCCTGTGGTTCTCCCTCGGCATCGGCCTGATGGTCCTGCAGACCGGTGCCTTGCTCGCGCCGGGCCTGGGCTTGTCCGGCTCGTTGCTGGCGATCTTCCTCGGCACCCTGGCAGGGGTGCTGTTACTGGCCGCCGTCGGCGTAATCGGCAGCGACACCGGCCTGTCCGCCATGGCGGCCCTCAAACTCAGCCTCGGCACCCAAGGCGCGAGCCTGCCGGCGTTGCTGAACCTGTTGCAGCTGGTCGGCTGGGGCTCGTTCGAAATTATCGTCATGCGCGACGCCGCCAGCTTGTTGGGCACGCGGGCGTTCAGCGAAGGCAGCCTGTTGGCGAGCCCTCTGTTGTGGACGTTGGTGTTCGGTGGTTTGGCGACCCTGCTGGCGGTCAGCGGTCCGTTGACTTTTGTACGCCAGATCCTGCGCAAATGGGGCATCTGGCTGCTGCTCGCCGCTTGCCTGTGGCTGACCTGGAACCTGTTCGCCAAGGCCGACCTCGCTGCGCTGTGGTCCCAGGCCGGTGACGGTACGATGCCGTTCGCGGTGGGTTTTGATATCGCGATCGCCATGCCGCTGTCGTGGCTGCCGCTGATTGCCGACTACTCGCGTTTCGGCAAACGCGCAAAAAGCGTGTTCGGCGGTACCGCGCTGGGCTTCTTTATCGGTAATTTCTGGCTGATGAGCCTGGGTGTGGCCTACACCCTGGCGTTTGCGCCCAGCGGCGAAGTGAATGCGCTATTGCTCGCGCTGGCCGGTGCGGGCCTGGGGATTCCGCTGTTGCTGATTCTGCTGGATGAAACGGAAAACGCCTTTGCCGATATTCACTCGGCGGCGGTGTCCAGCGGGATGCTACTGCGCTGGAAGGTCGAGCACCTGGCCTTGGTCATCGGGGTGGTCTGCACCTTGATCGCCTGCCTTGCGCCGCTGGCGCAATACCAGAACTTCCTGCTGCTGATCGGCTCAGTGTTTGCGCCGTTGTTCGGCGTGGTGCTGGTGGACCACTTCATCCTGCGCCGCCGTAGCCGCGGCGCCGTCACTCATCTGCACTGGCCGGCGCTGGTGGCCTGGATGGGCGGCATCGCTGCTTATCACCTGCTGGCCAACCTGTATCCGAATATCGGCGCGACCCTGCCGGCGCTGGTGCTGGCAGGGCTGCTGCAGTTCATCCTGGGCCGGGCCTTCAGTGGCGTGCGGGCATCAGCTCAGGCTTGAGTACGCCGGTGAGACGTGCGTAGGGGATGGTCATTTCGATCAACCCCAATGCGTACGGGCCGATGGTGGCCACGTTGTACTTGAGCACCACGCCGTTGCTGGTCAAGGCCACGTTCGGGGTCTTCTGGAATGGCCAGTTCTTCACGAACTCCGGGTCACGGTCCATCTGCGAGTTGATCAGCCAACTGTTGTGAGCGACTTTCGCAGTGTTCCAGAACGCCTGTTCCTGGCCTGGCAGCAACATGTCGGCGAGGCTCAGCTCCTTGTGCAGCAGGCGCGAATAGTTGATGAAACCACGGCCCGGCTCACCGTGGGCAGCGCCGGTATCCAGGTAGCTGGACACTTCGATGATCACCAGTCCGTCATGCTGCTCGCGTACCTTGGCTTGCAGATACATGCTGTTGCGGTCGGCGGACTCGCGCAGGAACTTGTCCCGGTAAGCGTTCAAGGTCGGCGGCACGCTGGCCCCCGGCGTGGTCCGGGTCATCTGCAGCAGGCGCTGTTCCACCAGGGTGTCGAGTTGCGGCTCGGTGGGGAAGTGCACGGTATCGATGTTGACCAGCGGGCAATCCGGGCTGTTGCAGCCGGGCTTGATCTGTTCCGAGGCGTCCGGCTGGGTGTCCAGCGGTTTGAGATAGCTGGGTTGGAACAGACTCTGGCAGGCACCCAGAGTCAAGGCAATGCAAGCCACGGAGGCGATTTTTAAAAGCGACATGTGCGTCCTTCGTAAATCGATGGAAAGCGAAAAGAGTAGCGCTTGGACTGCCCACAAGGCAGTCAGTTCGCCACTAGACTGATGAGAGTGAGTTTGACGCCCGCCGTCTATCCCGGCAACTGGAAAGGGGCTGCATCCGGGGGCGTGAGCGCGTTAGGATGGCGCCAATTGTATGGGTACAACGGGAATGGATATGACGGACATTGCGAAGTCGACGCCGAGCAAGATCGAAATCGTTCAGCACGACAATGCCTACCAGGGCTTCTACAAGCTTGATCGCGTGCAGTTGCGCCATGAAAAGTTCGATGGCGGCATGAGCCGGGTGATCAACCGCGAAGTCTTCGTTCGGCATGACGCAGTCTGCGTGCTGCCTTACGACCCGCAGCGTGACGAAGTGGTGTTGATCGAGCAGTTTCGCGTAGGCGCCATGGGCCGTACCGACAACCCCTGGCTGGTGGAAATGGTTGCGGGGCTGATTGACAAGGACGAGCAACCGGAGGAGGTTGCACACCGCGAAGCCGAGGAGGAAGCTGGGCTGACCTTCTCCGCTTTATGGCCGATTACGAAGTATTTCCCTTCGCCCGGCGGCAGTACCGAATTCGTTCACCTGTACCTGGGCCGTTGCGACAGCACAGGCGCCGGAGGCGTTCATGGACTGGAAGAAGAGGCCGAAGATATCCGCGTCACCCGCTGGGCGTTCGAAGATGCTCTGCAGGCGGTGCGTGACGGTAAGATTTCCAATGCAGCCAGCATCATCGCCCTGCAATGGCTTGCGCTTAATCGCGCGGAAGTGAGGGGGTTATGGCAGTAAAGGCACGGGAACGATATCGAGTTGACCTGATCGGGCTTCAAGCCGCCTGCGAGGCCAACTATGCGCGGCTGATGCGCCTGCTTCCCGACATGCGCCATGCGCCCGAGGCACGGCGCATTGCCGTGACCCATGGCGACCAGATGCTCGGCGTGCTGACGCTTGAAGTCATCATCAACTGCCCCTACACCACCACCCTGCGCGTGCGTCAGGAACACAGCCTGCCATGGTTGCCGGTGCCGCAGCTGGAAGTGCAGGTGTACCACGATGCACGGATGGCCGAAGTGATCAGCGCCGAACATGCGCGGCGCTTTCGCAGCATCTATCCGTACCCGAATGTGTTCATGCACCAGCCCGATGAGAAAGCACAGCTCAATGTGTTCCTCGGTGAGTGGTTGAGCCACTGCCTGGCCCTGGGCCACGAGTTCGAAGTCGTGCGGTAGATGTGAACTGCGTCTGCTTCCCCAGGTTTCCTCTTTGTGTCCTGCCCAGCATAATCGCGCCAGTCGCCCATTTTCCTGTGATTGCCTTGGGAGAACGCCTTGCCGAGCGTATCCACCGTGAACCCTGACGCACCCGCATTGCTGGTGCAACTGTCTGACAGCCACCTGTTTGCCGAGGCAAGCGGCACGTTGCTGGGCATGAACACCCGCGAAAGCCTTCAGCGGGTGATCGAGTTGGTGCGCGCGCAGCAGCCGCAGATCGATCTGGTGCTGGCGACAGGCGATTTGTCCCAGGACGGTACGCTTGAGTCGTATCAGCAGTTTCGTGACATGACCCGTCAGATCGACGCGCCGGCGCGCTGGATTCCCGGTAACCATGACGAACCGCACATCATGGCCCACGCGGCTGTGCACAGCGATTTGCTGGAGCCGGTGCTCGACATTGGCCACTGGCGGGTCACCTTGCTGGATTCCGCCGTGCCCGGCTCGGTACCCGGCTACCTGCAAGACCAGCAATTGCAATTGCTCGCCCAGGCCCTGAGCGAGGCGCCGAACCGGCACCATCTGGTGTGCTTTCACCATCACCCGGTGCCCATCGGGTGTGCGTGGATGGAGCCGATCGGCCTGCGCAACCCGGAAGCCTTGTTTGCCGTGCTCGACCGTTTCCCGCAGGTCAGGGCTGTGCTCTGGGGGCATGTGCATCAAGAGATTGATGGCAAACGCAACGGCGTGCGCCTGCTGGCCTCGCCGTCCACGTGCATCCAGTTCGCCCCGGGCAGTGAAGACTTCGAGGTCAGCGAGCAGGCGCCGGGCTACCGCTGGCTGCGCCTGCATGCCGACGGACGGTTGGAAACCGGTGTTGAGCGGGTAAAAAATTTTGTGTTCACCATAGATTACGGCAGTAACGGCTACTAGTAGTGAGCGGGCTTGCCCCGCGCTGGGTGGCGCAGCCGCCCCAAACCCTGGCAATTCGGTCCCACTGGAACACCGCGGCGCCCTTATCAGGGCGGCTGCGCCACCCGGCGCGGGGCAAGCCCGCTCACTACTACCACCTTGATGCCTGTAAACTGCGCCTCTTTGGCTGCAGCACGGAGAGCCCGGCATGTCCGCTTCGATCTTGTATATCCACGGTTTCAACAGCGCGCCTGCGTCCAACAAGGCCAGCCAGTTGACTGCTGTGATGGATAGCCTCGGCTTGGCCGACCAGTTGCGCGTGCCGGCGCTGCATCACCACCCGCGTCAGGCGATTCCTCAATTGGAGGAGGCCATTGCGCAGTTGGGGCGGCCACTGCTGGTCGGCAGCTCACTCGGCGGCTACTATGCAACCCATCTTGCCGAGCGCCATGGCCTCAAGGCACTGCTGGTCAACCCGGCGGTCAGCCCCCATCGGATGTTCGATGGTTACCTGGGCACTCAGACCAATCTTTACACCGGTGAGGCCTGGGAATTGACCCACGATCACGTCGCGGCCCTGGCCGAGCTGGAAGTGCCGGCGCCGCTGGACGCCGGGCGTTACCAGGTGTGGTTGCAGACCGGGGATGAAACCCTGGATTATCGCCTCGCCCAACAGTATTACCGGGCCTGTGCCTTGCGTATCCAGGCCGGTGGCGACCATGGTTACCAAGGGTTCGCCCAGCAATTGCCGGCGATGTTGAGTTTTGCCGGCATCGGCGCAGATCAGTATCAATCCTTCGACTTTGCGGCACTGTAAAGTCGCAGGTCATTTTTTAATCGAACGACTCACGACGAGACCCCATGGCCACTCCCAGCGCTAGCTCTTATAACGCCGACGCCATCGAAGTCCTCTCGGGCCTCGACCCGGTGCGCAAACGCCCCGGCATGTACACCGACACCAGTCGGCCGAACCACCTTGCCCAGGAAGTCATCGACAACAGCGTCGACGAAGCCTTGGCCGGGCATGCCAAGTCGGTGCATGTCATTCTTCACGCCGACCACTCCCTTGAAGTGTCCGACGATGGTCGCGGCATGCCGGTGGACATCCACCCGGAAGAGGGTGTGCCGGGCGTCGAGCTGATCCTCACCAAGCTGCATGCCGGTGGCAAGTTTTCCAACAAGAACTACCAGTTCTCCGGCGGCCTGCACGGTGTAGGCATTTCCGTGGTCAACGCCCTGTCCACGCTGGTGCGGGTCAAGGTCAAGCGTGACGGCAACGAGTACCAGATGACGTTCGCCGATGGCTACAAGGCCACCGACCTGGAAGTGATCGGCACCGTTGGCAAGCGCAACACCGGCACCAGCGTGTACTTTGCGCCGGACCCGAAATACTTCGATTCACCGAAATTCTCCATCAGCCGCCTCAAGCATGTGCTCAAGGCCAAGGCCGTGTTGTGTCCGGGCCTGCTCGTCACCTTTGAAGACAAAGGCACCGGCGAGAAGGTCGAGTGGCACTACGAAGACGGCCTGCGCTCCTATCTGGAAGACTCGGTCAGCGATTTCGAACGCCTGCCCAACGAGCCGTTCTGCGGCAGCCTGGCGGGTAATAAGGAGGCCGTCGACTGGGCTCTGCTGTGGTTGCCCGAAGGTGGCGACAGCGTGCAGGAAAGCTACGTCAACCTGATCCCCACCGCTCAGGGCGGCACTCACGTCAACGGTTTGCGCCAGGGTTTGCTGGACGCCATGCGCGAGTTCTGCGAATACCGCAGTCTGTTGCCGCGCGGCGTGAAGCTGGCGCCGGAGGACGTGTGGGAGCGCATCGCGTTCGTGCTGTCGATGAAGATGCAGGAACCGCAATTTTCCGGCCAGACCAAGGAGCGCCTGTCGTCCCGTGAAGCGGCGGCGTTTGTTTCCGGAGTGGTCAAGGATGCCTTCAGCCTGTGGCTCAACGAGCACCCGGAGCTGGGCCTGGCCCTGGCGGAACTGGCGATCAGCAACGCCGGCCGACGCCTGAAGGCGAGCAAGAAAGTCGAGCGCAAGCGCATCACCCAAGGCCCGGCACTGCCAGGCAAACTGGCCGATTGCGCGGGGCAGGACCCGATGCGTTCCGAACTGTTCCTGGTGGAGGGTGACTCCGCCGGTGGTTCCGCCAAGCAGGCGCGGGACAAGGAATTCCAGGCGATCCTGCCGTTACGCGGCAAGATCCTCAACACCTGGGAAGTCGACGGCAGCGAGGTCCTTGCCAGCCAGGAAGTGCATAACATTGCCGTGGCTATTGGCGTGGACCCGGGCGCAGAGGACATGAGCCAGCTGCGCTACGGCAAAATCTGCATCCTCGCCGACGCCGACTCCGACGGCCTGCACATCGCCACCTTGCTCTGCGCGCTGTTCGTCCAGCACTTCCGCCCGTTGGTGGAGGCCGGCCACGTTTATGTCGCCATGCCGCCGCTGTACCGTATCGACCTGGGCAAGGATATCTTCTACGCCCTGGACGAAGCCGAGCGCGATGGCATTCTCGATCGCCTGGTGGCCGAGAAGAAGCGTGGCAAGCCGCAGGTCACGCGATTCAAGGGGCTGGGTGAGATGAACCCGCCGCAGCTGCGCGAAACCACCATGGACCCGAACACTCGGCGTCTGGTGCAACTGACCCTGGACGACTTCGTCGCCACCGCCGAAATGATGGACATGCTGCTGGCCAAGAAACGCGCCGGCGACCGTAAATCCTGGCTGGAATCCAACGGCAACCTGGCCGAGGTTCTGGGCTGATGCGCACAGGTTTCGCCTTGGCGATCCTGATGTTGAGCGGGTTGGCGGCCACCGAAGGGGTCGCCGCGCCCGTGGCTGAGCTCAAGCTGGTAGGCGAACACCCGGTGGACGGTATGCGCGGCGGTAATCTGTCGGGCCTGGCCTTGTGCGGCAAGGAGCTGTGGACGGTGTCGGACCGTGACGACGACCAGATCTATCGCCTGGATATCAGTGCGCCGACCTGGAAGGCCGAAACGGTAAAGATCGACGTGCCACCGGTGCCTGACTCCGGGTTGCCGTGGGGCTTGCGTTCGCGGACCAAGGCCGCGTCCTTCATTCGCGGGGGCGACCTGGATTTTGAAGGCATCACCTGCGATGCCGTAGGCAATCGTTACATTGTCAGCGAAGCCCATGCGGCGGTGCTGCAGGTGCCGGCAACGGGGACTGCCGAGTGGTTGAAAATTGCTCCGGGCATGGTGCGTGAAGCCCGGGCCAGTGGCATGTTGCTGCACTTCAATGCCTTGTTTGAGGGCCTGGCGGTGAATGCCGAGGGCAATCAGATCTGGCTGGCGGCCGAACGCGAGCGACGTGGCCTGATCGCCATCAAGCGCGGGCAGAGCGTATGGGACTGCGACGGCCCCTGCGTATTGCTCAGCGAAGCGGGCCAGGAAGTGCAGCCGGCGCAGTTTGAAAATGCCAAGGCGGTGTCCAAGGACTTCGCCGATCTGGCGCTGTACAACGGCAAGCTGTTTACCCTGGAGCGCAATGCGTTCCAGATTTGCCGGCGCGATACCCTCACCGCCAAGGTCGAGCTGTGCTGGTCATTTGCCGACGAGGCGCTGACGCCCAACCGACGTTATGCCCAGCCCTACGGCCTGGCTGAAGCCCTGATAGTGGATGCAGACGGTGCCTGGGTGGGCATCGACAATAATTTCGGCCCACGGGCCGATGGTGAGAAACGCCCAATGGTCTATCGTTTCGCCGCCCCGGCCGGTGGCTGGAGCGCGCAGCCATGAACCACTGTTTTTTTGAATTGACTCAGCGCGGCGGCAATTCCGCTGCGCCTTACCTGATATTGATGAGGCCCGCATGAGTGACATCCTCGCAGACAGCTTAGATGGCGTAGAACGCCGGTCGCTGGCTGACTTCACCGAAAAGGCCTACCTCAACTACTCCATGTACGTGATCATGGACCGTGCTTTGCCGCATATCGGCGACGGCCTGAAACCCGTGCAGCGGCGTATCGTCTACGCCATGAGTGAGCTGGGCCTGGACGCCGACTCCAAGCACAAGAAATCGGCGCGTACCGTCGGTGACGTGCTCGGTAAGTTCCACCCCCACGGCGACTCGGCCTGCTACGAAGCCATGGTGCTGATGGCGCAGCCGTTCAGCTACCGCTACACCTTGGTGGACGGGCAGGGTAACTGGGGTGCGCCGGATGATCCGAAGTCCTTTGCCGCCATGCGTTATACCGAGGCGCGTCTGTCGCGTTACTCGGAAGTCCTGCTCAGCGAGCTGGGCCAGGGCACGGCGGACTGGGGGCCGAACTTTGACGGCACCCTCGACGAACCCTTGGTGTTGCCTGCACGTTTGCCGAATATTCTGCTCAATGGCACCACCGGTATCGCGGTCGGCATGGCCACCGACGTGCCACCCCACAACTTGCGCGAAGTCGCCACGGCTTGCGTACGTTTGCTGGATGAGCCCAAAGCGACGGTCGAGCAGCTCTGCGAGCATATCCAGGGCCCGGACTATCCGACCGAAGCGGAAATCATCACGCCGCGCGCCGACCTGCTGAAGATGTATGAAACCGGCAAGGGCTCGGTGCGCATGCGCGCCGTGTACCACATCGAAGATGGCGACATTATCGTCACCGCGCTGCCGCATCAGGTGTCCGGCGCCAAGGTGTTGGAGCAGATCGCTGCGCTGATGCAGGCCAAACCGTCGAAATTGCCGCAAGTCGCCGACCTGCGTGACGAGTCCGACCACGAGAACCCCTGCCGCATCGTGATCATCCCGGCCAACAGCCGGGTCGATCACGAGGTACTGATGCAGCATCTGTTCGCCAGCACCGATCTGGAGTCCAGCTACCGCGTCAACGTCAACATTATCGGCCTGGACGGCAAGCCGCAGTTGAAGAACCTGCGCAACCTGCTGGTGGAGTGGCTGGAGTTCCGCGTGCAGACTGTGCGCCGCCGCCTGCAGTTTCGCCTCGACAAGGTTGAGCGCCGCCTGCACCTGTTGGACGGTTTGCTGATTGCCTACCTCAACCTGGATGAAGTGATCCACATCATCCGCACCGCCGAGCACCCGAAAGCCGAACTGATCGCGCGTTTCGAGCTGAGTGAGATCCAGGCGGACTACATCCTCGATACCCGCTTGCGTCAGCTGGCGCGGCTGGAAGAAATGAAGCTGCGTGATGAGCAGGACGCACTGCTCAAGGAGCAAGCCAAGCTGCAAGCGCTGCTGGGCAGTGAGGCCAAGCTCAAGAAGCTGGTGCGCAGCGAGCTGATCAAAGACGCGGAAACCTACGGTGATGAACGTCGTTCGCCAATCGTCGAGCGTGCGGAAGCCAAGGCGCTGACGGAAACCGAACTGCTGCCGAACGAGAAAATTACCGTCGTTCTGTCGGAAAAGGGTTGGGTTCGTTCCGCCAAGGGGCATGATATTGACGCTACCGGGCTCTCCTACAAAGCCGGTGATGGCTTCAAGACCGCTGCGGCCGGCCGTTCCAACCAGTTTGCGGTGTTCATTGACTCCACCGGGCGTAGCTATTCGGTGCCGGCCCACACCTTGCCTTCGGCGCGGGGCCAGGGCGAGCCGCTGACAGGCCGCCTTACGCCGCCGCCGGGTGCGAATTTCGAGTGTGTGCTGCTGCCGGATGATGATGCGCTGTACGTGATCGCCTCCGACGCTGGTTACGGCTTCGTGGTCAAGGGTGAAGACCTGCAGGCCAAGAACAAGGCGGGCAAGGCTCTGTTGAGCCTGCCGAATAATGCCAAAGTGATATTGCCGCGCCCGGTGGATGATCGTGAGAGCAACTGGCTGGCCTCGGTGACCACTGAAGGCCGTTTGCTGGTGTTCAAGATCAGCGACCTGCCGCAGTTGGGCAAAGGCAAGGGCAACAAGATTATCGGGATTCCCGGGGAGCGGGTGGCCAGTCGTGAGGAGTACGTGACCGACATCGCCGTGATCCCGGAAGGCGCGACCCTGGTGCTTCAGGCCGGTAAGCGCACATTGTCGCTGCGCCCTGACGACCTTGAGCACTACAAGGGTGAGCGCGGTCGACGAGGCAACAAACTGCCGCGAGGCTTCCAGCGAGTGGATGCTTTGTTGGTGGAAGCGCCGCTTTAAGGCGTACTAAGACGCTCGATCTACGATTTAACCCGTAGATCGACGCTTTGGCGCTGGAGTCATGGCGCATATTCACGGATGATATGGCCTTTCCAGCGCCGGCGTGGCCGAGCGTGTTTAGGTATTTTTTGTATTACGTTGTGGTTCGCCTTGTGGCAGCCACCTGGATGGGATGATGACTGCTCCACGCCTTCCTCTATTTTTAATGCTCGCTGGCCTCCTGGGGTTGGCGGGTTGCAGCACGCACCAACCGGTGTCGCTGTACCAGCTGGACAGCGGAAGTCCGGCTCAGCCTGCCCAAGCGGCGGGCATGGCCGTATTGCTGGGCCCGGTGGTCGTTGCCGATTACCTGCAACGCGAGACCCTGCTACAACGTCAGAACGACGGCAGCCTGCAAGGTTCCACCGATGGGCGTTGGGCGGGCAGTTTGTCCTCCGATATCAATCAGTTGATGCTGCGTCAGGTAGCCGGTCAATTGGACAGCCAGCGTGTGGTGCTGGCACCTGCGCCAACCGGGTTTACGCCGGATGTGCAGGTGTTGCTGACCATCACCCGGCTCGATTCCGGGGCTTCGCAGCCGGCAATCCTGGATGCCCAGTGGCGCTTGATCGATCGCCGTGGCCAGGTGCGTGATAACCGCATCGTGCACCTGCAGGAAGAACACGTCGGCACCACCGCGTCCCAGGTCCAGGCCCAAGGCGTGTTGTTGCAGCATTTGGCGCAGCAGTTGTCGGTAGCGATCAAGCCATTGGCCAATCAGCCGGCGGTCGCCGAAGCGCCGCGCAAACCAGCGCCGGTACATGCCAAGCCGGCGGCCCCGGAAAAGCCGAAGATGCCGATGGCCACGCCGATTCGTACGGACATGGAAGTGTTCAGGTTCTAAGCCGAACCGCAGATACAAAAAAGGCCCGCTGATTCAGCGGGCCTTTTTGTGTGCGCCGGATTTGAGTGGCGCTGAAGATCAATTGTGGGAGGGAGCAAGCCCCCTCCCACACAAGCCCGCACCGCCGTGTTTCAAGGCTTGGTGCGGGTCTCATGCATCCGCGCCAACTGCCGTTCGAGCATCGACGGGTATGGCTCCATCAGGCGTTCCACGCAGCTTGCACCTTCGGGGCTGGCGATTGGACGGATACGTGCGCGCTGGCGAATCAAGGCGTCTTCGCTGATCTTGCGCTCCACCAGCAGCAAATTGCGGCTGTGTTGGGACAAGGCCAGCGCATCCTGGGCGATCTCGGTCAACAGCAAGTCGATCTGGCTCATGCCGAACAGGTCGTCGCCGACGGTCAGGCCCAGTTGCAGTTGCAAGGTAATGCCGCTGTCCGCCACTTCGATTTGCAGGGCATGGCCCAGGGCGCGCAGCAGCTCACCGCAGCAGATGGCGTTGGTCAGATAGTCTTCGCCACTGTCTTCGCTGTGGAACAGCATCAAGGTGCTGCCATCGTTCAGGGTGTGCAACTCGCTTTGATACAGCGAGGCGGCCTGGTCGAGGCAGTCACGGTAGCGTTCGAGCAATTCCGTCAGGCGGGCGCGGGGCAGGCGACGCAGTTGGTCCTGGGCACCCAGTTGTACCGCCAATACCGCGCTGTGCTGGGGCTCGGCGTTCTTCACGGGGACCGGCTTGGGGGCCATGACTGGCGCAGCGGCCGACGTGTCGCGCAAGTCGGCGAACGGGTCTTCGTCGTCCAGTTCGTCTTCTTCAGCCTTGACCACGTGGCGCGCCGTTGCCTTCAGCCCGGCTACCGGGGCGCTGTCATCAAAGCCTGGGTCGCGCAGGTCGCGTACTTCAAACTCGGGCTCATCGGCCTCGTTGTATTCGGGCTCGGGTTCCGGCTCAGGTTCGCGCACCACCGGCTCCGGGGCGAAGCTGGCGTGAAGCTGGCGGGCGAGATCGCCGATTTCGTCCTGGCGGTCGGTGGCCGGGGTATGTTCGTCGATATCCCGCAGCCAGATGCGCAACTGCATCAGCGGCGTGGAGATATGCCGACCCAGGCGCAAGCTCAAGGCCAGGGCCAGTGCCAACAGGATCGCGCTGAGAATGCCCATGCTTTGCAGGCTGATGGTCATCGGCTGCTGGAATTGCTGCATATCCAGGCTGATACGCAACTGGCCGGCCTTCACGTCCTGGAACGTGATGTTGCTCTGGTACAGACCCTCGGCCTCACCCAGCAGGCCGTTTTTCGGGCGCTGCCCGGCTTCGGCCATGATCCGGTTATCCACGCTGTAGATAGCGGCGTGAGCCACCAGCGGGTTCTTGGTCAGGTTATTGAGCAGCACGTTCAGGCTGAGGATGTCGTTGGACACCAGCAACTCAGTCGCCGACGTGGCGGTCTGGGTTGTCAGGCTCGCGCCCAGCGCGTCAGCTTGTTCGTGCATGGCCTGCTTGAACTGCAAACCCATCACACAGGCGTAGATCACCAAGGCCAGGGCGACCAGGATCACGTTATGGCTGGCGATGCGTAATGCGATCGGCACACGGCGGTGGCGCAGTGCCCGGAAGATCAGCAGGAAGAAGTTATCGGTTTTTACTGGCGTGGGCCGGTTCACTTGCGCTCGGCTCTTGGTCCGTGAAGTTGACGCGCAGTATAGCGATAGCCCTAGGGCCGGCAAAGCGCTGGCTGTGCCCGATGGTCACTGAAAGTGGGTAGAATGCGGTTTTTTTCCAGCCTGGGGGTGCGCTTTGCGCGAAATTGTCCTGATAAACATCACCGGTGAAGACCGCCCGGGTCTCACCGCAGCCATTACCGGCGTGCTGGCCCAGGGTGGTGTGAACATTCTCGACATCGGTCAGGCGGTGATCCACGACACCTTGTCCTTCGGCATCCTTGTCGAAATCCCGAGCACCGAGCAGGCGTCCTCGGTCCTCAAGGACATCCTGTTTACGGCATACAAGCTCGATCAACAGGTGCGATTCACCCCCGTGTCCGAAGAGGACTACCAGCATTGGGTCGACGGTCAGGGCAAAAAACGCCACATCGTGACCCTGTTGACCCGCAAGGTGACGGCTGAACAATTGCAGCGCGTCAGTTCGATCACTGCCCAGTATGGTTTGAATATCGACCACATCGACCGTCTGTCGGGTCGTATGCCCCTGGACACGCCAGCCGACAAAGGCAAGGGCTGTATCGAGTTCTCTGTGCGTGGCGAGCCTGCTGACCCGCAGGCATTACGCGCCGAATTCCTGAGCGTGGCCCAGGCGCTGAATGTCGACATCGCCTTCCAGGAAGATTCGCTGTTCCGCCGCAATCGTCGCCTGGCGGCGTTCGACATGGACTCCACGCTGATCGAGGCCGAAGTGATTGACGAGTTGGCCAAGGCAGCCGGTGTGGGCGAGCAGGTCTCCGAGATTACCGAGCGCGCCATGGCCGGTGAGCTGGATTTCCGTGCCAGTTTCAAGGAGCGCCTGGCGCTGCTCAAGGGGCTCGATGTGAGCGTGCTGGATTCGATCGGTGCATCGCTGCGGTTGACCGAAGGCGCTGAAACCCTGTTCGCTGAACTCAAGCGCCTGGGTTACAAAACCGCGATCCTGTCCGGCGGCTTCACCTACTTTGCCAAGCAACTGCAGGCCAAGCTGGGTATCGACTATGTGTTCGCCAACGAATTGGAAGTGGTGGATGGCAAGGTGACCGGCGTTGCGGTAGAGCCGATTGTCGATGCGCAGCGCAAGGCCGACCTGCTGAAGGAATTGGCCCATAAGGAAGGTTTGCGCCTGGAGCAGACCATTGCGGTCGGCGACGGCGCCAATGACTTGCCGATGCTGGCGATTGCCGGGTTGGGGGTGGCGTTCCGCGCCAAGCCGCTGGTCAAGCAATCGGCCAAGCAGGCGATCTCGACCCTGGGGTTGGATGGCGTGTTGTATCTACTGGGCTTTCGTGACCGCGATGGTCAGCTCTAAGCGGCTCTCACTGTAGGAATACAAGCAAAAATGTGGGAGGGGGCTTGCTCCCGATAGCGGTGATTCAGTCAACACATGGACTGACTGATGCTATCGGGAGCAAGCCCCCTCCCACATTTGATTTTCGTCGGCTTCAGGTCAGGCTTTAGGTGAGCCAATACCCTGGCCCATCTGCACCGGTGAACCCGCCACCAGTTCTTCAGCCCACTTCACCTGATCCGGCCCGAACAGCACGATGGCGGTCGAACCCAGCTTGAAGCGGCCCAGCTCCGCACCTTTCTCCAAGTGAATCGGCGCACGCGCGGCTTCGTCGTAGCGGAAGGTTTTCAGCTCGCGTTTCGGTGGGGTGACCAGGCCTGCCCACACGGTTTCAATCGACGCCACGATCATTGCACCCACCAGCACTACCGCCATCGGGCCGCGTTCGGTGTCGAACAGGCAGACAACACGCTCATTACGCGCAAACAGCTCCGGCACGTTTTCAGCCGTGGTCTGGTTCACCGAGAAAATCCGCCCGGGCACATACACCATCTCACGCAACGTACCGGCCAGGGGCATGTGCACGCGGTGGTAGTCTTTGGGCGACAGGTAGATCGTGGCGAAATCGCCGCCCATGAACGGCGCAGCAACCGCTGTATCACCACCCAACAGTTCCACCACGCTGAAGCTGTGGCCCTTGGCCTGGAACACGCGGCCGTGTTCGATAGGGCCTAGCTGGCTGACCGCGCCATCGGCAGGGCTGAGCACTGCGCCTGGGGTTTGATCCAGCGGGCGAGCACCGTCTTTCAGCGCGCGGGTGAAGAAGGCATTGAAGTGCTCGTAGGCGGTCAGGTCTTCAACCAGGGCCTGGGACATGTCCACTTGATAGCGCTTGGCAAACCATTGGGTGAAAGCATTCTTGAACCAGCGCACGCGACACTCGGCAATGCACCCGGCCAGGCGCGACAGCAAGTGGTGCGGCAACAGGTACTGGCTGAGGATGAATAACTGCTTTTTCATTGACTGTCCTTAAACCTTAAATCTCAACGGGGGTGTCGGGGTGGTTGCCCCATTCGCCCCAGGAACCGGCATAACCTTTGACTCGCGGATAACCGAGCGCCTTGGCCACCAGGTAGGTGAAGCCAGAGCGATGGTGAGTCTGGCAGTGGGTGATGATTTCTTTGTCGCGGGTCAGCCCGAGGTCTTCGAGGATCTGCGGCATGTCACGACGGATGCGCAGGTTGCGTGCCTTGTCCATGCCGGCAGTCCACTCGAAGTTCACCGCGCCGGGAATGTGACCGCCCTTGGCGGCGAGGACTTTCTCGCCGGAATATTCCAGCGGTCCGCGTGCGTCCCAGATGCCCAGGTCAGCCGCGCCGAGACGGCTTTGCAGGTATTCGCGGGTGGCGGTAGGGCCGTCGTGCAAGGTCAGGCTGACCGGGCCACCAACGGGGGCGGGCACCTCGGTGGAAAGCGGGTGCTGGCTTTCCAGCCATGCGAGCAGGCCGCCGTCCAGGTAGTGGTATTTCTGGTGGCCGATCACGTCGAGCATCCAGATAAAACGTCCGGCCCAGCCACCGCCTTCGTCGTCGTAGACCACGTAGGTTGCGTTCGGGGTGTGGCCCAGTTCGCCGAACAGCTTTTGCAGGTCGGCTTTGCTCGGCAGCAAGCCGGGAGCCGGTGGCTGGCCCAACTGGGTGCGCTTGGGGTCAACGAAATGCGCGCCTGGGATATGACCCTCGGCGTAGCGGGCGGCGCTGGTGAGGTCCACCAGAATCAGGTGTTCGGCATCCAGTCGACCGAGCAGGTCGCCGGGTTCGATCACCAGCGGCAAGCCAGAGAAGTCAGGCATGTGAGGTCTCCTGGGCACAAATGTTGGCGATAAAGGACGGCGATTGTAGCGCAAGCATCAAGTGCTGCGGTTGGTAAAGCTGTGCAGTGCTTTCTCGACGCATTGCGCTGTTTTGCCGAAGGCCTGCACCGTGGTTTCCGAGAACGGCCCGCCGCCCTGGTCGGCGACCATCAGCATGACCACTCGGCCGTTGCAGCTCAGGGAGCGCAACAACAGGTGTTCGCCGGTAAACAGGCGACGCAGCACTGGCGGCAGCAGTGCAGAGAACTGTGCGTGGTTGTCGGGTGTGAGACGCACCTGCGCGGACTTTTCCAACAGCCGTTGCAGCAGCGTGCTATTGACCACGTCCAGGCTCAGGTTTGCGGCGTCCTTGGGCAACCCTTCGGCTTGATGCACGCGCAAGGTACTCAAGGCGCGGTCGGCCATGAACAGCAGCACCCGTTGCATGCCGCTCGCCACCAATGCTTCTTTGGCGCAAGTGGTCAGGTGCATGGCGTTGGCAAAGCGGTTCGGTTCAACCAGCAACTCGGTACAGCGCTTGCGCCATACGGCCAAGGCTTCGGCGGTGGGCGGTGGTGCGGGCAGCAAGCCGCGATGGACCTTCTGCACATGCCACGGCCAGATCAGCGACAAGGCCGGGTGCCAGAGGTCGGGCATCAGGGTATGGCGGGCGCTGGTCACCGCTTGCTGGTGGGCTTGCTGCTGCACATCGCCCAGGGGGGCTTCCAGGTAGAGCGCAGTCAGATATTGCCAGCGTTCGGTATGCGGGCAGGTCCAGGATTCCTGGGCCGACATTGCCAGGCCGTTAGCCAGCAGCACCGTATTGGCCGGCTGGTTCAACCAACGGCGCAGGTTGGGTTCGGCGTCGAGCAACTGCTGGTGGCGCAGTTCATCTTCCTCACGGGCGATATGCAGCGCCTTGACCAGCAAGCGTTGTTCGCTCAGCAGCAGGTTGTAGCCCTGGGACACCCAGATCGGCAAGTGCCACGCTTCGGTCAAGCCAAGGCACAAATCCAGCAGCCGTACGCCGAACAATTCCTGCTCGACCTGGCGTGCCGGCTGGCCCTTGTGGATCACCCGCAATTCCCATTCTTCCAGGAGCTTGGGGTAGGTGACGGCCATCGGCCAAAGCGGCGATAAAAACAGCAGGCTGCCCCAGTGAATGTCTTGCCACAAGCGCGCCAGGCGACTGCCGAATAAACCGTTGGCTTGCTGCGACGCGTGCAGGCTCACCAGCAGCAGTTGGCGCAAGGCCACGGGGATTTCCTTGGCCGGCACCGAGGGCAGGCGCGCCAGTAATTCTTCGGCACGCTTGAGGCCGAGGCGGTTGAGCGCCACTTCGAGGTTTTCCGCAGGGGCCGCGAGGCTGCCGTGGGTGTGGCTGTTGGCCTCGCGCATCACGCTGAGTACCAACGCCGGGCTGTCTTGCATCAGCTCGGCAATATCTCGCAATGAACTACGGCTATCGCGAATGGCTTTGCACACGCGCTCGTGGCTGGCTTGGGGAATGGGCAGCAGCACATCATCCAGGCGCTTGATCCAAGCGGCGAGGGTGGTCGGTTTTGCAGTTGGGACTGTCGTTTCATTAGCCATGATTGGGGCGCGGTCATCACATGCATTCAACACGCCCGGAATGGGCCGAATTGGCTTTTCGCCTTAACGGGCTATAGTCTGGCGCAGTTTTGCCGATAAGTAGAACAAGAGTTTTTCTGCTACACCCACTATGTCCATGAACCCGACGGCGCAAGTACCCATCTCCTATGGCTAAAATTATCGGCATCATCGTCGTCCTCGCGAGCGTGCTCGGCGGTTACGTCCTTTCCCACGGTAAAATTGCCGCGTTGATCCAGCCTTTCGAAGTGATGATCATCGGCGGGGCGGCATTCGGTGCATTCCTGCAAGCCAACCCTGGGTACATGACCATGCATGTGGTCAAAAAATCCCTGAGCATGTTCGGTTCACGCTTCTCCCACACCTTCTATTTGGAAGTGCTGGGCCTGGTCTACGAGATCCTCAACAAGAGTCGCCGCGAGGGGATGATGGCCATCGAGGCCGACATCGAAGATGCGGCGGCCAGCCCGATTTTCGCCAAGTACCCGGCCGTGCTCAAAGACGAGCGCATGACCGCCTATATCTGCGATTACCTGCGCATCATGTCTTCCGGCAACATGGCTCCCCACGAGTTGGAAGGCCTGTTCGACATGGAGCTGTTCAGCCTCAAGGAAGAACTGGAACACCCCTCTCACGCTGTCACCGGCATTGCCGACGGCATGCCGGGATTCGGTATCGTCGCGGCGGTACTCGGTATCGTGGTGACCATGGCGTCCCTGGGCGATGGCGACCAGAAGGCCATCGGCATGCACGTGGGTGCGGCGTTGGTGGGGACATTCTTCGGTATTCTTGCGGCCTACGGTTTCTTTGGCCCGCTGGCGACTTCCCTGGCGCATGATGCCAAGGAAGAGATCAACCTCTATGAAGCGATCAAGGCGTGCCTGGTCGCTTCGGCCTCCGGCATGCCGCCATCGCTGGCGGTGGAGTTCGGTCGCAAGGTGCTGTACCCGAAACATCGCCCAAGCTTCGCCGAGCTGGAACAAGCGGTTCGTGGTCGCTAAGTCATGGAAAACAACCAGCCGATAATCATCAAGCGCGTCAAGCGCTTCGCAGCGGGGCACCACGGCGGCGCCTGGAAAATCGCCTTCGCCGACTTTGCGACGGCGATGATGGCGTTCTTCCTGGTTCTGTGGCTGATGTCTACCGCTACGCCGGAACAGAAGATCGCCATTGCCGGTTACTTCAAAGACCCCATTGGCTTCTCGGAAAGCGGTACGCCTTTTGTGATCGACCTCGGCGGTTCGCCGCAGTTGGCGCCTGAGCGCACGATCAACCCGGAGGTCAAGACCGAGGCCCCCCAGGAAAAAATCCCCGTCGAGCGCGACACGGTCGAGGCCATGGCTGAGCAAGTCGAGCAGGAGCGCCTGGAACTGTTGCTCAAGGAACTGCAGACCAAGGTCGAAGAAAACCCGCAACTGCTGAAGTTCAAGGATCAGATCTCCTTCGAGATCACGCCCGAGGGCCTGCGTATCCAGATCACCGACGCCGCTAACCGGCCGATGTTCGACTCCGGCAGTGCCCGCTTGAAGCCGTACTTCGAAGATATCCTGCTGGCCATGGCCGACACCATCAAGGCGGTGCCGAACAAGATCAGCATCAGCGGCCACACCGACGCCAAGCCCTATGCAGGCCAGGGCGACTTCGGCAACTGGGAGCTCTCGGCCAACCGCGCCAACGCTGCTCGTCGTGCGCTGGTGGCGGGCAGCTATCCGGACCCGCAAGTGGCGCGAGTGGTGGGTTTTGCTTCGTCGCAATTGTTTGATCCCGCAGACCCGTTCAACCCGGTCAACCGCCGGATCGATATCGTGGTGCTGACCAAAAAGGCCCAGCGCGCGATCGAGGGGGATCACAGTGCGGCGCCTGCGGTACCGAAACCTGGCGAAGGCGCGCCAGGGGAAGTCCCGGCTGACCCGAACGCCATTCCTCCAGGGCAGGAGCCGTTGCCGGCCCATGAGCTACGGCAGAAGCTGAACCTGTTTGATGATGGTGGAGTGAAGGATCCTACGGCGCCTGCACCGCGGTCGTAAGCGACCCAATAGGCCATAAGTGAACCGCCCCGAGTAATCGGGGCGTTTTCATTTCGGGTCAGAGTGGGAGGTAGGCTTTGACACCACTGATTACGCCCCGCATGTCGTCGGTGCACAGACGCGGTACGAAATACTCTCGGCCTTTGGTGCGAGTCTTTCTATGGAGCTTGTCGAGGCGTTCGAAGCTGACGGTGTAAATCATGTCGCACTTCACCCATAGCTCTTTATAACCGTCTGATTGAAGTGGGTTAGTGCGCAGCAAATGGTGCCAATCATGCTGGATCTCTGGCGCTGTCGAGGAGATCGGCACCACGGTACAGAGTTTGCGGTTGTGAGTGGCGGTAGGGGAGATCACCACGACCTTGCGGATCTTTAGCATCTCCGGCGCCACAAAGCCTCGCGTGAAGTCACAGAGCAGCACATCGCCCTGCTTGGGGTGATAGTAGAGAGCCAAATATTAATTCCCCACAAAAAGCAAAGCCGCCCGAAGGCGGCTTCATTCGACACGCAGTGGAGCTTGCATCGCCCCTTCTGCGCCGCTGGATCAACTCCGAAAAGGATCCAGACTCCTGCCAGCTTTCGCTGGTGACGGAGCAATTATGGGTATCGTGAAATCCGAATACAAGCTGGCTTGTGTGTATGAGCCACCAGTTGGTCCGGATTCTTGATGTCCGCTCCTATTAAATCAATGGACTGGGGCGCTCAGTACGCTGATTTATGTGTATCAAAAAATGGAATATCAATAACTGCTCTCCGGCAAACTCGCAATGATCGACCGATAGCTGTTCATCCGCTGCTGCTGCACACGGCCATCTTCTAGGGCCTTGAGTAACGCACAGCCCGGCTCACGGTCGTGTTTGCAGTCGCGGAAGCGGCAGGTGCCGATCAGGTCATTGAATTCGATGAAGCCCGCTTCCACATCGCTGCGGCTGACATGGCCGAGGCCGAATTCCCGGATGCCCGGGGAGTCGATCAGCTCACCGCCACCGGGGAAGTGGAACAGTCGCGCGGTGGTGGTGGTGTGGGTGCCCTGGCCGGACAGCTCCGACAGCGGCCCCACGCGGGTCTCGACTTCCGGCAGCAGGCTGTTGACCAGCGATGACTTGCCTACGCCCGACTGGCCGACGAACACGCTGATGCGCCCGTCCAGCTGCTGTTGCAACTGTTCCATGCCATTGCCGTGATGCGCCGAGACTTCCAGCACCGGGTAACCCAAGGTGCGGTAGACCGCCAGCAATGCGTTGAGCGCCGGCGCGTTTTGCTCGTCGATCAGGTCGAATTTGTTCAGCAGCAACAGCGGACGAATGCCGGCATGTTCGGCGGCCACCAGGTAGCGGTCGATCAGGTTGGCATGGGGCTCGGGCAGCGGCGCGAACACAATCACGATCATGTCGACGTTGGCGGCCACCGGCTTGAGCTGGCCACGGCTGTCCGGGCGGCGCAGTTCGGTGGTGCGTGGCAACTGGGCGACGATTACGCCGATGCCCTGGTTGCCGGCACGCCACACAACTTGGTCGCCGGTGACCAGCGCAGGCAAGTTGGCGCGCAAGTGGCAGCGGAAAACCTGGCCGGCGAGTTCGCCTTCCAGCGCCTCGACCTCGACCTGCACGCCGAAGTGCGCGATCACCAGGCCCGTTTGTTCGGGGCCCAGGTCGCCGCCTTCGAGCGCTTCCACGGCGGAGGATTCACGTTTGGCGGCGCGAGCGGCGCGTTCACCCTGAATCTTTTCGATGCGCCAGTTTTGGCGGCGATTGAGCTGGCGTTTGGCCATTGGTGTTCCGTGTCGATAATGCAAAGGATAGATAAAACGGTCGCGAGTCTAGCATGCCCCCGCCTGCTAAACTGCGCAGCCACGCCAAGGTGCCAAGAGAATCAAGCCATGCAAAACCCACAGAACCTGATTTGGATCGATCTGGAAATGACCGGTCTGAACCCCGACACCGACGTCATCATCGAGATGGCGACCATTGTCACCGACAGCAACCTCAACACCCTGGCCGAAGGTCCGGTGATTGCCATCCATCACAGTGATGCGGTGTTGGCCACCATGGACGAGTGGAACACCCGCACCCACGGCAACTCCGGCCTGACCCAGCGGGTGCGCGACAGCCGTATCAGTATGGCCGAAGCCGAGGCCCAGACCATCGCCTTCCTGGAGAAGTGGGTGCCCAAGGGCAAGTCACCGATCTGCGGCAACAGTATCTGCCAGGACCGCCGCTTCCTTTATACCCACATGAAGGCGCTGGAAAGCTACTTCCATTACCGCAACCTGGATGTGTCCACCTTGAAAGAGCTGGCCGCACGCTGGGCGCCGGAAGTCAAAGACAGCTTCCACAAAGGCAGCACGCACCTGGCACTGGATGATATTCGCGAGTCGATTGCCGAGTTGCAGCACTACCGCAAGCATTTCATCAAGGCTTGATGATAAGGACTGCTTCATGCTGCTTATGCTTTACCTCATCGCCATCACGGCCGAAGCCATGACCGGCGCGCTGTCCGCCGGGCGTCGTGGCATGGATTGGTTTGGCGTGGTGCTGATCGCCTGTGTCACCGCCCTGGGCGGTGGTTCGGTGCGCGATGTGTTGCTGGGGCATTACCCGCTGACGTGGGTCAAGCACCCGGAATACCTGGTGCTGACGTCGGTTGCCGCACTGGTGACGATCTTTATCGCACCGCTGATGCGCCATCTGCGCTCGCTGTTCCTGGCACTGGACGCCGTGGGGCTGGTGGCATTTACCTTGATCGGCTGCATGACCGCCCTGGAAATGGGCCACGGCATGCTGGTGGCTGTGGTCAGTGGCGTGATTACCGGGGTGTTTGGCGGCATCCTGCGGGATATCTTCTGCAACGACATTCCCCTGATCTTCCGCCGTGAGCTATACGCCAGCGTTTCGTTCCTCGCCGCGTGGTTCTACATGCTGTGCCTGTATCTGGAACTGCCCAGCGAGCAGGCGATTCTTCTGACGCTGTTCAGCGGCTTTCTATTGCGGTTGCTGGCGATCCGTTTCCACTGGGAAATGCCCAAGTTCGTCTACAACGACGACGTGCACTGACGCCCGGCGTGCTGGTTCAGCGCCCACTCGACGTGTTCGCGTACCAGTTCCGACGGATAATCCCGGCGTGCCTTCAATGCCTCCAGCACCGGGATGCTCGACGGCGCGTTGCCCAGGCCCACCGCCAAGTTGCGTAGCCAACGCTCGTAACCGGCGCGACGTAGCGGTGAGCCCTCGGTGCTGCTGAGGAACTTATCCTCGTCCCACATGAACAGCTCGGCCAGTTCGGCGTTATCCAGGTTGTGGCGTGGCTTGAAATCACCCTCGGCGGTAGGCCGCGCGAAACGATTCCACGGGCAAACGATCTGACAGTCATCGCAGCCGAACACGCGATTGCCGATCAGCGGGCGCAGGTCTTCTGGGATCGCACTCTTGAGCTCGATGGTCAGGTAGGAAATGCAGCGTCGGGCGTCCAGTACATAGGGGCCGACGAAGGCATTGGTCGGGCAGATGTCCAGGCAGGCGGTGCAGCGGCCGCAGTGTTCGGTGTCATGGGGCGCGTCCACCGGCAGCGGCAAGTCGACAAACAGTTCGCTCAGGAAGAAGTAGCTGCCGGCCTTGCGGTTGAGTACCAGGGTGTTCTTGCCGATCCAGCCCAACCCGGCTTGTTCGGCGATGGCTTTTTCCAGCACGGGCGCGCTGTCCACGAAGGCGCGAAAGCCAAACGGGCCGATCTGTGCCTGAATGCGCTCGGCCAGTTGCTGCACGCGCTTGCGGATCAGCTTGTGATAGTCACGACCCAGGGCATAGCGCGAGATATAGGCTTTTTCCGGTTGCGCCAGCAATTGCGCCATTTGCGTGTCGCCGGGCAGGTAGTCCATGCGCAGCGAGACCACGCGCAAGGTGCCCGGTACCAGCTCGTCCGGGTGGGAGCGCTTGCTGCCATGGGCGCCCATGTACTCCATCTCGCCGTGATAACCCGCGGCAAGCCAGCGTTGCAGGTGCTGTTCATGCTCGGCCAGGTCCAGGCCGCTGATGCCGACTTGTTGAAAGCCCAGTTCGCGGCCCCAGTCTTTGATCGATTGGGCGAGGGCGGGCAGATCGGAGGTAATAGCAGGCATGAGACACGGGAAACCACGGGTGAGATGCGTATAATTCTGCCAGACATCGGAGCTTGAAGACGCATGCCGCAGACAAAACACGAAATAACCGACGTTCAGCCTTTGTTGCCCGGCCATTTGCCGCAACTGGCTGCGCGCCCTCCGCAGGCCCATAAAGGCTTGTTCGGCCACCTGCTGGTTATCGGAGGTGACCGCGGCTTTGGCGGTGCTGCGCTGCTGAGTACCGAAAGCGCCTTGCGCAGTGGTGCCGGCATGGTGTCCCTGGCGACGCGGGCGGAGCATGTGCCGGCGGCGCTGGCGCGCTTGCCGGAGGTCATGACCGTCGGCGTCAGTTCGGCTAACCAATTGATGGGGCTGCTGGAAAAAATCTCGGTGATTGTCATTGGCCCTGGCCTGGGTGAGGCATCCTGGGGCAAAAGCCTGCTGTCGGCTGCCGCCAACGTCCGGCAGCCGCAAGTCTGGGATGCGGATGCGTTGAATCAACTGGCCAAGGGCGGTGTCAGTTTGCCGGTTGGCTCGGTCATCACCCCGCACCCTGGCGAAGCGGCGCGTTTGTTGGGGCTCACGACAGCCGAGGTTCAGGCCGAGCGTCTTAAGGTGGCGCGCGCTTTAAGCCAGAAATTCAATGCAGTCGCTATCCTCAAGGGTGCTGGCAGTTTGATTGCCAGCCCGGACGGTCGGGTTTCCCGGTGTGATCGTGGTCATCCGGCGATGGCCACGGCGGGGCTGGGTGATGTCCTGGCGGGCTTGGTCGGCGCCCTGCTGGCTCAAGGTATGCCGGCCTATGAGGCGGGCTGTCTGGCCGTGTGGCTGCACGCCGCGGCGGGAGAGCGCCAAGGTACCCTGGGTCGCGGGCTGGCTGCCAGTGACCTGATTCCTGCCATTCGTCAATTGCTGGAGGAGCAATCGCCGTGTCTGAAGTAACCCTGTTTCTGGCAGATGAAGACGCAATGGTCGCATTCGGCCATCGCATCGCCCAAGTGACGGCGGGCACCGGGCTGATTTTTCTTGAGGGTGACCTGGGGGCGGGCAAAACCACGCTCTCGCGCGGCATCATTCGTGGCTTGGGCCACACGGGCGCGGTTAAAAGCCCAACGTTCACGCTGGTCGAGCCCTACGAAATTGGCCAGGTGCGAGCTTTCCATTTCGACCTTTATCGCCTGGTCGATCCCGAAGAGCTGGAGTACATGGGCATCCGGGATTATTTCGACGAAGACGCGTTGTGCCTGATCGAGTGGCCAGATAAAGGCACAGGCTTTTTGCCAAAGCCGGACCTGACCATTACCATTACGCCGCATGAATCAGGACGTCAGTTGAAGTTGTTGCCCCAAAGCGTGCGCGGCCAGTCCTGGTGCGCCGCTTTGGCATTGGAATTCAAATAATTGGTGGGGTTAGGTATGCGCTTTCGCGCGTTGGTTGCTGTCGTAGGGGTATTGCTTGCGGCAATGACTGTCAATGCTCTGGCTGCTTCGCAGGTGAAAAGTGTTCGCCTGTGGCGAGCGCCGGATAACACGCGACTGGTGTTCGACCTGTCTGGCCCGGTCCAGCACAGCGTCTTTACCCTGACGGCGCCCGATCGCCTGGTGATCGACATCAACGGTGCGTCCCTGGCCGCGCCGCTCAAAGTGTCCACCGCCAACACCCCGATTACCGCCATGCGCTCGGCCCAGCGTACGCCGACCGATCTGCGTGTGGTTATCGACCTGAAAAAGGCCGTGACCCCGAAAAGCTTCTCCCTGGCGCCGAATGCCCAGTACGGCAACCGGCTGGTGGTCGATCTGTTCGACAATGCCGCCGATGCCAACCCGACGCCCGTGCCGACCCCGAGCGTGGCCACGGTACCGGCCGTGCCGGTCAACCCATCGCAGCCGCAGGTCAAGTTGCCGCCACCCCCACCGGCCCCACCGGGCAAGCGTGACATTATTGTGGTGATCGATGCCGGCCACGGCGGTGAAGACCCGGGCGCATCCGGCTCGCGCGGCCAGCATGAAAAAGACGTGGTATTGGCCATCGCCCGTGAGCTGCAGCGTCAGGTCAGCGCGATGAAAGGCTATCGCGCCGAGCTGACCCGTACCGGTGACTACTTCATTCCATTGCGCGGCCGTACGGAAATCGCCCGCAAGAAAGGCGCCGACCTGTTTGTGTCGATCCACGCCGACGCCGCACCCTCGTCCGCCGCCTTCGGCGCCTCGGTGTTCGCCCTGTCCGATCGCGGCGCGACTTCCGAGACTGCCCGTTGGCTGGCCGACAGCGAAAACCGTTCCGACTTGATCGGCGGGGCCGGCAACGTGTCTCTGGATGACAAGGACAAAATGCTCGCCGGCGTGCTGCTCGACCTGTCGATGACCGCTTCGCTGACCTCCAGCCTGAACGTCGGCCAGAAAGTGCTGAGCAATATCGGCCGGGTCACTTCGCTGCACAAGCAGCGTGTCGAGCAGGCTGGGTTCATGGTGTTGAAGTCGCCGGATATCCCGTCGATCCTGGTGGAAACCGGCTTTATCTCCAACTCCAACGAAGCCTCCAAGCTGGCCAGTACCAGCCACCAGCAGGCGCTGGCGCGTTCGATCAGCGCCGGTATCCGCCAGTTCTTCCAGCAGAACCCGCCGCCGGGCACTTACATTGCCTGGCTGCGCGACTCCGGGAAAATCGCCCAGGGCCCGCGTGACCACCGCGTGCAGCCCGGCGACACCCTGGCCATGCTGGCCGTGCGCTTCCAGGTTTCGCCTGCCACGTTGCGCAGTGCCAATGGCCTGAAAACCGATGAACTGAAAGTCGGCCAGGTGTTGACCATTCCCGGCACTGAATTGGCGGCGCAGTAATGAGCGAATCACAGTTGAACAGCGGCGCACGCATCGAACTGCTCAGCCCGCGCCTGGCCAACCAGATTGCCGCGGGCGAGGTGGTTGAGCGTCCGGCGTCGGTGATCAAGGAGCTGCTGGAGAACAGTATCGACTCAGGCGCCAAGCGCATCGATGTCGATGTGGAGCAGGGCGGCGTCAAGCTCCTGCGCGTGCGCGACGACGGTAGCGGCATCTCCTCCGATGACCTGCCGCTGGCTCTGGCGCGTCACGCCACCAGCAAGATTCGCGATCTGGAAGACCTTGAGCGGGTGATGAGCCTGGGTTTTCGCGGTGAGGCCTTGGCCTCCATCAGCTCCGTGGCCCGCCTGACCCTGACCTCGCGGACCCGTGGTGCCGACCAGGCCTGGCAGGTAGAAACCGAAGGCCGTGACATGGCGCCTCGAGTCCAGCCGGCTGCGCACCCGGTGGGCACTTCGGTGGAAGTGCGCGACTTGTTCTTCAATACCCCGGCGCGCCGCAAGTTCCTCAAGGCTGAAAAAACCGAATTCGATCACCTGCAGGAAGTCATCAAGCGCTTGGCGTTGGCCCGTTTCGACGTGGCTTTTCATCTGCGCCACAACGGCAAGACCATCCTCAGCCTGCATGAAGCCAATGACGACGCTGCCCGTGCACGGCGTGTGGCCGCTGTTTGCGGGTCGGGTTTCCTGGAGCAGGCACTGCCGATTGAGATCGAGCGCAATGGCTTGCGCCTGTGGGGCTGGGTCGGGTTGCCGACGTTCTCCCGTAGTCAGGCGGACCTGCAGTATTTCTTCGTGAATGGTCGTGCAGTGCGCGATAAGTTGGTGGCCCATGCGGTGCGCCAGGCGTATCGCGACGTTCTGTTCAATGGGCGGCACCCCACGTTTGTGCTGTTTTTCGAGGTCGACCCGTCGGTGGTCGACGTCAACGTGCATCCGACCAAGCATGAAGTGCGTTTTCGTGACGGGCGCATGGTGCATGACTTCCTCTATGGCACGTTGCACCGTGCCTTGGGCGATGTGCGGCCGGATGATCAGTTGTCTGCGCCGATCGTGACGGCGGTGGTACGGCCGAGCGGTCCGGAGGCCGGCGAGTTCGGCCCACAGGGCGAAATGAGCCTGGCGGCCAATTTGTTGCAATCGCCGCAACCACAGCCGTCATACACCGCGCCGGGTTCCGGTTCGGGCGCGGGTTATCAGTACCAATACACCCCGCGTCCGCAATCGACAGTGCCGGTGGCGGAAGCCAAGGCGGCCTATCGCGAGTTTTTTGCGCCATTGCCGGGGGCCGAGCCGGGCGCCGTTGCATTGCCGGAGGGTGGGGGGGATATTCCACCGTTGGGTTATGCGTTGGCGCAACTCAAAGGCATCTACATCCTGGCGGAAAACGCCCACGGCCTGGTACTGGTCGATATGCATGCCGCCCATGAGCGGATCATGTACGAGCGCTTGAAGATCGCCATGGCCAGCGAAGGTCTCAGCGGTCAGCCGCTGTTGGTGCCCGAATCCCTGGCGGTCAGCCAGCGGGAGGCCGATTGCGCCGAAGAGCATCACGGCGTGTTCCAGAAACTGGGCTTCGAATTGCAGCGCCTTGGGCCGGAAACCCTGGCGATCCGCCAGATTCCTGCGCTGCTCAAGCAGGCTGAAGCCAACCGCCTGGTCGCTGATGTGCTGGCGGACCTGATGGAGTACGGCACCAGCGATCGTATCCAGGCGCACATCAATGAGCTGCTTGGCACCATGGCCTGTCATGGCGCCATCCGCGCCAATCGCCGCCTGGCCCTGCCGGAAATGAACGGGCTGCTGCGCGACATGGAAAACACCGAGCGCAGCGGGCAATGCAACCATGGCCGACCGACCTGGACCCAGATGGGCCTGGACGATCTGGACAAACTGTTCCTGCGCGGCCGTTGATGAGTGCCTTGCCCCCCGCCATCTTCCTGATGGGCCCCACGGCCGCCGGCAAGACCGACCTGGCCATCGAACTGACCAAAGTGTTGCCGTGCGAGCTGATCAGTGTCGACTCTGCCCTGGTTTACCGGGACATGGACATCGGTACGGCCAAGCCCTCAAAAGCGCTATTGGCCCAGTACCCGCACCGGTTGATCGACATTATCGACCCGGCCGAAAGCTATTCTGCGGCGGATTTTCGTACCGACGCCCTGGCTGCCATGGCTGAGATCACCGCGCGGGGCAATATTCCGCTGCTGGTGGGCGGTACGATGCTCTACTACAAGGCTTTGCAGGAAGGCCTGGCGGATATGCCGCCGGCTGATGCCCAGGTGCGCGCCGAGCTTGAAGAGGAGGCTGCACGCCTTGGTTGGCAAGCGCTGCACGATCAGTTGGCGGCGGTTGACCCGGTCTCTGCCGCGCGCATTCACCCCAATGACCCCCAGCGCCTCACACGCGCCCTGGAAGTCTGGCGTGTCAGCGGCCAGACCATGACTGAACACAGGCTGAAACAAACTGCGCAAAGTGCTGATGCAGACGCATCTGGACAGTCACAATTGCCCTATACTGTGGCGAATCTGGCGATTGCTCCGGCAAATCGCCAGGTGCTGCATGAACGAATTGCACAAAGATTCACAATTATGTTGGAACAGGGGTTTGTGGACGAGGTCGTAGCACTGCGTTCAAGAGGTGACCTGCATCCCGGGCTACCTTCCATACGTGCTGTAGGCTATCGCCAAGTCTGGGATCACCTGGATGGCAAGCTGACGTGGGCCGAAATGCAGGAGCGCGGCATCATCGCCACGCGCCAATTGGCCAAACGCCAGTTCACCTGGCTGCGCAGCTGGAGCGATTTGCACTGGTTGGACAGCCTGGACAGCGACAATCTGTCACGCGCCTTGAAATACTTGGGAACGGTCTCCATATTGAGCTGAGTCCTTGCAATTGCCGTCTATCCTTGGGGGTGTGACGGCCATAAGCTATCTATTTTCCGCTTTTTTATTATTGATCCTTATAGGAGTGCGACACATGTCAAAAGGGCATTCGCTACAAGACCCTTACTTGAATACTTTACGTAAAGAGAAAGTGGGGGTTTCCATCTACCTGGTGAACGGTATCAAACTGCAAGGTACGATCGAATCGTTCGACCAGTTCGTGATCCTGCTGAAGAACACCGTCAGCCAGATGGTCTACAAGCACGCTATCTCGACAGTTGTTCCAGTTCGTCCAATCCGTCTGCCTAGCGCAGCAGGTGACGATGCAGCTGACGCTGAGCCAGGTAACGCCTGATAGGAGTCTCCTTTGTTCTTTGAGCGCCACGGTGGTGGTGAGCGAGTCATTCTCGTTCACTTGGATGGACAGGACCCTGAGGCGCGCGAAGATCCGCAGGAGTTTCAGGAGTTGGCAAATTCGGCCGGCGCCGAGACCGTTGCGTTTTTTAACGTGCCGCGTCATCGGCCAACCGCCAAATTCCTGATTGGCAGCGGCAAGGTCGAGGAACTGCGCGACCTGGTGCACGCCGAAGAAGCCGATCTGGTGATCTTCAATCACGTCCTCACACCCAGTCAGGAACGTAACCTCGAACGTGTCTTCGAGTGTCGCGTGATCGACCGTACCGGTCTGATTCTCGATATCTTCGCCCAGCGCGCCCGTACCCATGAAGGCAAGCTCCAGGTTGAACTGGCCCAGCTTGACCACATGAGCACCCGGCTGGTTCGCGGCTGGACTCACCTTGAGCGCCAGGGTGGTGGTATCGGTATGCGCGGCCCGGGTGAAACCCAGCTTGAAACCGACCGACGCCTGTTGCGGGTTCGCCTGCGCCAGATCAAGGGCCGCCTGGAAAAAGTGCGTAGCCAGCGCGAACAGTCACGCCGTGGCCGTTCCCGTGCGGATATTCCTACCGTTTCCCTGGTGGGCTACACCAACGCCGGTAAATCCACGCTGTTCAATAACGTGACGAAGTCCGACGTATACGCGGCCGACCAACTGTTCGCCACCCTCGACCCGACCTTGCGCCGTCTGGACCTGGATGATCTGGGGCCGATTGTCCTGGCGGATACGGTGGGCTTTATTCGTCACTTGCCCCACAAGCTGGTCGAAGCGTTTCGGTCTACGCTCGAAGAGTCGAGTAATTCGGATCTGTTGTTGCACGTGATCGATGCGGCCGAACCGGATCGCATGTTGCAGATTGAACAGGTGATGTTGGTGCTGGGCGAGATTGGTGCACAGGACTTGCCGATCCTCGAGGTCTATAACAAACTCGATTTGCTTGAAGGCGTAGAGCCACAAATTCAACGCGACGAGAACGGCAAGCCCCAGCGGGTATGGCTGTCAGCGCGTGATGGCAGTGGTTTGGAATTACTCGAACAAGCCATTGCCGAGCTGTTGGGCAGCGATTTGTTTATCGGCACCTTGCGCTTGCCGCAGCGTTTTGCTCGACTGCGTGCACAGTTTTTCGAGTTGGGCGCAGTGCAGAAAGAAGAACATGACGACGAAGGTGTCAGCTTGCTGGCCGTTCGATTGCCGCGCTCGGAACTGAATCGGCTGGTCAGCCGTGAAGGCGTCGTACCGGCGGAGTTCATCGAACAACACACTTTGCAATAAAAGCCTGAGAAAGCGGTTGTGTCGCAGTAGCAGGCATTCTGTAGCATTGGTCGGCGCGCCGTGGGCGCGTCTTTGCTTTATCAGATGGAGAGCGCTATGGCTTGGAATGAGCCGGGTGGCAACTCGAATAATCAGGATCCTTGGGGTGGTAAGCGCCGCAATAATGGCGACCGCAAGGGGCCGCCGGATCTCGACGAGGCCTTCCGAAAGCTGCAGGAAAGCCTGAATGGGTTGTTCGGTGGTGGGAAAAAAAGTGGTGGTGACGACGGCGGTCGCACAAGCAAGGGTGGCGGCTATGGCCTGCTGGGCCTGGGTCTTGTCGTGCTGGCGGCCGTATGGCTGTACAGCGCGGTCTACGTAGTCGACGAGCAGGAGCAGGCCGTCGTGCTGCGCTTCGGCAAGTACTACGAGACGGTAGGGCCGGGCCTGAATATCTACTTCCCGCCGATCGACAAGAAGTACATGGAGAACGTCACGCGTGAGCGTGCCTACACCAAGCAGGGCCAGATGCTGACCGAAGACGAGAACATCGTCGAAGTGCCGCTGACCGTGCAGTACAAGATCAGCAACCTGCAGGACTTCGTGCTGAACGTCGACCAGCCTGAGATCAGCCTGCAGCACGCAACCGAAAGCGCCCTGCGCCATGTGGTGGGGTCCACTGCGATGGACCAGGTGCTGACCGAAGGGCGTGAGTTGATGGCCAGCGAAATCAAGGAGCGCCTGCAACGGTTCCTCGATACCTATCGCACCGGTATCACCGTCACTCAGGTGAACGTGCAGAGCGCAGCGGCACCGCGTGAAGTGCAGGAAGCCTTTGACGACGTGATCCGCGCCCGTGAAGACGAGCAGCGTTCGCGCAACCAGGCTGAAACCTATGCCAACGGCGTCGTGCCGGAAGCCCGTGGTCAGGCCCAGCGTATCCTTGAGGATGCCAACGGTTACCGTGACGAAGTGGTTTCCCGCGCCAAGGGTGAGGCAGATCGCTTTACCAAGCTGGTTGCCGAGTACCGCAAGGCTCCGGAAGTCACGCGTGAGCGTTTGTACCTGGACACCATGCAGGAAGTCTTCAGCAACACCAGCAAGGTTCTCGTGACCGGCAACAAAGGTGGGCAGAACAACCTGTTGTACCTGCCGCTGGACAAGATGATCGAAGGTGGCCGTAGCGGCACCAACGCGCCGTCTACCGGTTCGACGGCTGCTGCCAACGAAGCGAGCGCCCGTTCGGCCGCTGACTTGCTGCAACAGCAAACACGTACCAGGGAGAGTCGTTGATGAGCAATAAATCGCTGACCGCCCTGATTGTGGGCGTCGTCGTGGTCATCGCTGCCTGGAACTGCTTCTACATCGTGTCTCAGACCGAGCGTGCGGTGTTGCTGCAATTCGGTCGCGTGGTGCAGGCGGACGTCCAGCCAGGCCTGCATGTGAAGGTTCCTTACGTCAACCAGGTGCGCAAGTTCGACGCCCGCCTGATGACCCTGGATGCACCGACGCAACGCTTCCTGACCCTGGAAAAGAAAGCCGTGATGGTTGACGCCTATGCCAAGTGGCGCGTCAAGGACGCCGAGCGTTTCTACACTGCGACCTCCGGCCTCAAGCAGATTGCCGACGAGCGTTTGTCGCGCCGTCTGGAATCGGGCCTGCGTGACCAGTTTGGTAAGCGCACCCTGCACGAGGTGGTGTCCGGTGAGCGTGATGCGCTGATGGCTGATATCACGCGCTCGTTGAACACGATGGCGGAAAAAGAGCTGGGCATTGAAGTGATCGATGTTCGGGTCAAGGCCATCGATCTGCCGAAGGAAGTGAACCGCAGCGTGTTCGAGCGCATGAGCACCGAGCGTGAGCGTGAAGCCCGCGAGCACCGTGCCAAGGGTAACGAGTTGGCCGAGGGTATCCGTGCGGATGCCGACCGTCAGCGCCGTGTACTGTTGGCGGAAGCCTATCGCGAGTCTGAAGAGGCCCGTGGTGATGGCGACGCTCAAGCCGCGACGATCTACGCCAAGGCCTATGGGCAGGACCAGGAGTTCTACGCGTTCTACCGTAGCCTGCGTGCCTACCGTGAAAGCTTCGCAAACAAAACCGACGTCATGGTGCTGGACCCAAGTAGCGAGTTCTTCCGCTACCTGGAAAAAGCCAAGTAATCAGCGCGTTGCTGTGTAGGACTTACTCCGTCGGGCGGCTAAAACGCCTGGCGGGGTGATCCTTTCAGAAAACGGGTGTATGATGCGGCAGCCGGGAAATTCCCGGCTTTTTTGCGTCTGCATGTTTGATTCGGCAGGCGTGACAGGTTTTTCGAGGAAAGTGCCCGACGAGGCCGCTGGCAGGCCGATCGTCACGTCGCTCTTGCGCGTGGTTTATGCAGGCGGCGGGTATTTTCTGCTTCACTCAAGGCTCGGCCGAGGGCTGGCCGCCCGGATCATAGGGGAATGGCGTAATGGCAACGGTAGACCGCTGGCTGCTGCCAGATGGCATCGAAGAAGTACTGCCACCGGAAGCTGCGCGCATTGAAGTAGCGCGTCGCCAGGTGTTGGATCTGTTCCAGAGCTGGGGTTACGAGTTTGTCGTCACCCCTCATATCGAGTACCTGGAATCCCTGCTGACCGGCGCGGGCCAGGACCTGGATTTGCGCACCTTCAAGGTCATCGACCCGCAATCAGGCCGGCAAATGGGTTTCCGTGCCGACATCACGCCGCAAGTGGCGCGTATCGATGCGCACACCCTGCGTCGCGAAGGCCCGAGCCGTCTGTGTTACGCCGGTAGCGTGCTGCATGCGCAGCCTCGTGCCTTGTCGTCTTCCCGCAGCCCGATTCAGCTGGGTGCCGAGTTGTACGGCGATGCCAGCCCAAGCAGCGACGTTGAAGTGATCAGCTTGATGCTGGCCATGCTGCAACTGGCTGATGTGCCGGATGTCCACATGGACCTGGGGCATGTCGGTATCTACCGTGGCCTGGCCCGTGCGGCCGGTTTGTCCGGTGAAGTGGAACAACAGTTGTTCGATGCCCTGCAACGCAAGGCTATCGATGAAGTCATTGCCCTGACCGCTGGCGTGCCTGCCGACCTGGCCGACATGCTGCGTGCGCTGGTGAACCTGTGCGGTGGCCGTGAAGTGCTGGTGGCTGCGCGTGAGCGCCTGGCCAATGCGCCGGCGCCCGTACTGGCTGCACTGGACGACGTGCTGGCAATTGCCGAGCAGTTGTCGGCGCGCTTCCCGCAGTTGCCGCTGTACTTCGACCTGGGTGAATTGCGCGGCTACCACTACCACACCGGTGTAGTGTTCGCCGTATTTGTCCCGGGTGTTGGCCAGGCCATCGCCCAGGGCGGTCGTTATGACGACATTGGCGCCGACTTCGGTCGAGCCCGCCCGGCGACTGGCTTTTCCACCGATTTGAAAACCCTGGTGACCCTGGGGCGTGCTGAGGTCGAGCTGCCGTCTGGTGGCATCTGGATGCCCGACAGTACGGACGCAGCACTCTGGCAGCAGGTTTGCCAGTTGCGCGGTGAGGGTCAGCGTGTCGTCCAGGCGTTGCCTGGGCAGCCATTGGCCGCCGCCCGTGAAGCGGACTGTGACCGGCAATTGATTCTGCAGAACGGGCTTTGGCAAGTATCGCCACTGGCTTCTTGAGTTTTCCTGCCGGCTATTGCCGGCACCAAGTTTGCGCGAATGAGGACAAGTGTTATGGGTAAGAATGTCGTAGTCCTGGGCACCCAGTGGGGTGATGAGGGCAAAGGCAAGATCGTTGATCTGCTGACCGAACATGCTGCCGCCGTAGTGCGCTACCAAGGTGGCCACAACGCTGGCCACACTCTGGTCATCGATGGCGAAAAAACCGTCTTGCACCTGATCCCGTCGGGCGTGCTGCGCGAAGGCGTGCAGTGCCTGATCGGCAACGGTGTGGTGGTTGCACCTGACGCCTTGCTGCGTGAGATCACCAAGCTGGAAGAGAAAGGCGTACCGGTGCGCGAGCGCCTGCGTATCAGCCCGTCCTGCCCGCTGATCCTGTCCTTCCATGTTGCGTTGGACCAGGCTCGTGAAAAGGCGCGTGGCGAGCTGAAGATCGGTACCACCGGTCGCGGTATCGGCCCGGCCTATGAAGACAAGGTCGCACGCCGTGGCCTGCGTGTGGGCGACCTGCTCAACATGCCGCGCTTTGAAGACAAGCTGCGTGAGCTGGTGGATTACCACAACTTCATGCTGGTGGGTTACTACAAAGAGCCGGCGATCGAGTTCGACAAGACCCTGGCTGAGTGCAAGGAATACGCCGAGCTGCTCAAGCCGTTGATGCTGGACGTGACTGCCGAGCTGCACGAGCTGCGTCGCGCCGGTAAAGACATCATGTTCGAAGGCGCCCAGGGTTCGCTGCTGGACATCGACCACGGTACCTATCCGTACGTGACCAGTTCCAACACCACCGCAGGTGGCGTTGCAACGGGTTCGGGCGTGGGGCCTATGTTCCTGGACTACATCCTGGGCATCACCAAGGCCTACACCACGCGTGTCGGTTCGGGTCCGTTCCCGACTGAGCTGTTCGACGAAGTCGGTGCACACCTGGCCAAGCAAGGTCACGAGTTCGGTGCGACCACCGGGCGTGCCCGTCGTTGCGGCTGGTTCGATGCCGTTATCCTGCGTCGCGCTATCGACGTGAACAGCATCTCGGGCATCTGCCTGACCAAGCTGGACGTACTCGATGGTCTGGAAACCATCAATATCTGCGTTGGCTACAAAGATGCAGACGGCAATAGCGTTGCCCCGACTGACGCCGACAGCTATGTGGGCCTGCAGCCGGTGTACGAAGAAGTGCCGGGCTGGACCGAATCGACCGTGGGTGCCAAGACCCTGGAAGAGCTGCCGGCCAATGCCCGCGCTTACATCAAGCGCGTGGAAGAGCTGATTGGCGCACCGATCGACATTATTTCGACGGGCCCTGACCGCAACGAAACCATCGTTCTGCGTCATCCGTTCGCTTAATAAGCTGTTGATGTAAAAAGCAAAGGGCTCCTTCGGGAGCCCTTTGTCGTTTGTGACGGGCGAACGGCACGGCCCTTGCTTCGCTTCTTCCTTTCGCGGCGCCATCAGATTAATGGCACCCAGGGTGGAGGGATTCTCGATGTCTGCCGTTCTCTCATTGTTACAAAGCCGTCTGTTGCGGCCGGTGTTCGTTACTCTTGGTATCGCTCTTTTGGTGCAAGTGCTGGTGGCCGTCGCTCTGACGCGGAGCACCGTCACTGCGCTTGAGGCTGATTTGGGCAATCGGCTGGGGGTCGATAGCCAGAAGCTGTCTGGCGAGTTGGCCCAGGCCGGTAAGGAAGTCACGTCCAGCCTGGACAGCTTGTCGACCAATACCCGTCAGCGCCTGACAGTGGGGCTTTCAACCCGACTGCAGGAAGAGCAGAAGCAGCTGCGTGCGACTCTGGAAAAAGACCTGAAGGACTCCGCCAATGACATGGCGCAACTGCTGGCCTCGGTGGCGCCCCGCGCCATGTGGGACAGTGACGTGCCGACCCTGTCGGAGTTCGCCCGGCGTGCTCAGCGCAATCCCAACGTACTGTTCGTGGTCTATGACGACGCGGCGGGCGAGCATTTGACCCGCTACCTCAATCGCGAAAACCCGATCAACCAGGCGCTGCTGGAAAAGGGCAAGGGTGAGCGCGCGCTGGATAAAGTGCTGGATGCGGCGAAAGATGATCCGTCGGTGTTCTATGTCGAAGCGTCCATCAGCCCCAACGGTGTGGAAATCGGCAAGGTGCGCATGGGGGTTTCCACCGCTGCAGTGGAGGCGGATCTGGCTGCGCTGGATAAGCGCTTCGCAGCCCTGATCGCCAGTGGCGACCAACTGGTGGGCGACAGTCTCAAAGGGGCGGCGGCTGATAGCGCTGCCGCCATGGGGGCCCGCTTGCAATCCGCGCAAGCCACGGCCACCCAGATGAGCGCCAACACTGCCAGCGTTGTGCAGGACGCCGCCGGCACCTTGCGCTGGCGCATCGGCATGGGCTTGGCGCTGGTTGGTTTCGGCGTGTTGCTGCTGATCGCTATCGTGCTGGGGCGTCGTGTGGTCAATCGCTTGAAGTTGCTGATTGCGGCCATGGATGACTTGGCGGCGGGCGAGGGGGATCTTACCAAACGTGTGCAAATCAATAGCCAGGACGAAATCGGCGCCATGGCCTCGGCGGTCAATCGCTTTGTCGACAAGTTGCAACCGATTGTGCGCGAGGCGGGCGATGTGGCTCAGCGAACCGGCGTGGAAATCGGGGCCATGACCCAGCGCAATGCCGGTGCTGATGCGGCGGCTGGTTTGCAGCGCGACGAAGTGGCCGAGAGCTTGCGCGCGCTGTCGCAGATGGCGGACGAGGCTCAGGCCGAAAGCCATGCGATGCAAGCGGCGTTGCAGCAGGTAGTGGATATTCGTCAGGCCACGGATGAGAACTCGCGGACTTCCGCGCAAGTCGGTAACTTGATCGAGGCCTTGGCGGGGCAAGTGCAGGCCGGTTCCCAGGTGATCGAGCGGTTGGCGCAGCAGAGTGAGCAGATCGAGGTGGTACTGACGGTGATCCACGGGATTGCCGAGCAGACCAACCTGTTGGCGCTCAACGCCGCAATCGAGGCGGCGCGGGCCGGAGAGACCGGACGCGGCTTTGCGGTCGTGGCAGATGAGGTGCGGGCATTGGCCAGTAAAACCCAAAGCTCCACCGGTGACATCCAGGCCCATATCGTGGCGTTGCAGCAGGGCGCGCGTGAGGCGGTGGAAACCATCGGCAAGGCAGGGCGCCAGGCCAGCGAGGGGCTGCTGGTGTTGCGCGACAGTGTGCGCTTGCAGCAGACCGTACAGGTGTCGGTTGAGCAGGTGCATGCGGCGATCGGTTTGGCGACGCGTGCGGCCGAGCACCAGGCCCAGGGGGCTCATGCGGTACGGGGGCGGGTCGAGGTGATCCATGCGCAGGCGGAGCGTGCCGCGCAGGCAGTGGTAGAAACCACCGCCAGCGGCAAGGTGCTGGACGGGTTGGCGGCGCAATTGAAGGCGAGCCTGGGGCAGTTCCGGGCCTAGTGGCTCAGGTGCATCCGGGGGTGTCAGCGCAGATGCTGGCACCCCGGCACTGGAGAATGAGCTGTTGGGAATATTTTCGAACGTCAGAAACGAAAAAACCCGCTTTCGCGGGTTTGATCTGAATTTGGTGCCCAGGAGAAGACTCGAACTTCCACGACCGTAAGGTCACCAGCACCTGAAGCTGGCGTGTCTACCAATTTCACCACCTGGGCATTATCAGCAGCGCTTGCGCCGTTGATGGAGCGAACTATACGGAGGGCTTTTTGATCTGTAAACCCCTGATAACAAAAATATAAATCAATATTCCCGTTAAAAATCAAAGGCCTGAAACGAAAAAACCCGCTTTCGCGGGTTTGATCTGAATTTGGTGCCCAGGAGAAGACTCGAACTTCCACGACCTTGCGATCACCAGCACCTGAAGCTGGCGTGTCTACCAATTTCACCACCTGGGCAGCATCAACAACGTTGCCGTCGTCGATGGCGCGCACTATACGGAGCGATTTTTTGGCTGTAAACCCCTGCGATGAAAAAAAACCTGGAAAATTTCGCCAATGGTCGTGCAAGGTAGCCGTCAGGGGCTGCAAAAGGCTTTTAAACGCTTGTTGAAACCTGAAATTTCCCGTTTCAATACGCGTATGCCAAACTAACCCTCATATAGACAAGGTGAAAACTCTCTAATGGCCGATTGGCAGTCCCTCGATCCCGAGGCCGCTCGTGAAGCGGAAAAATATGAAAACCCTATTCCTAGCCGCGAACTGATCCTGGCGCATCTCGCCGATCGGGGTTCGCCTGCTAGCCGCGAGCAATTGGTTGAAGAGTTCGGTCTGACCACCGAAGACCAACTCGAAGCGCTGCGCCGCCGCCTGCGTGCCATGGAGCGCGACGCACAACTGATCTACACCCGCCGTGGTACTTACGCGCCGGTGGACAAGCTCGACCTGATCCTGGGCCGTATTGCCGGCCACCGTGACGGTTTCGGCTTTCTGATCCCGGATGACGGCAGCGACGACCTGTTCATGAGCCCGGCGCAAATGCGTCTGGTATTCGATGGCGACCGTGCCCTGGCGCGCGTGTCCGGCCTGGACCGTCGCGGTCGCCGTGAAGGCGTGATCGTCGAGGTCGTATCGCGTGCACACGAGTCCATCGTCGGCCGTTATTTCGAAGAAGGCGGTATCGGCTTCGTTGTACCGGACAACCCGAAGGTTCAGCAGGAAGTGCTGATTACCCCGGGCCGCAATGGCGCCGCCAAGGTCGGTCAGTTCGTTGAGGTGAAAATCACTCATTGGCCAACGGCGCGCTTCCAGCCACAGGGCGATATCGTTGAAGTGGTCGGCAACTACATGGCGCCGGGCATGGAAATCGATGTCGCGCTGCGTACCTACGATATTCCTCACGTCTGGCCTGAGGCTGTGCTCAAGGAAGCCGGCAAGCTCAAGCCTGAAGTGGAAGAAAAGGACAAAGAGAAACGCATCGATCTGCGCCATCTGCCGTTCGTCACCATCGACGGCGAAGATGCCCGCGACTTCGACGATGCGGTCTACTGCGAAGCCAAGCCCGGCAAGCTGCGTCTGTTCTCCGGCGGCTGGAAGTTGTACGTGGCGATTGCCGACGTATCCAGCTATGTGAAGATCGGCTCGGCGCTGGACAATGAAGCCCAGGTACGCGGCAACTCGGTGTACTTCCCCGAGCGCGTGATCCCGATGCTGCCTGAGCAGCTGTCCAACGGCCTGTGCTCGCTGAATCCGAAAGTCGACCGTTTGGCCATGGTGTGCGAGATGACTATCTCGAAAACCGGCGAAATGACCGATTACCAGTTCTACGAAGCGGTGATCCATTCCCAGGCGCGCCTGACCTACAACAAGGTCAGCACCATCCTGGAAACACCGAAGACCAGCGAAGCCAAGGCCCTGCGTGCCGAATACGCTGGCGTGGTGCCGCACCTCAAGCAGCTGTATGCGCTGTACAAGGTGTTGCTGGGTGCACGTCATACCCGTGGCGCGATCGATTTTGAAACCCAGGAAACCCGGATTGTCTTCGGTTCCGAGCGCAAGATCGCCGCAATCACCCCGACCACGCGTAACGATGCGCACAAGCTGATCGAGGAATGCATGCTGGCGGCCAACGTGGCCACCGCCGAATTCCTGAAAAAGCATGAAATCCCTGCGTTGTACCGTGTGCACGATGGCCCGCCACCTGAGCGTCTGGAAAAACTGCGTGCGTTCCTTGGTGAGCTAGGCCTGTCCCTGCATAAAGGCAAGGACGGCCCGACGCCGAAGGATTACCAGGCTTTGCTGGCCAGCATCAAAGATCGTCCGGATTACCATGTGATCCAGACCGTCATGCTGCGCTCGCTGAGTCAGGCGGTGTACAGCGCCGACAACCAGGGGCACTTCGGTCTGAATTACGAGGCGTACACCCACTTCACCTCGCCGATCCGCCGTTACCCGGACCTGCTGACGCACCGGGCGATCCGCAGCGTGATCCACTCCAAGCAGAACACCCCGCACGTCAAGCGCGCCGGTGCGATGACCATTCCGAAGGCGCGCATCTATCCGTACGACGAAGCGGCCCTGGAACAGTTGGGCGAGCAGTGCTCCATGAGCGAGCGTCGTGCCGATGAAGCGACCCGCGACGTGGTGAACTGGCTCAAGTGCGAGTTCATGAAGGATCGCGTGGGCGAGTCGTTCCCTGGCGTGATCACGGCTGTGACCGGTTTTGGTTTGTTCGTCGAGCTGACCGACATCTATGTCGAGGGCCTGGTGCACGTGACTGCCTTGCCGGGTGACTACTATCACTTCGATCCTGTGCATCACCGCCTGGCGGGTGAGCGTACCGGTCGCAGTTTCCGTCTGGGCGACACCGTGGAAGTGCAGGTCATGCGCGTCGACCTCGACGAGCGCAAGATCGACTTCGGCATGTCTGACAAGCCCGCCGAATCACCGGGCAGTCGCAAAAAACGTGGGGGTGATACCCCGGCGCCAGCCTCCAAAGACAAAAGTGCTCCTGCGAAAGCCGCCGAGCCTGAGCCCGCCAAGGCCGGCCGTCGTTCTTCCAGCAAGGACAAGGTCTCCGAAGCCTACCGCCCAAGCGATGCCGCGGCTAAAAACGCTGAGGTACGCAAGAGCCGCGAGTTGAAGCAGCAGTTGCTCAACGAAGCCAAAAGCGGTGGTAAACCGGCGTCGGGCGGTAAGTCGCGTGGGCCGGAAAGCTCGTCGAGCAAGACCAGTAAACATCGTAAAGGCCCGTCCAAGACGGGTTCGGCTCCTGCAAAGAGCAGTGGGTCGCGCAAACCTAAGGCCAAGTCATGAGTCTGGAAAAAATCTACGGCGTGCACGCCGTAGAAGCACTGCTGCGTCACCATCCCAAGCGCGTCAAACAAGTGTGGCTGGCCGAAGGCCGCAGTGAGCCGCGTGTGCAAGCGCTGGTCGAGTTGGCCAACGAAAACCGCGTCGCCATCGGCCAGGCTGAGCGTCGTGAGATGGATGCGTGGGTGGAAGGTGTGCACCAGGGTGTGGTCGCGGACGTCAGTCCGAGCCAGGTCTGGGGCGAAGCGATGCTGGATGAACTGCTCGACCGCACCGAAGGTGCGCCGCTGCTGCTGGTGCTGGACGGCGTGACCGACCCGCACAACCTCGGCGCTTGCCTGCGCTCGGCAGATGCCGCCGGTGCGCTGGCGGTGATCGTGCCTAAGGACAAGTCGGCTACCTTGACGCCGGTCGTGCGTAAAGTCGCCTGTGGCGCGGCGGAAGTTATTCCGCTGGTGGCCGTGACCAACCTGGCGCGTACCCTGGAAAAACTCCAGCAGCGTGGCCTGTGGGTGGTGGGTACGGCAGGGGAGGCCGAGGTCAGTATTTATGACCAGGACCTCACCGGCCCGACCATCTTGATCATGGGCGCCGAAGGCAAGGGCATGCGCCGCCTGACCCGTGAGCATTGCGATTACCTGGTGCATTTGCCGATGGCCGGTAGCGTCAGCAGTCTTAACGTGTCGGTCGCGACGGGTGTGTGCCTGTTTGAGGCCCAGCGTCAGCGTGGCGCGAAGGCTAAAGCCAAGAAGTAATCTCGGGCCGGGCCTGGATCCAAACTGTGGGAGGGGGCTTGCTCCCGATAGCGGTGTGACAGTCGCCAGATGCAGTGACTGATACTCTGTCATCGGGAGCAAGCCCCCTCCACAGTTATTCTGGGGTGTATGGAAGATTGTTCAAATAATCACCAATCACCTTGCGCGCTTTCTCCCCCTTCTCTACAATTGCGCCCCTTGCCTTCCTGGCAGGCACCGATGTGCCTCCGTGCGGCAAGATCCATAAGTGTCATTCACTCCTTGTCTGACCGTTTTTGAGCGGCAGGCTACAACCCGTAAGGAGCATTCATGCGTCATTACGAAATCATCTTTTTGGTCCACCCGGATCAAAGCGAGCAAGTCGGCGGCATGGTTGAGCGTTACACCAAGCTGATCGAAGAAGACGGCGGCAAAATCCACCGTCTGGAAGATTGGGGCCGTCGTCAACTGGCCTACGCAATCAACAATGTTCACAAGGCTCACTACGTGATGCTGAACGTTGAGTGCACCGGCAAGGCCCTGGCCGAGCTGGAAGACAACTTCCGCTACAACGATGCAGTGATCCGTAACCTGGTCATCCGTCGCGAAGAAGCCGTTACCGGCCAATCCGAGATGCTCAAGGCTGAAGAAAACCGCAGTGAGCGCCGTGAGCGTCGCGACCGTCCTGAGCACGAAGGCGCTGATAGCGCTGACAGTGATGACAGCGACAACAGCGATAACGCTGACGAGTAATCCACGGACCTTTTAAGGAGCCTATCAAATGGCACGTTTCTTCCGTCGTCGTAAATTCTGCCGCTTCACCGCTGAAGACGTGAAAGAGATCGATTACAAAGATCTCAACACTCTGAAAGCCTACGTATCCGAGACCGGCAAAATCGTTCCAAGCCGTATCACCGGTACCAAAGCTCGTTATCAGCGTCAGCTGGCCACCGCTATCAAGCGCGCCCGCTTCCTGGCCCTGCTGGCCTACACCGACAGCCACGGCCGCTGAGACCGGGCAGTCGACAAGTAGTAAGGGATTGAATGCATGCGCGCCTTAGCTGAGTTCATCATGCGCGGCCGTGTGCAGGCCACTCTGGTAGTGGCTGGCTTTGCGGCATTGCCGTTGTTTTATTGGTTGGGTGCTGCTGCAGGCTGCCTTGTGCTCCTGCGGCGCGGTTTGAAGGACGCCGTTGGCGTTCTTGCCCTGGGATTGTTGCCGGCCTTGATCTGGTGGCTGCAATTGGGTGATCCACGGGTACTTCTGGTACTGCTGGGGTCATCGAGCCTTGCGTTGGTTTTGCGCGCAAGTGAGTCCTGGGTCCGTACGCTGCTGGTCAGCGTGGCATTGGGTTTGGTGTATTCGGTGATGCTTGGCGCGGCTTTCCGCCCACAGATCGAGGCGCTGGCACAAGAGATCGTCAAGATCCTGCCGCTGGCCCTCGGGGATATCTACCAGCAATTGTCGGTAGATGAGCGAGCGCGGTTTGTGTCACTGATTGCCCCGGTCCTGACCGGCCTGATTGCGGCATTGTTGCAGGTTGTCAGCGTTATGAGCCTGATTCTTGGGCGTTACTGGCAGGCGTTGTTGTACAACCCGGGTGGTTTTGGTCGCGAATTTCGCAGTATCAGAATCCCGACGGGGCCGGCGATGTTGCTGCTGGCGTGCATGGTTGTCGGACCGAACTTCGGTCCTCAGATGGCCTTGCTGGCGCCGATTTGCAGCGTACCGCTGGTGTTTGCCGGACTGGCCCTGATTCATGGGCTTGTTGCGCGAAAGCGCCTGGCCAGGTTCTGGCTGGTGGGGTTGTACGTCACGCTGTTGCTGTTCATGCAGCTGATCTATCCGTTACTCGTGGTCTTGGCCATTGTCGACGGCCTGATTGATTTTCGCGGTCGTCTGGCGCCGAAAGACGCCGATAACGCGAACGGTGAAGGTTAAAAGTTAGAGGATTTTCACATGCAACTGATCCTTCTGGAAAAAGTCGCCAACCTGGGCAACCTGGGCGACAAAGTGAACGTTAAGGCCGGCTACGGTCGTAACTACCTGCTGCCATACGGCAAAGCCACCGCTGCAACCGCTGCCAACCTGGCTGCGTTTGAAGAGCGTCGTGCTGAGCTGGAAAAAGCAGCAGCAGACAAAAAAGCTTCGGCTGAAACTCGCGCTGCCCAACTGGCTGAGCTGGAAGTGACTATCACTGCCACCGCCGGTGACGAAGGCAAGCTGTTCGGTTCGATCGGCACCCACGACATCGCTGATGCACTGACCGCTTCGGGCGTTGAAGTGCAGAAGAGCGAAGTTCGTCTGCCGAACGGCACCATCCGCAACGTAGGCGAATTCGACGTAGCCGTGCACCTGCACGCTGAAGTTGAAGCCACCGTACGCGTTGTCGTGGTAGCAGCTTAAGTCGCACCTAACTGGCTGGCACCTCGTGTGCCGGGCGGTTAACATCGGGCACGATCCTGTTTACAGGTCGTGCCTTTTGTTTTTCTACAGACCCCCAATTCCAAGTGGCCATGAACGATATTTCAGCTCCTGAGCAATACGATCTGCAAACCGCTGCCCTGAAGGTGCCGCCGCATTCCATCGAGGCCGAACAGGCCGTGCTCGGTGGCTTGATGCTGGACAACAACGCCTGGGAACGCGTGCTGGATCAAGTCTCGGACGGTGATTTCTATCGGCATGACCACCGCTTGATCTTCCGCGCCATCGCCAAGCTGGCCGATCAGAACTCGCCGATCGACGTGGTGACCCTGGCCGAACAACTCGACAAGGAAGGCCAGACCTCCCAGGTCGGCGGCCTCGGTTACCTGGGTGAGCTGGCGAAAAACACGCCGTCCGTCGCCAACATCAAGGCCTATGCCCAGATCGTTCGCCAGCGGGCCACTCTGCGTCAATTGATCGGTATCAGCACCGAAATCGCCGACAGTGCGTTCAACCCCGAAGGGCGTACCGCCGAAGAGATCCTGGATGAGGCCGAGCGCCAGATCTTCCAGATTGCTGAGGCGCGCCCCAAGACCGGCGGCCCGGTAGGCGTCAACGAGCTGTTGACCAAGGCCATCGATCGCATCGACACCCTGTTCAATACCGATGCCGCCATTACCGGTATTTCCACCGGCTACACCGACCTCGACGAGAAAACCAGCGGCCTGCAACCGGCCGACTTGATCATCGTCGCCGGCCGTCCGTCCATGGGTAAGACCACCTTTGCGATGAACCTGGTGGAAAACGCCGTGTTGCGCAGCGACAAGACCGTCCTGGTGTATTCCCTGGAGATGCCAGGCGAATCGCTGGTCATGCGGATGCTCTCGTCGCTGGGGCGTATCGACCAGACCAAGGTACGTTCCGGCCAGCTGGAAGATGACGATTGGCCACGCCTGACCTCGGCGGTCAATCTGCTCAACGATCGCAAGCTGTTCATCGACGACACCGCGGGCATCAGCCCCTCCGAGATGCGTGCGCGTACGCGGCGCCTGGTGCGTGAACACGGTGACATCGCCCTGATCATGATCGACTACCTGCAGTTGATGCAGATCCCAGGCTCCAGCGGCGACAACCGTACCAATGAGATTTCTGAAATCTCCCGGTCCTTGAAAGCCTTGGCCAAGGAATTCAACTGCCCGGTGGTGGCGCTGTCCCAGCTCAACCGCTCCCTGGAGCAACGTCCCAACAAGCGTCCGGTGAACTCCGACTTGCGCGAATCCGGAGCGATCGAGCAGGACGCCGACGTGATCATGTTCGTCTACCGCGACGAGGTGTATCACCCGGAAACCGAGCACAAGGGCATTGCCGAGATCATCATCGGCAAGCAGCGGAACGGTCCTATCGGATTTATCCGCCTGGCGTTTATCGGCAAATACACCCGCTTCGAGAACCTCGCGCCGGGTAGCTACAATTTCGACGACGACGAATAAGCCATCTGCTCAATTCCGACCGTTATCGTCGGAATTGGTCAAGATTTGTGCTATATTTCGCGCCCGCGATTTTTCATCGCAGTTTTTTCATCTCAACACCGGTCACCGTCATGCAAACAGCCAAGCCGTTATTTGACTATCCCAAGTACTGGGCCGAGTGTTTCGGTCCAGCGCCGTTCCTGCCGATGAGCAGGGAGGAGATGGATCAGCTTGGCTGGGATTCCTGCGACATCATCATCGTCACCGGTGATGCCTACGTTGACCATCCGTCGTTCGGCATGGCGATCATCGGCCGGCTGCTGGAGTCCCAGGGCTTTCGCGTCGGGATCATTGCCCAGCCGAACTGGCAGTCCAAAGACGACTTCATGAAGCTCGGCGAGCCGAACCTGTTCTTCGGCGTCGCGGCCGGCAACATGGACTCCATGATCAACCGCTACACCGCCGACAAGAAAATCCGCTCCGACGACGCTTACACCCCCGGCGGCATGGCCGGCAAGCGCCCGGACCGTGCAAGCCTGGTGTACAGCCAGCGTTGCAAGGAAGCCTACAAGCACGTGCCAATCGTGCTCGGCGGCATTGAAGCCTCCCTGCGCCGCATCGCCCACTACGACTACTGGCAGGACCGTGTGCGCAACTCGATCCTGATCGACGCCAGCGCCGATATCCTGCTGTACGGCAACGCCGAGCGGGCCATCGTCGAGGTTGCCCAGCGCCTGTCGTGGGGCCACAAGATCGAAGACATCACCGACGTACGCGGCACCGCATTCATACGCCGTGATACACCGGCGGGCTGGTACGAAGTGGACTCCACCCGTATCGACCGTCCGGGCAAGATCGACAAGATCATCAACCCGTACGTGAACACCCAGGACACCCAGGCTTGCGCCATCGAGCAGGAAAAGGGGCCGGTTGAGGATCCGACGGAGGCCAAGGTCGTGCAGATCCTGGCCAGCCCGAAGATGACCCGCGACAAGACCGTGATCCGCCTGCCCTCGGTGGAAAAGGTGCGCAACGACGCCGTGCTCTACGCCCACGCCAACCGCGTGCTGCACCTGGAGACCAACCCGGGCAACGCCCGCGCCCTGGTGCAGAAGCACGGTGAAGTGGACGTGTGGTTCAACCCGCCGCCCATCCCGATGACCACCGAAGAAATGGACTACGTGTTCGGCATGCCTTACGCACGTATCCCGCACCCGGCGTATGGCAAGGAAAAAATCCCGGCCTACGACATGATCCGTTTCTCGGTGAACATCATGCGTGGCTGCTTCGGCGGCTGCACGTTCTGCTCGATCACCGAGCACGAAGGTCGCATCATCCAGAACCGCTCCGAAGAGTCGATCATTCGCGAGATCGAAGAGATCCGCGACAAGGTTCCCGGCTTTACCGGAGTGATCTCCGACCTCGGCGGCCCGACCGCGAACATGTACCGCATCGCCTGCAAGAGCCCGGAAATCGAATCTGCGTGCCGCAAGCCATCGTGTGTGTTCCCGGGCATCTGCCCGAACCTGAACACCGACCATTCGTCGTTGATCCAGCTGTACCGCAGCGCCCGTGCATTGCCGGGTGTGAAGAAGATCCTGATCGCCTCCGGCCTGCGCTACGACCTGGCCGTCGAGTCGCCGGAGTACGTCAAGGAGTTGGTTACCCATCACGTCGGTGGCTACCTCAAGATCGCCCCGGAGCATACCGAGGAAGGTCCGCTCAACCAGATGATGAAGCCGGGCATTGGCAGCTATGACAAGTTCAAGCGCATGTTCGAGAAGTACACCAAGGAAGCGGGCAAGGAGCAGTACCTGATTCCTTACTTCATCGCGGCTCACCCCGGCACCACCGATGAAGACATGATGAACCTGGCCCTGTGGCTCAAGGGCAACGGCTTCCGCGCCGACCAGGTGCAGGCGTTCTACCCGTCACCGATGGCCACCGCGACGGCGATGTACCACTCGGGCAAGAACCCGCTGCGCAAGGTCACCTACAAGAGCGACGCGGTGACCATCGTCAAGAGCGAGGAGCAGCGCCGCCTGCACAAGGCGTTCCTGCGTTATCACGACCCGAAAGGCTGGCCAATGCTGCGTGAGGCATTGACCCGCATGGGCCGTGCCGACCTGATCGGGCCGGGCAAGGACCAACTGATCCCGCTGCATCAACCGGCTACCGACAGCTACCAGAGCGCCCGTCGCAAGAACTCGACACCGGCAGGCAGCCACAAGGTCGCCAAGGACACCACCACCAGGGTCCTGACCCAGCACACCGGCCTGCCACCGCGTGGCAGCGACGGCAGCAACCCGTGGGACAAGCGCGAGCAAGCCAAGGCCGCAGCCCAGGCGCGCAACAAGCAAGCCGCCAAGGAGCGCACCGATGCGGCCAAGGGCAAAGGCAAGAAGCCTGCCCGCAAGCCGGTCGTGCCGCGTTGATCGCAGCTTGAAACGCAAAACGCCAGCCTCGTGCTGGCGTTTTGCTTTCTAGGCGTTGGGTAGCCTGTTTGTTAAGGTGTCGCCCATTGAGCCGTCATCGGGGGCAAGCCCCCTCCCACATTGGATCGGGTTCACACATCAAAGGGTGGGAGGGGGCTTGCCCCCGATAGCGTCAGTTCAGTCACCCCCCTCTTTTCAAGGAAGAACACCCATGGGCAACCCCCTGGCCAGCATCGGCATGGACTTCAACCGCTCCCAGTTCATGGCCCGCCAGCGCATCGAAAGCCAGATCAACCTGCCGCGCCTGTTTGCGGCCATTGACGCCGACCCCGGCATTGTCGGCGCGGGTGTCGTGTACATCGACGCCGACTTTAATGTCGTGACCCTGCGTGAATTCAAGCCCATCTGCAGCATCAAGCCCAAGCGCGTCATTATCCGTGAGGCGCAGAAGTACATCGCGCCAGCTCAGTTTGTCGAGCAGGTGAAGACCGACCCGCGAGAAGAGCGCCTGAGGAAAGAGGTGTTCGACATGGGCTTGTCCTGCGGCGCCGCCGTGATCGGCTGGATTGTGGTGTTCAGCGGTAGCGTTGCGGTGCCGTTCACGGCGGGTGCCAGCGCTTTTGTGGTCGGCATTGGCGTGACGGCGGCGCTGGCCGGCAGTGCGCAATGTGGGTTCGGTGTAGCGCGCACCTACAACGAGATTCTTGACCCCGACGCTAACGATCGCTTGGACGATACCGAGTGGTACAACGCCGTTTCCCCCGTGCTCGATGCGGTCTCATTGGTGGGTATCGGGACCGGCGCGCTCACAACCGTGAAACTGCTCAAGGCCAACAAGGCCGCCGCGCTTGGCAAGAGTTGGTACCAGTTGCTCAAGGGCTTGAGCCGTCAGGAGCGTAAAAAGCTGACCAAGGAGCTGTTAAGCCTGCGCGATCCCAGCCTCACGCCCAAGTTGCTCAAGTTGCAGCAGCGCGCGGGCAAATTGACCAAGAGCTATACGTCCACCGAAATTCGTCACGCCACCCTCACCCAGATGAAGGATGCGCTGGGCGGCCTGCTGGGTATCGTGGGCAGCTATCGCAGCGGTAACGTGGGCACCGCCAGTACCCTGGCGATCGGCTTGTACGAGGACCTGACGGAATGAGCGGCTTTCCCGACATGGCGGCCTTCCTGCGCCGCTATTTTCCGGTTTTCATGGGCACGATCTTCATGGCGATCTTTTCCGGTTCGTCTGCTGTGTCCATGGCAGGGGTGACTTATTGGCGCGACGCTGATCCGGCGCTCAAGTCCAGCTACTCCGGGCTGCTGATCCTGCTGCTGGCAGTCGTGATCGTATTCAGCAACGTCATGATTGCGCGCGGACGCACCTGGGCCACTGGCCTGGTGGCGGTTTACCTGGGCGGCTGTCTGCTGTTTGTATTGCCGATGATTCAGTATCACCTTCATGCGCTGGCTTACGGCTCGGGAGTGTTTTTCCCGCTGATGGGGTTGTTATTGCTCAACAGCAAACGCCACCGTGAAATGCGCCAGAAGCTGGTCGAGGTCCGTCACCTGCGTGAAACCATGATCGCCCAACGCAAAACCCATTGACTGGGTAGATTCGCCACCTGTCTTCGCAGGTTCGCCACAATTATGTGCGAGCCTCGCACCACGGCACTCACCTGGGCGCCGTTTTGGTGCTGTACTGCACCGGGTCCTACGATAAAGCGCAATGACCGCTGCTCTGGCATAAGTCTTGCGCGCTTTGTTTCCATGCCCTGGCTCGCAGGAGGCCGCCGTGTCGATTCATGTCGCGTTGCACCACGTCACCCATTACCGCTACGACCGTGCGGTAGAACTCGGCCCGCAGATCGTGCGTTTGCGTCCGGCGGCCCATAGCCGCACGCGGATACTGTCCTACGCGCTGAAAGTGCTGCCCGAGCAGCATTTCATCAATTGGCAGCAAGACCCCCAGGGCAATTACCTGGCGCGGCTGGTGTTCCCGGAAAAAACTGACGAGCTGCGTATCGAAGTCGACCTGGTTGCCGAGATGGCAGTGTTCAACCCGTTCGATTTTTTCCTTGAGCCCTATGCCGAAAAAATCCCTTTCAGCTACGCCGCCGACGAGCAGCGCGAGTTGGCGCCATACCTGGAAACCCTGCCGCTGACGCCGACGTTTGCCGCCTACCTGGCCGGCATCGACCGTACGCCGCTGCCGGCGGTGGACTTCCTGGTGGCGCTCAATCAGCGGTTGGCTAGCGACATCGCTTACCTGATCCGTATGGAGCCCGGTGTGCAAACCCCGGAGTTCACCCTGGAAAACGCTTCCGGTTCGTGCCGCGACTCGGCCTGGCTGCTGGTGCAATTGCTGCGCAACCTCGGGCTGGCGGCACGATTTGTGTCCGGCTACCTGATCCAACTGACCGCCGACGTCAAAGCCCTCGACGGCCCGTCCGGCACCGACGTGGACTTCACCGACCTGCATGCCTGGTGCGAAGTGTATTTGCCCGGTGCAGGATGGATCGGCCTGGATGCCACTTCCGGGTTGTTCGCCGGTGAAGGTCATATTCCTTTGGCTTGTAGTCCCGACCCATCCTCTGCCGCGCCGATCAGTGGGCTGGTGGAGCCGTGCGAGTGCGAATTCACCCATGAAATGTCGGTGGAGCGCATTTGGGAAGCGCCACGGGTGACCAAGCCCTACACCGAAGAGCAGTGGCTGGCGATCCAGGCGCTGGGCCGTCAGATCGACAGTGACCTGCTCAAGGATGACGTGCGCCTGACCATGGGCGGCGAGCCGACCTTCGTCTCTATCGACGACCCCGACGGTGCCGAGTGGAACACCGCCGCGCTGGGGCCGAATAAGCGGCGCCTGTCTGCCGAGCTGTTCCAGCGCATGCGCAAGCACTACGCGCCGACGGGGCTGGTGCACTTCGGGCAGGGCAAGTGGTACCCCGGCGAGCAACTGCCGCGCTGGTCGCTCAACTGTTACTGGCGCCGCGACGGGGTGCCGATCTGGCACAACCCTGCGCTGATCGCCGATGAACAGGAGGACTACGGCGCCGACGACGCGCTGGCCGGACGCTTCCTGGCCAGCGTCGCCGAGCGCCTCAAGCTGCCTGCGCGTTTCGTGTTCCCGGCCTTTGAAGACAACTTCTATTACCTGTGGCGCGAGGGCGCGCTGCCGCAAAACGTCACCGCCCAGGATCCGCGCCTGAGCGATGAGCTGGAGCGCGAACGCCTGCGCAAAGTCTTCAGCCAGGGCCTGGATAAAGTCATCGGCCACGTGCTGCCGCTGGCGCGCACGGCGGCCAATGATCGTTGGCAGAGCGGGCGCTGGTACTTGCGCGATAACCACTGTCGGCTGGTGCCGGGGGATTCGCCGCTCGGCTACCGCCTGCCATTGGCGTCGCAGCCATGGGTGAGCGCGGCGGAGTATCCCTTCGTGCATCCGGTTGACCCCAATCAGGATCAACCGGAGCTGCCGACGCCTGCGCAACTGAAGAGTCACGGCGAGCCCGCGCCTGGCGACGAGCGCGTGCCCACAGTGGATGAGTCCGCCGATTGGCTGACCCGTACCGCGCTGTGTGCTGAAGCGCGGGGCGGGCGCCTGTACCTGTTCATGCCGCCGCTGGAGCGCGTCGAGGATTACCTGGAGCTGGTGGCCGCCATCGAAGCCACCGCCGAAGAGTTGCATTGCCCCGTACTGCTGGAAGGTTACGAGCCGCCGTTTGACATGCGCCTGAGCAACTTTCGCGTCACGCCTGACCCGGGTGTGATCGAGGTCAACGTGCAACCGTCCGCCACCTGGGACGAGTTGGTGGAGCGCACCGAATTCCTCTACGAAGAAGCGCGACAAACCCGCCTGACCACCGAAAAATTCATGATCGACGGGCGCCACACCGGCACCGGTGGCGGTAACCACTTTGTCATGGGCGGCGCAACGCCCAAGGATTCACCGTTCCTGCGCCGGCCGGATCTGCTGCGCAGCCTGATCAGCTACTGGCACAACCACCCTTCGCTGTCCTACCTGTTTTCCGGGTTGTTCATCGGCCCGACCTCCCAGGCACCGCGGGTCGACGAGGCGCGTAACGACGCGCTGTACGAGCTGGAAATCGCTTTCGCCCAAATGCCGGCGCCCGGCGAAGAGTGCCCGCCGTGGCTGGTCGATCGCCTGCTGCGCAACCTGCTGATCGACGTGACGGGTAACACCCACCGCGCGGAATTCTGCATCGACAAACTTTACTCGCCCGACGGTGCCACTGGCCGCCTGGGCCTGCTGGAGCTGCGCGCTTTTGAGATGCCGCCCCATGCGCGCATGAGCTTGACTCAGCAACTGCTGCTGCGCGCCTTGGTTGCGCGTTTCTGGCGCGAACCTTATGCGCCGCCGAAACTGGCGCGCTGGGGTACCGAGCTGCATGACCGTTTCCTGTTGCCGCACTTTATCGAGCAGGACTTTGCCGATGTGATCGTCGAGCTGAATGCCGCCGGTTATCCGCTGCGTGCCGAATGGTTTGCGGCGCATCTGGCGTTTCGTTTCCCCAAGGTCGGCGACTACGCGGTCGGTGGCATCGAGCTGGAACTGCGCCAGGCCCTCGAACCCTGGCACGTGCTGGGCGAAGAGGGCGCGGCGGGCGGTACGGTGCGCTATGTGGATTCGTCGCTGGAACGCCTGCAAGTGAAACTCACCGGGTTGGCGCCGCAACGCTACCTGCTGACCTGCAACGGTATTGCGGTACCGCTGCAAGCCACCGGGCGAGTCGGTGAATTTGTCGCCGGCGTGCGTTACCGCGCCTGGCAACCGGCCAACTGCCTGCAACCGACCATCCCGGTGCATGCGCCGCTGGTGTTCGACCTGCTCGACACCTGGATGCAACGCTCCCTCGGCGGCTGCCAGTACCACGTGGCCCACCCGGGCGGGCGGAATTACGACAGCTTGCCGGTGAACGCCAACGAAGCCGAGAGCCGGCGCATGGCGCGGTTTTTCCGTCTTGGCCATAGTCCGGGCAAGCTCCCTGTACCGCCGGTGGTCATCAACGATGAGTTACCGATGACCCTGGATTTGCGGCGTTTTCCCAATAAAAATGACTGACGCGGATCAACTATGAGACGGCGTTTGTGTGGCGAGGGAGCTTGCTCCCGCTGGAGTGCGAAGCGCTCCCGGGATCTCCGGGGCCGCTACGCAGCCCAGCGTGAGCAAGCTCCCTCGCCACACAAACCCTGTCCACATTAGACTGCGGTGACTTTTACCCCCTTTGCCCTGCCGAGCGTTCCATGTCCGACTTGCTCGACCGTTACCCGCTGACTGCGGGCACTTATCACGAACTGCTGGATGACAGCGGCGCGGTGCGTGCCCATTGGCAGCGCCTGCTCGACCACTTGCAACGCAGTACGCCTGCGCAACTGGCCCAGCGTCAGGCCCTGTTGACCCGGCAGATCCAGGAAAACGGCGTGACCTACAACGTCTACGCCGACCCCAAGGGCGCCGACCGCCCGTGGGAACTGGATCTGCTGCCCCATGTGCTGGCTGCCGATGAATGGCAGCACCTCGCTGCGGGGATCGCCCAGCGTGCGCGCTTGCTCAATGCCGTGCTGGCCGATCTCTACGGCCCGCAACGCTTGATCAAGGAAGGCTTGCTGCCGGCCGAGCTGGTGTTCGGGCATAACAACTTCCTGTGGCCGTGCCAGGGTATCCAGCCGCCGCAGGGGACGTTCCTGCACCTGTATGCGGTGGACTTGGCGCGTACGCCGGATGGCCGCTGGTGGGTCACCGCCGACCGCACCCAGGCGCCGTCGGGTGCGGGTTATGCCTTGGAAAACCGCACTATCGTGTCGCGTGCGTTACCGGACCTGTACCGCGATCTGCAAGTGCAGCACCTCACCGGTTTCTTCCGCACCCTGCAGGAAACCCTGGCTCGCCAGGCGCCTGGCGATGACCAGCCGCCGCTGATTGTGTTGCTCACGCCGGGGCGCTTCAACGAAAGTTATTTCGAACATCTCTACCTTGCGCGCCAGCTGGGTTACCCGCTGGTGGAGGGCGGTGATCTCACCGTGCGTGACAGCACGGTGTTCCTCAAAACCCTCAGTGGCCTGCGCCGGGTGCACGCCATCATGCGCCGGCTGGATGACGACTTCTGCGACCCGCTGGAATTGCGCACCGACTCGGCCCTCGGCGTGCCCGGCCTGCTGGATGCGGCGCGCCAGGGCAACGTATTGGTCGCCAATGCGTTGGGCAGCGGTGTGTTGGAGTCCCCGGGCCTGCTCGGCTTTTTGCCGAAGATCAACGAGTTTTTATTTGGCGAAGCATTGATCCTGCCGTCCATCGCCACCTGGTGGTGCGGCGAGGGGCCGGTGCTCGCAAAAGCCTTGGAGAAACTCCCGGAACTGCTGATCAAACCGGCGTTTCCTTCGCAAAGTTTCACCCCGGTCTTCGGGCGTGATTTGAACGACGAACAACGCGAGGCCCTGGCCGAACGCATGCGTGCGCGACCCTATGCGTATGTCGCCCAGGAGTTGGCGCAACTGTCCCAGGCTCCGGTGTGGCATACCGTGGATGACCACCTGCAACACCGCGCCATTGGCATGCGCGTCTACGCCGTGGCGAGTGAGGAAGGTTATCGCGTGCTGCCGGGCGGGCTGACCCGCGTGGCGGCCGAGGCGGATGCCGAAGTGGTGTCGATGCAGCGCGGTGGCGCGAGCAAAGACACCTGGGTGCTCGGCGAACGCGCCGCCGGGGGTGAGCATTGGCGCGCGCAGCGTGCGATCGGTGTGCATGACCTGGTGCGCCGCGACCCTTATCTGCCATCGCGGGTGGTGGAGAACCTGTTCTGGTTTGGTCGTTATTGCGAGCGCTGTGATAACAGCGCGCGCTGGCTGCGCATCGTGTTGGCGCGCTATGTCGACGGTGACGATCCGCAGGCGTTGCAGGCGGCGGTCGAGCTGGGTGACAGCCTGCACTTGTTGCCGGAGGAGGGCGAGTTGCCTGAACGCCTGTTGGCGGCCTTGCTGGGCGATGACTGGCCGTCGAGCCTGCGCGCCAATCTGCAGCGTTTGCAGTGGGCGGCGTCCCAGGTGCGCGGTAAGTTGTCGCGGGAAAACTGGCAGGCGTTGGTGGAGCTGCAACGCGAAGCGCTGGAGTTGGAAAGCGAAGCGCCGGACTTCGGCGAGCTGCTGGACTTCCTCAACCGTTTGGTGATGTCGCTGGCGGCGCTGTCCGGGTTTGCCCTGGACGATATGACCCGCGACGAAGGCTGGCGCTTCTTGATGATGGGGCGGCGCATCGAGCGCCTGCAATTTCTGAGCAGCAGCCTCGCGGCGTTCCTGCGCGGTATGGCGGTGTTCGATCAGGCGGGGCTGGAATGGTTGCTGGAGCTGGGTAACAGCAGCATCACCTATCGTTCTCGCTACCTGGCGGTGCCGCAATTGATTCCGGTGCTCGACTTGTTGCTGCTGGATGAGCAGAACCCCCATGCCGTGCTGTTCCAGCTCAAATTGGTGAGCCGTACCCTGCGCCGTCTCAACGATGACTTCGGGGTGCCACGGGAAACCGGCCTCGGGCCTCTGGTGGAGCGCCTGACGCGGTTTGACCTGGGCTGCCTGGAGAACCCGCTGTTCGGCGAGTCCAGCGTACGCGCCGCATTGGACGGCCTGGCCGACCTGCTGCAGGCGGTGGCCGATGAGAGTGGGCAGGTGTCGGATCGCCTGGCGTTGCGTCACTTTGTCCACGTGGATGATGTCAGCCAACAAACGGTGTCGGTGTGATGAGTGCGCGCTACCAGATTTTCCATGATACCCATTACCACTATGACAGCCCGGTGTCCCTGGCTCAGCAATTGGCACACTTGTGGCCCAGGCCCTGCGCCTGGCAGCGCTGCAGTTCGCAGCAACTGGATATCAGCCCGCAGCCGTCTTCGCGGCGGGATGAGCTGGACGTGTTCGGCAACCCGATCACCCGTCTCGCGTTCGAACGGCCTCATGACGAGCTGCTGGTGAATGCCGGGCTGACCGTAGAGGTGCTGGCGCGGCCGGCGCTGGACTTTGAGCAGTCACCCGCCTGGGATCAGACCCGTGACAGCCTGACCTACAGCAGCCAGCCGATGTCGGCGCCACTGATCGAAGCCTGCCGCTATCGCTTTGAATCGCCTTACGTGCACTTGAAGAAAACCTTCGTTGAGTTCTCCGAAAGCTGTTTCCCCCCAGGCATGCCGTTGCTGCTGGGGACGCAAGCGTTGATGGAGAAGATCTTCAGTGAGTTCACGTTCGATGCCGAAGCCACCCAGGTCGCCACGCCCCTGGTGGAAGTGCTGGAGCGCCGCCGCGGCGTCTGCCAGGACTTTGCCCACCTGATGCTCGCCTGCCTGCGCTCGCGGGGCCTGGCGGCGCGCTACATCAGCGGCTACCTGCTGACCCAGCCACCGCCGGGGCAGCCGCGTCTGATCGGCGCGGACGCGTCCCATGCCTGGGTTTCGGTGTATTGCCCGGTGTCGGGCTGGGTGGATTTCGATCCGACGAACAATGTGCAGCCGGCACTGGAGCACATCACCCTGGCCTGGGGCCGGGATTTCTCGGATGTATCGCCGTTGCGAGGGGTGATTCTGGGAGGGGGGAGCCATGACCCGGAGGTACGGGTGACGGTGATGCCGCTGCAATGACCCTGGATTGTGGTGAGCCGGTCTGGCCTGCTCACCACAAAGCAATTTATTGCGCCGGATCCTTTGGTGTTTCAGCCTCGTCGTTCGTCTCTTCACCATCCACATCATGGTTCAGCGCGTTCGCTTCTCCTTCTGCGGCGGCTTTCTTGCGTTGCAGTTTTTCCTCTTTCTTCTGCTCCTTGGCCAAGTCTCTCTGACGTTTGGCGAAGGAGTAATTAGGTTTGGCCATGGGCGATCCTCTAGGGTCGAAGGTGAGGGTGGCGGCGCTCGGCTGCCTTGGGCTGCCATGGTAGCAGCTTAGCCGCGCGCTTGGCCTTCACTTACCGCAGGCGTAGGCCGCGAACAGGCCGTTGAACAGTTGATTGAGGTGCATGGCTCGGACTCCGTTGGGTGATGGGCCGATCATAGACAGGTCGTAGTACTTTGGCTGGTAGATTGTGTTGATACGGCTGATAGCCTAAAGTTGTATACAATCTGTTGATTCAGATCATAAGAATTCCTGCCTGCTTGAGGCACCCTTGTCGCAATCCGCGTTTTTTAAACCCTGCCTTGGAGATTCACATGTTTGCCAAACTCGTTGCTGTTTCCCTGCTGACTCTGGCGAGCGGCCAGTTGCTTGCTGCAGAGTGCAAGGTCACCGTCGACTCCACTGATCAAATGTCCTTTAACACCAAGGCCATTGAAATCGACAAAAGCTGCAAGACATTCACCGTCGAGCTGACCCACTCCGGCAGCTTGCCGAAAAACGTCATGGGCCATAACTGGGTGCTGAGTTCCGCTGCCGACATGCCAGGTATCGCCAGCGACGGCATGGCCGCCGGTCTCGACAAGAACTACCTGAAAGACGGCGACACCCGCATCATCGCCCACACCAAGATCATCGGTGCCGGCGAGAAAGACTCGGTGACCTTCGATGTGTCGAAGCTGGCAGCGGGTACCGACTATGCGTTCTTCTGCTCGTTCCCGGGCCACATCTCGATGATGAAAGGCACTGTGACCGTCAAGTAAGACCGCGTCATCGTTCAACGGGGGCAAGCCCCCTCCCACAGGTTGGAATGCATTCCAAGTGTGGGAGGGGGCTTGCCCCCGATGACATTCTGCAAATCAACCCAACACTATCGGGTTCGCCTCAAGGCGCAAACGGCATCACCCGCTTGTGTTCGGTCTTGCGATACGTATCGCAAATGATCTTGAACGCTTCCTCACGCACCGGCTCGCCGTGCAGGAACGCATCGATCTCGGCATAGGTCACGCCGTGGGACGCCTCGTCCGGCTTGCCCGGTGACAGGTCTTCCAGGTCGGCCGTCGGCACCTTCTCCACCAACGACTCCGGCGCGCCAAAGTGCCGCGCAATCGCTCGCACCTGATGCTTTACCAGCCCGCTCAGCGGTGCCAGGTCACAGGCCCCGTCACCGAACTTGGTGAAAAAGCCCATGACCGCTTCCGCCGCATGGTCAGTGCCGATTACCAGCCCACCCGTAGCCCCCGCGATGGTGTATTGCGCGACCATGCGCATGCGCGCCTTGGTGTTGCCTAGTACGAAATCGCGGGAGACTGCCGCCTTGCCTTCAAACGCCGCCACTTCATTGGCCAGGGATTTCACTGCCGGGCCGATGTTGACGGTGTGGCGTTCATCCGGCTCGATAAAGTCCACCGAAGCCTGGGCATCGTGTTCGTCGAACTGGGTTTCGTAAGGCAGGCGCACGGCGATAAAGCGGTAGGCTTGGTCACCGGTGGTGGCACGCAGCTCCTTCATCGCGCGCTGGGCCAGGAGGCCCGCGGTCAGGGAGTCGACGCCGCCGCTGATGCCCAGCACCAACGTCTTGAGCCCGGAATTGCGCAGGCAATCCTGGATAAAAGCCACGCGGCGAGCCACTTCGGCCTCAAGGGCGGCCGGGTCTTTGAACGGCGCTTGGACCTTGAGCTGCTGCGCAATCTCACGCTGTACGGCTTGCATGATTCACTCCTTGCTGGATAGGGCAGGTACTTTGAAAACGTGACGCAAATAGGCGACGAAATTCGGGTCGGTGCAATGGGTCTTGCCCGCCTCATCAGAGATCTTCGCCACCGGCTGGCCATTGCAGGCCGTCATTTTAAGCACGATGCTCATCGGCTCAACCCCTGGGATATCACAGGTCAGGTTGGTGCCGATGCCGAAGCTCACATTGATCCGACCGCGCAGCGCACGGAATATCTCCAGGGCCTTGGGCAGTGTCAGGCTGTCGGAGAACACCAGGGTCTTGCTCATCGGCTCGATACCGAGCTTGTGGTAGTGGGCGATGGCTTTCTCGGCCCACTGCACGGGGTCGCCGGAATCGTGGCGCAGGCCGTCGAACAGCTTGGCGAAGTACAAATCGAAGTCGCCGAGGAACGCGTCGGTGGTGATGCAATCGGTCAGGGCAATGCCCAGCAGGCCACGGTATTCGCGGACCCAGCAGTCGAGCGCGGCGATCTGGCTGTCGATCAGGCGCGGGCCGAGCTGCTGATGCGCCATGATCCACTCGTGAGCCATGGTGCCCAGGGGTTTCATGCCCAGCTCGCGGGCCAGGTGCACGTTGCTGGTGCCGACGAATCGCCCGGGGAAGTCATGCTTGAGCACATTGACCACTTCTTCCTGCACCCGGTACGAGAAGCGTCGACGCGTGCCGAAGTCGGCCACCTGCAACTCCGACAGCTCGTCGCTGCTGGCGTTGTCGGTGAGCCAGTCGAACTTGCGATACAGCTGCTCGCGGGCCTGTTCCAGGATCACGGTCTGGTAGCGGTAGCGGTTACGCACTTCGCTGACGATGGCCAGCATCGGCACTTCAAACAGGATCACGTGCAGCCACGGCCCGCGCAGGCGGATGAACAACTCGCCGTTCTCGATGCCGGTTTGCACGTAACGCAGGTTGAAGCGGAACAACCCGAGAAAACGCAGGAAGTCCGGCTTCATGAAGCTGATGCGCTCCAGAAAACTCAGTTGGTCAGCGCTCAGGCTCAGTTCGGCGAGACGCTCGATCTGGTAGCGGATTTCCGCCAGGTACGGGCGCAGGTCTTCGCTGTTACGGCAACGGAATTCCCATTCAACTTCCACGTTGGGGTAGTTGTGCAGCACCGCCTGCATCATGGTCAGCTTGTAGAAGTCGGTGTCGAGCAGGTTCTGCACGATGCGATCGGCAAACACACTCTCGCTCATTATGGGAATCTCCAGACGGGTCGGCGAGGGGCGCCGGCCTTTACGCACGATTAAGGAATGGCGCTAGTGGCGCATAGACCCATGGGGTTTTGCCAGTGATTTTTTCGGGTGTGACGACTGGCCTCATCGGGAGCAAGCCCCCTTCCACAGGTTGGAATGCATTCCAAGTGTGGTAGGGGGCTTGCTCCCGATTGCGGTATCCCGGGTACTAAGCCACTTGCTCCATCATCCATTTCACGAATTCGCGCACCTTGGGCACCTCTGCCGAGTGCTCGGGATAAGCCAGGTAATACGCGTCCTGGCTTGGCATCGCATGCTGCCAGGGAATCACCAGCTTGCCCTCGGCCAGCTCTTCCTCCACCAGAAACCGCGGCAGCAGCGCCACGCCACAGCCCACCTGTGCCGCACGAATGCACATATAGAAGGTGTCGAAACGCGGACCGTGGTAGCTGTGTTCGGTCTGGTAGCCTTGGCTCGCGAACCAGTCGTGCCAGCCTTGGGGGCGTGAGGCGTTTTGCAGCAGTACCAGCTCGCTCAGTTGGGTCGGATCACTGAACGGCTTGGCCGGCAGGCTCTCCGGCGCGCACACCGGCACCAATTCCTCGCTGAACAGTTTCAGGCTCTCGGTGCCGGCGCGTGAGCCCTGGCCGAAGTAAAAGGCCATGTCCGCCTTGCCTTGCAGCAGTTCATCGGGGGCCTGCTCGTTGCACAGGTCGAGGTGGATTTGCGGGTGACGCAAACGCCAGCCCTTGAGGCGTGGCACCAGCCAGCGTGCGCCAAAGGTGTACGGCGTGGACACGCGCAATACCTCGGTCTCGCCGCCGTAGGAGCGCAGGTAATGGGTGGACATCTCCACCTGCGTGAGGATCTTGCGCACTTCCACCAGGTACAGATCCCCTGCCGGCGTCATCTGCAGGCGGCGGCGTACTCGGCGGAACAGCAGGTGTTGCAGCAGTTCTTCCAGTTGCGCCACTTGCTTGCTCACCGCGCTCTGCGTGAGGTTCAACTCCTCGGCGGCGCGGGTGAAGCTCAAATGGCGGGTGGCGGCTTCGAAACACTGCAGGGCGGTGATCGAAGGCAAATGTCTTTTGTTCAGCACGGCACGCCTCGTCTGATGCTTTGCATGAATAAACGGAATGATATCTCGCCTAATCGTCGTTTGTTGGCAAGTCTTGGGCCAGCTACAAATAAGCTCTGGATCGCCGTGCTGGGTGCGGCGCGAATTTTCTGTCTGCAGATTGAAGGAGCGACCCATGGTTGCCGCATTGCTTGATCGCCTCGGGGTAGACCCGGCGTTGTACCAGTCGGGTAAACAACCCGTGCATTCGCCGATTGATGGCAGCCGTCTCGGCAGCGTGCATTGGCAAGGTGCCGCCGAGGTGGAGCAACAGGTCAGTCGCGCCGAGCATGCATTCGAAGCCTGGCGCAAGGTGCCGGCCCCGCGTCGCGGCGAGCTGGTGCGCCAGTTCGGCGACGTGCTGCGCGAATACAAGGCCGACCTGGGCGAACTGGTGTCCTGGGAAGCGGGCAAGATCACCCAGGAAGGCTTGGGTGAAGTACAGGAAATGATCGACATCTGCGATTTCGCCGTCGGCCTGTCCCGCCAGCTGTACGGCTTGACCATTGCCTCCGAGCGCCCCGGCCACCACATGCGTGAAACCTGGCACCCGCTGGGCGTGGTCGGAGTGATCAGCGCGTTCAACTTCCCGGTGGCGGTGTGGGCGTGGAACACGGCCCTGGCGTTGGTGTGCGGTAACGCGGTGATCTGGAAGCCGTCGGAAAAGACCCCGCTCACCGCCCTGGCCTGCCAGGCGCTGTTCGAGCGCGTCCTGAAGCATTTCAACGATGCGCCGCCCTACCTGAGCCAAGTCATCATCGGTGGCCGCGATGCTGGCGCCGCGTTGGTGGATGACCCGCGTGTGGCCCTGATCAGCGCTACCGGCAGCACCCGCATGGGCCGCGAAGTGGCGCCCAAAGTCGCCGCACGCTTTGCCCGCAGCATTCTCGAACTGGGCGGCAACAACGCGATGATCCTCGGCCCGAGCGCCGACCTGGACATGGCCGTGCGCGCCATTCTGTTCAGTGCGGTCGGCACCGCCGGCCAGCGTTGCACCACCTTGCGCCGCCTGATCGCCCATGAGTCGGTCAAGGAAGAAATCGTCACCCGCCTCAAGGCGGCCTATGCCAAAGTGCGCATCGGCCACCCGCTGGAAGGCAACCTGATCGGCCCGCTGATTGATAAACACAGCTTTGAAAATATGCAGGACGCGCTGGAGCAGGCCCTGAGCGAAGGCGGCAAGGTGTTCGGCGGCAAGCGTCAGTTGGAGGACAAGTTCCCCAACGCCTATTACGTATCGCCTGCCATCGTGGAAATGCCCGAGCAGAGCGACGTGGTGTGCAGCGAAACCTTTGCGCCAATCCTGTACGTGATCGGCTACAGCGACTTCAACGAGGCCCTGCGCCTGAACAACGCCGTGCCGCAAGGGTTGTCGTCGTGCATCTTCACCACGGATGTCCGTGAAGCCGAACAGTTCATGTCGGCGGTGGGCAGTGATTGCGGGATCGCCAACGTCAACATCGGCCCGAGCGGCGCGGAAATCGGCGGCGCGTTTGGCGGTGAGAAAGAAACCGGCGGCGGGCGTGAGTCGGGTTCGGATGCGTGGCGCGGCTATATGCGTCGCCAGACCAACACCGTGAACTACTCGCTTGAGCTCCCGCTGGCCCAGGGCATCACTTTCGACTGATACCTCAAGTCGCAGTGAGATAGAACTGTGGGAGGGGGCTTGCTCCCGATGGCGGTGGATCAGGTTGGAATAGGCTGACTGACACACCGCTATCGGGAGCAAGCCCCCTCCCACAGTTGTGTGTATTTACATATCAAAATTGTTGTTTGTTGGGTCTCATCGGAGTCTGGCAATGGCACTACGCGAAACATGTTTATGGGAATACCTCACCCCCGGCCGGCCGGATCGTGCCGCGCTCAAGGGCGAGGTCAAGGTGGATGTGTGTGTGATCGGCGCCGGCATCACTGGTTTGTCGGCCGCCATTCACTTGCTGGAACAGGGTAAGAGCGTTGCCGTGCTGGAGGCCCATCGCACCGGCCATGGTGGTTCGGGGCGTAACGTCGGGCTGGTCAACGCCGGTTTGTGGATTCCTCCGGACGAAATCGAAGCCGGTTTCGGCGAAGCGGTAGGCAGCCAGCTCAACCGCATGCTGGGCGCAGCACCGTCCCTGGTGTTCAGCCTGGTCGACAAATACAACATCGATTGCCAATTGCGCCGCGAGGGCACCTTGCACATGGCGCACAACGCGCGTGGCGAGGCGGATTTGCGCAGTCGTGAAGAACAATGGAAGCGCCGTGGCGCGCCGGTTGAGCTGCTCACCGGGCAGGCGTGCGAGCAGGCTACGGGCACCCGCAAGATTGCCGCCGCGCTGCTGGATCGGCGTGCTGGCACCTTGAATCCAATGGCCTATACCAGCGGATTGGCGAATGCCGCGGTTGGCCTGGGTGGGCAGTTGTTCGACCATTCGCCGGTCACCCAGCTCGAGCGCCAAGGTTCACACTGGTCGGTGCAGACCGCGCAGGGCTCTGTGCAGGCTGCACAGGTGGTGATCGCTTCCAATGCCTACACCGAAGGTGAGTGGACTGAGCTGCGGCGCAATTTTTTCCCCGGCTACTACTATCAGGTCGCCTCCGCGCCGCTGACCGATGCCGCTGCCGAGCAGATTCTGCCCGGTGGGCAAGGTTCATGGGACACCCGCCAGGTGTTGAGCAGTATCCGCCGCGACGCCGACGGCCGCCTGTTGCTCGGCAGCCTGGGCAACGGCAATCAGAAGCCGGCCTGGTTCCTCAAGGCGTGGGCCGATCGGGTGCAGCAGCATTACTTCCCGTACCTCAAATCGGTGCAGTGGGAATACACCTGGACTGGCTGTATTGCCTTCACCCCGGACCATTTGATGCGCCTGTTCGAGCCTGCGCCGGGCCTGGTGGCCGTCACGGGCTATAACGGGCGTGGTGTGACCACCGGTAGCGTGGTCGGCAAGGCGTTCGCCGACTATTTATGTCACCAGGATCCCCAGGCGTTGCCGATTCCCTTTGCGCCGATGCAGCCGTTGGTCGGGGTGGGCCTGCGCAGTTGCCTGTATGAGGCCGGATTCTCGCTGTATCACGCGGGGCAGTGCCTGCGGATCGTGATCTGATCGGCGAGATACCTGTCAAAAGCCTGCATTTTCTTAGCCGGCTACTAATCTGTATTGGTGCAAGTCGTAGCAATCGCGCACTGTAAATGTGCAGTTCCGTTACGCACGTTGTTACAGGTGTAGGAACTGTCGTTTATCCGTCTGGTTGCAGGTGCGACCTGCTCGGGTTGTACTTTTTGCGGTGAAAGGTTGCACCTCCTGACGCTAGACGGTTGCACGTCCTGGCGAAAGGCGGCGAAACACCCGTGATAACAATGACACCGTGTCTTTTTGAAGAATAAAAACGTAATGGCACGCGCCTTGCTCTGGGCTTTCAGTGGAAAGTTTGAATGCAAGTTGTCGTGCCATAAATCAAAAATATCGGAGCACCACTCATGTCCCAGACGTTTTACAAGAAAGGTTTCCTGGCTCTCGCCGTCGCAGCGGCGCTGGGTGTTTCTACGTTTGTTCAAGCTGATGTGAAGATTGGCGTGGCCGGCCCGATGACGGGTGCCAACGCAGCTTTCGGTGAGCAGTACATGAAGGGTGCCCAAGCGGCGGCCGATGTGATCAACAAGGCGGGCGGTATCAACGGCGAACAGATCAAGCTGGTCGCCGGTGACGACGCCTGTGAACCCAAGCAGGCCGTGGCCGTGGCCAACCGCCTGGCGGACCAGGATAAAGTGATCGGCGTGGTCGGGCACTTCTGCTCGTCCAACACCATCCCGGCCTCCGAGGTCTACGACGAAGCGGGCATCATCGCGATCACCCCAGGCTCCACCAACCCACAAGTGACCGAACGCGGCCTGGGCGCCATGTTCCGCATGTGCGGGCGGGACGACCAGCAAGGTATCGTCGCCGGCGACTACATCGTCGACGTGCTCAAGGGCAAGAAAGTCGCAGTCATCAACGACAAGGACACCTACGGCAAGGGCCTGGCCGACGCTACCTCCGCCCAGTTGACCAAGCGCGGCGTGAAGCCTGTGCTGGAAGAGGGCCTGACCCGTGGCGAGAAAGACTTCAGCGCCCTGGTGACCAAGATCCGCTCCCTGGACGCCGACGTTGTGTACTTCGGCGGCCTGCACCCGGAAGCCGGTCCTTTGGTTCGTCAGATTCGTGAAGCGGGCCTCAAAGCCAAGTTCATGTCCGATGACGGCGTAGTGACCGACGAACTGGCGAAAACAGCCGGTGGCAACCAGTACGTAGACGGCGTGCTCATGACATTCGGCGCCGATCCGCGCTTGCTGCCTGACAGCAAGGCCGTGGTGGATGAGTTCCGTAAGGCCGGTTACGAGCCTGAAGGCTACACCCTGTACGCCTATGCCTCGATCCAGGCCCTGGCCGCCGGTTTCAACGGTGCCAAGTCCAACAAGGGCGAAGACGCCGCCAAGTGGCTCAAGGCTCACCCGGTGAAAACCGTCATGGGCGAAAAAGCCTGGGATGCCAAGGGCGACCTGAAGGTCTCCGACTACGTGGTTTACGAGTGGGATAAAGACGGCAAATACCACCAGCTGGAAAAACAGAAGTAAGCATTAGCACCACAGCTCCAATGTGGGAGGGGGCTTGCTCCCGATCGCGGTGTGTCAGTCAGCCTGTTCAAACCTGATCCACCGCCATCGGGAGCAAGCCCCTCTCACAGGGGAGTGGTGTTGTCATCAAGATCTGTCTTTTCCTCCAGAAGTGCCGCACACCCACCGGTGTGCAGGTGCTCACCGCGTGAGATTGCGTTATGGATGGTATTTTCCTGCAGCAACTGGTCAACGGCCTGACCCTCGGGTCGGTCTATGGCCTGATCGCCATCGGCTACACAATGGTCTATGGCATCATTGGCATGATCAACTTCGCCCACGGCGAGGTTTATATGATTTCCGCTTACCTCGCGGCGATCAGTCTGGCACTGCTGGCTTACTTCGGCATCGAATCCTTTCCGCTGCTCATTCTCGGCACCTTGATCTTCACCGTGGTCGTCACCGGCGTGTACGGTTGGGTCATCGAGCGTGTCGCCTACAAACCCCTGCGTAACTCCACCCGCCTGGCACCGCTGATCAGCGCTATCGGCATCTCCCTGATCCTGCAGAACTACGCGCAGATCGCCCAGGGCGCCAAGCAACAAGGTATTCCGACCCTGCTGGCTGGGGCCTGGCGTGTCGACATCGGCAGCGGGTTCGTCCAGCTCACGTACACCAAGGTCTTCATCCTGGTCGCCGCCTTCGCGGGCATGGCCCTGCTGACCTATGTGATCAAGTACACCAAGCTCGGCCGCATGTGCCGCGCCACTCAGCAAGACCGCAAGATGGCCTCGATCCTGGGCATCAACACCGACCGGGTGATCTCCTACGTGTTCGTCATCGGCGCCGCCATGGCCGCGCTGGCCGGCGTGCTCATCACGCTCAATTACGGCACCTTCGACTTCTATGCCGGCTTCATCATCGGCATCAAGGCGTTCACCGCAGCGGTACTCGGCGGCATCGGCTCCCTGCCTGGGGCGATGCTGGGCGGGATCATCCTCGGTATCTCCGAGTCGTTGTTCTCGGGGTTGATCAACTCTGACTACAAAGACGTGTTCAGTTTCTCCCTGCTGGTGGTGATTCTGATTTTCCGTCCTCAGGGCCTGCTTGGTCGCCCACTTGTGGCGAAGGTGTAAACATGTCTGCTGCCAAATCTATCGATATCAAGAAAAGCGTGGTCGATACGGTCCTTGCCGGGCTGATTGCGCTGGTTGTGTTCGGCCCCATCGTCGGCGTGGTCCTCGACGGCTACAGCTTCAACCTGGAACCGGCCCGCGTGGGCTTGCTGGTCGCCATTGTGATGGTCGGCCGTTTCGCCATGAGCCTGTTCCTGCAAACCTCGAAGGGCCTGAAGATTCTGCAGGGCTTCGAGACCAGTGGTTCCGGCGTGCACGTGCTGGCGCCGGACTACAAGTCGCGGCTGCGCTGGATCATCCCGGCGCTGATCGTGATTGCCATCGTGTTCCCGATCTTCGCCAACAAGTACCTGCTGACCGTGGTGATCCTCGGGCTGATCTACGTATTGCTGGGCCTGGGCCTCAACATCGTGGTGGGCCTGGCCGGTCTGCTCGACCTGGGTTACGTGGCGTTCTACGCCATCGGTGCCTATGGCTTGGCGCTGGGTTATCAATACCTGGGGCTGGGTTTCTGGTCGGTGCTGCCACTGGCGGCTATCGCGGCGGCATTAGCGGGGTGCATTCTCGGCTTCCCGGTGTTGCGAATGCACGGCGATTACCTGGCCATCGTGACCCTGGGCTTCGGTGAGATCATCCGCCTGGTGCTGAACAACTGGCTGTCGTTCACCGGTGGCCCGAACGGCATGCCGGTGCCATCACCGACCTTCCTCGGCCTGGAGTTCGGGCGCAAGGCGAAGGACGGCGGGGTTCCGTTCCACGAGTTTTTCGGTATCGATTACAACGCCAACATCAAGTTCATGTTCATCTACATCGTGCTGTTCCTGGTGGTGCTGGCCGTGCTGTACATCAAGCACCGCCTGACCCGCATGCCGGTCGGTCGCGCCTGGGAAGCCTTGCGCGAAGACGAGATCGCCTGCCGCTCCATGGGCCTGAACCACGTACTGGTCAAGCTCTCGGCGTTCACCATCGGTGCCTCCACGGCCGGTTTGGCCGGGGTGTTCTTTGCCAGCTACCAGGGCTTCGTCAACCCGTCGTCGTTCACCTTCTTCGAGTCCGCGCTGATCCTGGCCATCGTGGTCTTGGGCGGCATGGGCTCGACGGTGGGCGTGGTCATCGCGGCGTTCGTGCTGACGGTCGCGCCGGAGCTGCTGCGTAGCTTCTCCGAATACCGCGTGCTGCTGTTTGGCGTGTTGATGGTGGTGATGATGATCTGGCGGCCACGCGGCTTGATTCGGATCAGCCGCACGGGTGTGACGCCACGCAAGGGGGTCGCACCATGAGCAAGGAAATCGTGCTGTCCGTGGAAAACCTGATGATGCACTTCGGTGGCATCAAGGCCTTGAGCGATGTGAGTCTCAAGGTCGAACGCAACTCGATCTTCGCCCTGATCGGCCCCAATGGTGCGGGCAAGACCACGGTGTTCAACTGCCTCACTGGCTTTTATAAAGCCAGCGGCGGCAAGATCGAACTCAACGTGCGTGGCAAGCAGACCAACGTCATCCAGTTGCTCGGCGAGCGCTTCCAGCCTGTCGACTTCGTATCGCCGAAAAGCTTCTTCAGCCGGGTGTACTACAAGATGTTCGGTGGCACCCACCTGGTGAACCGCGCAGGTTTGGCGCGGACTTTCCAGAACATTCGTCTGTTCAAGGAAATGTCGGTGGTGGAAAACCTGCTGGTGGCCCAGCACATGTGGGTCAACCGCAACATGCTCGCGGGCATCCTCAACACCAAGGGCTACCGCAAGGCCGAAAGCGACGCGTTGGACCATGCGTTCTACTGGCTTGAAGTGGTGGACCTGGTGGACTGCGCCAACCGCCTGGCCGGCGAACTTTCCTATGGCCAGCAGCGCCGCCTGGAAATCGCCCGCGCCATGTGCACACGGCCGCAGATCATCTGCCTGGACGAACCGGCAGCCGGCCTCAACCCCCAGGAAACCGAAGCCCTCAGCGCGATGATTCGCCTGCTGCGCGACGAACACGACCTCACGGTGGTGCTGATCGAACACGACATGGGCATGGTGATGAGCATTTCCGACCACATCGTGGTGCTCGACCACGGTAACGTGATTGCCGAAGGTGGGCCGGACGCGATCCGCAACGACCCGAAAGTGATTGCCGCCTACCTGGGCGCCGACGAGGAGGAACTGGCATGAGCGCACCCATCCTCGAAATGAAGGACCTGGACGTCTACTACGGCCCGATCCAGGCCCTCAAGAAAGTCTCGCTGCACATCAACGAAGGCGAAACCGTGAGCCTGATCGGCTCCAACGGTGCGGGTAAATCCACACTGCTGATGTCGATCTTCGGCCAGCCACGGGCCGAGTCGGGGCAGATTCTTTATAGCGGCGTCGACATTACCCACAAGTCCTCGCACTACATTGCCTCCAACGGCATCGCGCAGTCGCCGGAAGGGCGGCGGGTATTCCCCGACATGACCGTCGAGGAAAACTTGCTGATGGGCACTATCCCGATTGGCGACAAGTACGCGCAGGAAGATATGCAGCGCATGTTCGAGCTGTTCCCGCGACTCAAGGAGCGCCGTAACCAGCGCGCCATGACCATGTCGGGTGGTGAACAACAAATGCTCGCCATCGCCCGCGCCCTGATGAGCCGGCCCAAGCTGTTGCTGCTCGACGAGCCGAGCCTGGGCCTGGCGCCGATTGTGGTGAAGCAGATCTTCTCCACCCTGCGCGAGCTGGCGTCCACCGGGATGACCATCTTCCTGGTGGAGCAGAACGCCAACCATGCGTTGCGCCTGTCGGACCGGGCCTATGTGATGGTCAATGGGGAGATTCGCCTCACAGGTACCGGTAAAGAGCTGTTGGTGAACGAGGAAGTGCGCAACGCCTACCTGGGCGGGCACTGATCCCCGTCATCTGATCGTTCCCACGCTCCGCGTGGGAGCGCCTCTTGTGACGCTCTGCGTCACGCTTTGGACGCGGAGCGTCTTCGGATGCATTCCCACGCAGAGCGTGGGAACGATCAGGTGTCCACAGGCACTCGACCAAATTGTGGAAAACAAATCCAGCCACCTCCCAAAGCGCGACATATAGCCGCCGCAAATCCCTGTTTTGTCACAGTTTTGACTTGTCCCCATCGGCTGTGGAACCGGCTGTGGGTAACGTGGGAGTAGCTGGCTGAAAGCCTTTAACGGCGTGGCCTGCAGCGCGTCGATTGTTTTTTGATCAGGGACTTTTTCGCGACCGCCCAAGGGGTTTGTCAACCTGTTTAAAGACACAGGTATATGACCGTTTTGTGTTGATCAAGCCTGTGGATAAGTCTGTGATTAAACTCTGGAAAGACCGCCGCAGAGGCCGAAATGACTGGCCTGGAGCCATCGCTCGAACTTTTTCCTTCAACCAGGGCCTACATACGCCTTGGCCCAGGTCAAGCAAAAAACTTTCTAAAACTCCCTGGAGCCCTTGTATTGAGCGGCCTGAGCGGTTTTTTACTTGCCCCCAAAGACTGTGGGTGCAGTTGTGGATAACCTGCGTGCATATGGCTGCAGGCCACGGTTTGTAAGGGGTTGCTGGGCTTGGTTAAAAAGTGATCAGCTGTGCGTGAAGTTGTTTGCTTAATGGTTGCTGCAACGTCGGGGTAAGGGCATTCTGCTGGCAACTTTTTCCCCGATGCCCGCAAGGAGAACACCATGTCCGACACGCTGTTTATTACCGGCGCCACTTCAGGTTTTGGCGAAGCTTGTGCCCGTCGTTTTGCCGACGCCGGCTGGAAACTGGTGCTCACGGGGCGTCGTGCCGACCGCTTGAACGCGCTGGTCGAAGAGCTTTCCAAGCAGACTGAAGTACATGGCCTGGTGGTGGACGTACGGGACCGCAAGGGCATGGAAGACGCCATCGCCAACCTGCCGCCGTCGTTCGCCAAGCTGCGCGGGCTGATCAACAACGCCGGCCTGGCCGTGGGCACCGATCCTGCGCCCAAGTGCAACCTCGACGATTGGGAAACCATGGTCGACACCAACATCAAAGGCCTGTTGACCACCACCAACCTGCTGTTGCCACGCTTGATCGCCTACGGGCGTGGCGCCGGCATCATCAACCTGGGCTCCATCGCCGGTAACTACCCGTACCCGGGCAGCCATGTGTATGGCGGTTCCAAGGCATTCGTGAAGCAGTTTTCGCTGAACCTGCGCTGCGACCTGCAAGGCACTGGCGTGCGTGTGACCAACATCGAGCCGGGCCTGTGTGAGAGTGAGTTCTCGCTGGTGCGCTTCGGCGGTGACCAGGCACGGTACGACGCTACCTATGCGGGTGCCGAGCCGATCCAGCCGCAGGACATTGCCGATACCATTTTCTGGGTGTTGAACACGCCGGCGCATGTGAACATCAACCGCCTGGAGCTGATGCCGGTGAGCCAGACCTGGGCGGGTTTTGCGATTGAGCGCGGGGCCAAGTAAGGCGTCAGACCGTGTCGCGGCTATCGGGAGCAAGCCCCCTCCCACACTTGACCGTATTTCAAAGTTGAAACTCAGTCGAATGTGGGAGGGGGCTTTCCCCCGATGGCGTCAAATCGGCCAAAACACGACATAAGGTACACTCCACCCCTGAAAACCCCTCCGCACTGTGCGGTTTAAAGGTTTTGACGGGAGGAAATGTGAGTAACCGAGGTGAGCAGGCACTGCTCAAACAATCGACCATCCTGATGTTCGCCGTTGCGATCGCCGGGATTGTCACGGGTGTGATTTCTGGCGCCCAATCCATTCTATTCGACGGCTTTTTCTCGCTGATCGCCACCGCCATCAAGGTGTTGATGCTGATCACGGCCAAGCTGATCGCGAAAAAAAGCAACGAGCGTTTCCAGTTCGGTTATTGGCACCTGGAGCCGATGGTGTTGCTGATCGAAGGCAGCTTCCTGCTGCTGATCGCCATCTACGCGTTTCTCAACGGTGTGTTCGGCATTATCAATGGCGGGCGTGAGATCGAGTTGGGGCTGGTGATCCTCTATGCGGCGGTGTTTACCGTCGTCGAGTTCGCCTACTTTTTTTACGTGCGCTATCGCAATCGCCGGCTGAAATCGTCACTGATCCAGTTCGATAACATCAGCTGGCTGGTGGACGCGATGCTGTCGGTGGGCTTGTTGATCAGCTTTCTCGCTGCCCTGTTGCTCAAGTCCCAGGGCTATGGCGAGTGGGCGGTGTATGTCGACCCATTGATTCTGATCCTGCTGGCCCTGAGCATGCTGGCCCCGGCCTTGAAGATCCTGCGCCCGGCGCTGCGCGAGGTGCTGGGGATCGCCCCGGACCAGTTGGACGACACCGTGCGCGAAGTGATGGACGCGGCGCAGGCCCGACATGGTTTCGACGACTACGTGTCTTACGTACAGAAGCACGGGCGTGCACGGTTTATCGAGATTCATGTGGTACTGCCGGCGGATTACCCGGTGGATAACATCGCGACGCTGGATCGGCTGCGCGAAGAGATATCCACAGGGCTCGGCACGCCGGATGCGGCGCGCTGGCTGACGATCAGCTTTACCGCAGATCGCAAGTGGATTGCATGAGGCCCTGGTAGCAGGTCGCCAAGTGGTAGGGCGTGGTCGACGGCATGTCCCGTCGGCTCACGTCGCCCTTGGCGTCCAGGCATTCATGCCAGCCTTTGTCATGCAGGAAGCGTTGTTGCAGCGCCAGCAACTGGCGTTGCAACACTGCCTCACTGCCCGGGCGCAGGGTCAGTGCCCGCAGGTATTCGGCCTGGGCCCAGATCCGTTGGGTGCCGTCGCGCACATGGCCGTCGAGGGCAAGCATGCCGCTGACCGCGCCGCTGGCTTTATCCACACCCTTGAGTTCGGCGTAGGCAAATGCCCGCGACAACGCTGCATGCAGCGGCGTGCCGCGCAGCACGGGTGAAGACTCCAGCAAAAAGAACCATTCGAACTGGTGCCCCGGCTCAAACCAGTTATCCACAGCGCCCAGCGGTTTTTCCATCATCACGCCATGCTGAGGATCGATAAAGCGCTTGTGCAGCGCACCTGCCAAATCCAGCAGCGCATCTTGGGTGACTGCATCTTCACGCACCGCCAGCGTCGCGAGGAAGCCTTCGGCGAGGTGCATCAGCGGGTTTTGCAACGGGCCGGATTTGAGGGATGACCAGTTGCGCTCCAAGACCGCTTCGTACAGGCCGTCGCCGGTAGCGAAACGCTCGGCGACCACTGACAGGGCGGCGTCCAGCACGGATTCGACCAACGGCTCGCGCACCTTGGCCCAGTAGTGGGCGCAGGCGAAGATGATGAAGGCGTGGGTGTACAGGTCTTTGCGCTTGTCCAGCGGCTGGCCGGTCGGGTCGATGCTGTAGAACCAGCCACCGTGCTCGGCGTCATGGAAATGCCGTTGCAGGGAGCGGAACAGCGCCGCGGCACGCTCTTGGGCAAAGGCGGCGCCCGGCTCGCCGATCAGGCTGGCGAACAGGTACAACTGCCGGGCACAGGCCATGGCGCGGTAGCGTTGCGGGGGCAGTGGCCGGTGATCGGCGTCCAGCGCCTCGTAGGGCAGCGCCAGGTCGGCATTCCAGCCCGGGCCTTGCCAGAGTGGCACGATCAGGTCATGGAAGTGCGTGAGCACAGAATTCAAGGAGGGTTGGGAAGCGATGGGCATCAGCTGGCGTCGTCACGGCAGGGGTGTAGGCGCGCATGGTAGCAGGCTTGGGTTCTGTGGTGTCCGGTCTACCGCTATCGGGAGCAAGCCCCCTCCCACACTTAACGGTGTTCACAGTTGGAACCGTGTCGAGTGTGGGAGGGGGCTTGCTCCCGATAGCGCCTTTACAGGCACCGCAATATTCAGCCGGCGAGCAGCCACACCCCCGTCGCCGCCGATGCCGCACCGGCGACTCGCACCAACGGCGCGGCCGCCGCCGGCAGGAAGCGCACCACCGCATAACCGGCAGCGTGCAGGGCAGCGGTCGCACCGACGAACCCTGCCGCATACGCCCAAGGGCTGGACATATCCGGCAGTTCCAAGCCATGCGCCACGCCATGGAACAACGCAAACAGCGCCGTCGCCCCCACGGCCACGAACAATGGCGGCCGCACCGCCAGTGCAACGGCCAGGCCCAATGCCAGCACCGAGGCGGCAATCCCGCTTTCCAGTGCCGGCAACTGCAGTCCTTCGAAGCCCAGCAAGCCACCGATCAGCATGGTGCCGACAAAGGTACAAGGCAGTGCCCAGCGCGCATTGCCTGTTTGCTGCGCCGCCCACAAGCCGACCGCAACCATGGCCAGCAAATGGTCGATACCGCCCAGTGGGTGGCTGATGCCGGCCACCAGGCCATTGTCGCCGTGGCCCGGGTGGGCGAAGGCGAGGGCGGGGGCCAGCAGCAGGCTGGCGGCGGCAAAAAGTTTCTTGAGGCTCATATCAGGCTCCTTAAAGGGATGATCAGGCGGCGGTCAGCAAACCCTGACGCTCGATAAAGGCGACGATGTCATCCAGGCCGACGCCGGTTTTCTGGTTGCTGAACACAAAGGGTTTACCGTTGCGCATACGCTGGGTGTCGCTGTTCATCAGTTCCAGCGAGGCGCCCACCAGCGGCGCCAGGTCGATCTTGTTGATCACCAGCAAGTCGGATTTGCAGATGCCCGGCCCGCCTTTGCGCGGCAGTTTGTCGCCGGCGGACACATCGATGACATAGATGGTCAGGTCCGACAGTTCCGGGCTGAAGGTCGCCGACAGGTTGTCGCCGCCGGACTCCACCAGGATCAGGTCCAGGCCGGGAAAGCGACGGTTGAGCTGGTCCACCGCTTCGAGGTTGATCGAGGCATCTTCACGAATCGCCGTGTGCGGGCAGCCGCCGGTTTCCACGCCGATGATGCGCTCAGGCGCCAAGGCTTGGTTGCGTACCAGGAAGTCGGCGTCTTCGCGGGTATAGATATCGTTGGTGACCACCGCCAGGTTGTAGCGGTCGCGCAGCGCGAGGCACAGGGCCAGGGTCAGCGCGGTCTTGCCGGAGCCCACCGGGCCACCGATGCCGACACGCAGGGGTTGTGTGTTCATGTGTCTCTCCAAGATAAACCGCTCCTAGGAACGGAACAGGCGGCTGTACTGGCGTTCGTGGGCCATACACGCCAGGGACAGGCCGAACGCGGCGCTGCCGAAGTGGTTGGGGTCGATATGCGTGGCATCCTGCTGGGCTTGTTGCAGCAACGGCAGCAGTTCGCTGGTCAGGCGTTGAGCGGCCTGCTGCCCCAGGGGCAGGGTTTTCATCAGCACGGCTAATTGGTTTTCCAGCCAGCTCCACAGCCAGGCGGCGAGGGCGTCGTCGGGGCTGATGTGCCAGGCGCGTGCCGCCAGCGCCCAGCCCAGGGCCAGATGCGGTTCGGCGCACGGCTCAAGAAATGTACGGGCGGCGGCATCCAGCTCGGGCAGGCCGTTGAGCAGTTGTTGCAGGGAATAGCCCATCTGGCGGCTTTCCTGATACAGCTCGCGGGTCTCACGGCTGGCGCGATGTTCTTCGCATAGCTGCGTGAGGCGCGACCAATCCTGTGCGGCGGCGGCGTTGCAATGGGCGAGCAGCAGCGGCGCTTCGAAGCGGGCGAGGTTGAGCAGCAACTGGTCGCTGATCCATCGCCGGGCGCTGGCCGCATCCTTCACCCGGCCATTTTCCACGGCCATTTCCAGGCCCTGGGAATAGCTGTAGCCGCCAATCGGCAATTGCGGACTGGCCAGGCGCAGCAAGGCCCAGGCTGGGTTCATGGGCGCACGCCGAACTGGTGCAGCTTGGGCGGGTAGTTGAAATCTTCATCGCCATGGCGCGAGTGGTGGTGGCCACCGCCGTAGGCGCCGTGCTCCGGCTGAAAGGGCGCTTCGATGGTTTGCGTCTGCGCCCCCAGTTGTTCGAGCATGGCCTTGAGCACGTAGTCATCGAGCAGACGCAACCAGCCGGCCCCGACCTGCAGCGCCACATGGCGGTTGCCCAGGTGGTAAGCCGCCCGCGTCAGTTCAAAGGCACTGCTGCAGGTGACGTGCAGCAGTTGTTCAGGCCTGGCGCACACGCGTACGACGCGTCCGTCTTCGGCCTGCAGGAATTCGCCATCGTGCAACGGGGGCTGGCCACGCTCCAGGAAAAGGCCGACGTCTTCACCGTCGGCACTGAAACAGCGCAGGCGGCTTTTGCTGCGCGCTTCAAAATTCAGCAGCAACTCGGCGGCCCAGAGGGCTTGGGGGGCGATTCGGCGGTGGATCACCAGCATCAGAAAGCTTCCGGCTAAGAGCGATGAAACAGCTAGAGCAAGGGGCTTGCCAACCTGGATGGGAAGTAGGAATTGCCTGTAGGTAAGTACGTCGGCGCCACCTAATAGGGCGTCGGAATATTCTGAGAGTGGTCCAATCTGGTGCATTGATAGGCTTGGCGCACCCGTCATGGGCGTTTTCGGATTTGTCCTACAGGTACTCAGGATTTGCCGTTCAAGACGTTACCGACATGATCATTAGGCTGTGCGTCGTGTTTAATCCACTGCGACGTTCATCATGTTTAGATCATTGTGTTGTTTAGTACTCATCAGCCTGTCTTTTGTCATCTCATCGGCTTCGGCTTCCTTGCAGCCCTACCCCAGCTTCAGTACCTCGCTGAAGGAAACGGCAATCGACGATATCGTCGACCGCGCTCATGAACTATTGGGCACGCCGTACAAATGGGGGGGCACTTCAGTGCAACAGGGCTTCGATTGCAGCAGTTTCCTGGTCTACCTGTTCAAGACAGAAGCCCAGATCCAGATCCCCCGCACCACGGCCGCGATGCACCGCTCCCCGGCTCCAACCATCAAACGCAACGCCCTCAAGCCTGGCGACGCGGTGTTTTTCAAAGGCAATGGGCGCGGTCAGGTCAGCCATGTCGGCCTTTATATAGGCGAGGGTAAGTTCATCCATTCGCCGCGCACCGGCAAGAACATCCGCATCGACTCGTTGAGCAACCGCTACTGGAACAAGAACTACACCACGGCCAAGCGCTTTCACTCAGCGGGTTGATGGCGTCATTCGGTGCTGCCCAGGCCTTGCCAGTGCTTCAAGCCGATAAAGATAAAGCGCAATTGCTGGGTGATTTTCGCCTGGGGCGTGAGGTGCGCGGGCAACGCATGGGCGGGTGGGTCAATGATGTCGGGCAGGGTGGCGAAGACGCTCTTGACGATCAAGTCGGCCATCACATGCAAGCCTTCGGCATCCAGGTGTTGCAGCTTGGGCATCAGGGTGAGGTCCGCCGCCAGGTCGCGGGTGATGTCTTCGCGCAGTGCGGCGATGGCTTGGCGCACGGCCAGGCAACCACCGTATTGCTCGCGTGCCAGAAACAGGAACTGTGAGCGATTGGCCGACACCACGTCCAGAAAGATACGTACCGAGGCGTCAATAATGCCGCCCATCACGAATTCGTTGTGGCGTACCAGGCGAATCGTGGCGCGGAAGGTCTGGCCCACTTCACTCACCAGCACCAGGCCAAGCTGGTCCATATCGGCAAAGTGACGGTAGAAGCCGGTAGGCACGATCCCCGCCTTCTTGGCCACTTCGCGCAGGCTCAGGCTACCAAACCCTCGGCCACCCTCCATCAGATGGCGGGCTGCATCCATCAGGGCGAGGCGGGTCTGTTGCTTCTGTTCGGCGCGGGGCAGCATGGGCGGGAGGGCTTAAGTCGGCAAGTACAGCGACGCACTCTAGCAAAAGCGCTTTGCCGGCGTCGAACTTGGCGAGAACAATGCGTGACGCGGTCTATATAAAAGCAAAAGCCCGATCGGCTGATCGGGCTTTTTTCTGGGCCACCACGGGCTTAGCTCTGTGCTTGATGCAGTTCTTGCAGGCGGTCTGCACCACCTTCAGCAACGCCGTCGGTGTAAGCACGTTTGTTGGCTTGTTCTGCGCCGCCTTCTACCAAACCTTTCTCTTGCAGGCGATCATAGCCACCTTCAGCAACGCCTTCGGTGTAGGCGCGTTTGTTGGCGTGTTCCGAACCGTTTTCAGCAACGGCGCCTTTGGCGTAGTCGCGATTTTCGTCTTCTTGCGAACCGCTGCGGGCCAGGGTTTGGCTGGATTGCACGGCTTGGGCTTTATTCTGTGGAGTCGCTTGTTCGGCGGCTGGCAAGGCAAAAGCACTGGAAGCCAGGACGGACAGCAGTACGGTAGCTAGTATTTGGCGTTTCATGATAGTTGCTCCTTGGGAGGGCGATAAATTGGGTACAGGGCTAATGCTACTCTTGATAAGTCGATATAAAAGTTCATAAACACAATGGTAATAATCAACGGAATTGATTGTTCCGTGCAGAGGCTCTAGCGCGGGCCTCTCAAGCCCGCGCTTTTGCACCGTGGTGGGTATTTTCGACACGAACACGGGTAACAATGGTGCGCCGTTGATGATGGAAATTGCCTGTTCGGTCAGAAAAATAGCTTTTTGCGGCTAAAACCGCAGGCCGGTTAAACCCCCAGGCGGTTTGCCAGTCACAGCTTTATAAGCGGCTCCAAAGGAGCCGCCTTGCCAGTCGTATTCAGGAGTCCTGTGCAATGACGCGCACTCGTAAAATTGTGGTTTGGAGCTGCGCCAGCTTCGTTCTGTTAATCGCCGTGGCGGTAGTGGTCCTGGCATTCTTTGACTGGAACCGCATCAAGCCGCCCCTCAATGCCAAAGTCTCCGAAGAACTGCATCGCCCGTTCGCCATCAACGGCAACCTCGCGGTGATGTGGCAGCGTGAGCCCGATGAAGGCGGTTGGCGCGCCTGGGTACCGTGGCCTCATGTGATCGCCGAAGACCTGACCCTGGGCAACCCCGACTGGTCGAAAAAGCCGCAGATGGTCACGCTCAAGAAAGTCGAGTTGCGTATTTCGCCGCTGGCGTTGCTGGTGCAGCGCGTGGTGATCCCGCGTATCGACCTCACCGAGCCGAGTGCCGACTTGCAACGCCTGGCTGACGGCCGCGCCAACTGGACGTTCAAGTTCGACCCCAAGGATCCGAATGCCGAACCTTCGAGCTGGGTGGTGGACATCGGTGCCATCGGCTTCGACAAAGGCCATGTGACCCTTGACGACCAAACCCTCAAGACCCAGCTGGACGTCATCATCGATCCGCTGGGTAAACCCATCCCTTTCGGTGAGATCGTCGGCGATGCCGATGCCAAGAAGGCTCTGGAAAAAGGCTCGGCGCCCCAGGACTATGCGTTCGGGCTCAAGGTCAAAGGCCAGTATCACGGCCAGAAACTCGACGGCACCGGCAAGATCGGCGGCCTGCTGGCGTTGCAGGACGCCGCCAAGCCATTCCCGTTGCAGGCCCAGGTGCAGGTGGCCGACACCCGCATAGCGCTGGCCGGCACCCTCACCGATCCGCTGAACCTCGGCGCCCTCGACCTGCGCCTGAAACTCTCCGGCAGCAGTTTGGGCAACCTGTACCCGTTGACCGGCGTAACCCTGCCGGACTCCCCGGCCTATTCCACCGACGGCCATCTGATCGCCAAGCTGCATGCAGCCAGCGGCGCGTCCTTTCGCTACGAAAACTTCAACGGCAAGATCGGCAACAGCGATATCCACGGCGACCTGGGCTATGTAGCCAGCCAGCCACGGCCAAAGCTCACGGGCACTTTGCTCTCCAACCAACTGTTGATGGCCGACCTCGCGCCCTTGATCGGCGCGGACTCCAATGCCAAGCAGAAAGCCCGTGGCGGCGCGAGCAAGCAGCCGGCAACGAAGGTCCTGCCGGTGGAAGAGTTCCGCACCGACCGCTGGCACGATATGGATGCCGACGTGGAGTTCACCGGCAAACGCATCGTGCACAGTGCCGATCTGCCCTTCACCGACCTCTATACGCATCTGGTGCTCAATGACGGCCAGCTCAGCCTCGAACCCCTGCGTTTCGGCGTGGCGGGCGGCAAGCTGGATGCGCAGATTCGCCTGAACGGCCGCACCACACCGATGGAAGGCCGCGCCAAACTCACCGCGCGCAACTTCAAGCTCAAGCAGTTGTTCCCCACCTTCGAACCGATGAAAACCAGCTTTGGTGAACTCAACGGCGACGCGGATATTGCCGGGCGCGGCAACTCCGTGGCAGCGCTGCTGGGCACCTCCAATGGCGACCTGAAGATGTTGATCAACGATGGTGCCATCAGCCGTGGCCTGATGGAGATCGCCGGGCTTAACGTTGGCAACTACGTGGTGGGTCGCCTGTTCGGCGACAAGGAAGTGAAGATCAATTGCGCGGCGGCCGATTTCGGCATCAAGACCGGCTTGGCGACCACGCGGCTGTTTGTGTTCGATACCGAGAACGCCATCATCTACATCGATGGCACGGCGAATATGGCCACGGAGCAGTTGGATCTGACCATCACGCCGGAATCGAAAGGCTTCCGCCTGTTCTCCCTGCGTTCACCGTTGTACGTCAATGGGCCGTTCATCAAGCCCAATGCCGGGGTAAAAGCCATTCCGCTGGCCTTGCGGGGTGCGGGCATGGTGGCGCTGGGTGTGATCGCGGGGCCCGCTGCGGGGTTGCTGGCGTTGGTCGCACCGAGTGGCGATGAACCCAACCAGTGCGCGCCGTTGCTGCAGCAGATGAAGGAAGGCAAGGCGCCGAAAACCGTAAAAGGTTAAGGCACCCAATCTCCATCCAAAATGTGGGAGGGGGCTTGCTCCCGATGGCGATGAGTCAGTCAATTGCGATATCGACTGATTCACCGTCATCGTGAGCAAGCCCCCTCCCACAGAGACAGCGTTAAGCCTTAGCTGACTGGCATTAAGGCAAGCCCCCTCCCATATTGGCCATGCATGTTGCCGGGTTACAGGCTTTCCAGAATGTCGGCCATGTCGTCGGCATGCTCTTCTTCCTGGGCGAGGATTTCTTCGAAGAGGCGGCGGGTGGTCGGGTCTTTATCGCCGATGTACTGGATGATTTCGCGGTAGCTGTCCACCGCGATACGCTCGGCTACCAGGTCTTCGTAGACCATCTCTTTCAGCGAGTTGCCGGCCACGTACTGGGCGTGGGAGTTTTTCGTCAGCAGGTCCGGGTTGAACTCCGGCTCACCGCCCAACTGCACAATGCGTTCGGCAAGTTTGTCGGCGTGCTCGGCTTCCTGGGTCGCGTGTTCAAGGAATTCATCGGCGGCAACGGAGGCTTTGATGCCACTGGCCATGAAGTAGTGACGCTTGTAGCGCAGTACGCAGACCAATTCAGTGGCCAACGACGCGTTGAGCAAGCGGATGATTTCTTCGCGGTCGGCATCGTAGCCTTCGGTGACGGCACCGTTTTCGACGTTCTGGCGGGCGCGGCTGCGCAAGGTGGCGACGTCGGTCAAGTTTGCTTGGGTCATCTCGATCTCCTGGTACTAATCCGGTGTTGCGCCACGCTCTGCCGGCGTGATCGCGTCCAGTTGTGAGTCCCAGGCAAGGGCAAAAGTTTTATCGGATTTGCGCCGACTTCACTTCTTCTTGCATCCATTGGAAAAACGCCCGCACGGGGGGATGCCGCTCGCGCCCCGGTACGCAAAGCGCGCTGTAACCGGCGCCGTCGACGCTGACGTCGGGGCGATAAGGCACCAGCAAGCCGCTGGCGATACTTTCCGACACGAGGATATTGCTTGCCAGTACCAAGCCCTGGCCGGCAATCGCCGCCTGCAGCGCATAGTGTTCTTCGTCGTATTCGCGCAATGGCGAAGCTTGCGCCAGCCATTGCTCCCCGGCTTTGTCGCACCAGGCTTGCCAACCCAGGGCGTAGAGCTTGGAGTTATGCCAGCGCACGCTGATCAACGTCGGCACCTGGCTGCCGGCCCGCGCCACCTGCTCAGGGGAGCCATACACCGCAAAGTGTTCATCGAACAGGCACTGGCCATACAACTGCGGGTAGTCGCCGAGGCTGTAGCGAATCACCAGATCGATGCTGGCATCCTGCTGCAAGTCGACGACTTCGCATTGGGTGTCCAGGCGCAGGTTGATATCCGGATGAGCGGCGTAGAAGCGGCCCAGGCGAGGCACCAGCCATAGCGCGGCAAAGGCCGGTGTCGTCGACACCGTGAGCTGCCCGGCACTGCGTTGCGGGCGCAAGCTGTCCAGGCTTTGCGCCACATCCAGCAACGCGCCGTGCAGGCTGTGAAACAGCCGCTCGCCGCCTTCGGTCAGGCGCACCTGGCGCGGCAGGCGTTCGAACAGCGCAAGGCCCAGCCAGGTTTCCAGTGAGCGAATCTGATGGGACACCGCCGTAGGCGTTACCGCCAGTTCCTCGGCGGCCGCCTTGAAGCTCAACAGGCGCGATGCGGATTCAAACGTACGCAGAGCGGTCAGGGGCAGGGCAGCGAACATTCGGGCTCCATGGATGAAATGGATTCATCCGGATTAACTATTGCTCATTTGTCGGTGAGTACGCTCGATTTTAGATTAGCGAGCATAAAGGCACCATCCAGGTTGCCTGAGTGTACCCTCTGAAGGTTTGCATAGATGAAAAAAATGCTTGTTATACACGCCAGCCCACGCGGTGAGCGCTCCCACTCCCGGCGCCTGGCCGAGTCGTTCCTCTCCGCTTGGCAAGCCGCCAACCCCGACGCTCGCCTGACCCGTCGTGAAGTCGGACGGGCCTTTATTCCCCACGTCACCGAAGCCTTCGTCGCGGCGAATTTCTACCCTGAGCCGCAAGCGTTGCCGAACGTGATGAAGGCTGATTTGCAATTGAGCGACGAACTGGTCGGTGAACTGATCGAACACGAGCTGCTGGTGATTTCCATGCCGCTGTACAACTTCGGCGTACCCAGTGGGCTCAAGGCCTGGATCGATCAAATCGTGCGTTTGGGCCTGACCTTCGACATCACGCAAGACAGCCAGGGCATCGCCCAGTACCAGCCGTTGCTCAAGGGCAAGCGCGCATTGATCATCACCAGCCGCGGCGGCAATGGGTTTGGACCGGGCGGTGAATACGAATGGATGAACCATGCCGACCCGCACCTGCGCACGGTGCTGGGTTATATCGGTATCGATGATGTGCGGGTGATTGCCGCCGAGGGCGAAGAGTCGGACAAGCGTGTATTCCTGCGCGCCTGTGACGAAGCCGAGCGCCAACTGCATGACCTGGCCGGGTATTTCTGAACCCCCGGCAGTCACGGGGCGGTCATATCGATTGGACTAGGATGGTGTTATTGCCGACACGATCAGGATATGCGCTCCATGCCCGACTCCCTCGCCACGCGTTACCCCCTGGTATTGGTCCCCGGCATGCTGGGCTTTGTGCGCCTGGGCGGGTTTCCATACTGGTACGGCATCGTCCCGGCGCTGCAGGCGGGCGGGGCGCAGGTCTTTCCTGTGCAAGTCGCGCCGCTCGATTCCAGCGAGGTGCGCGGCGAGCAATTGCTGGTGCACATCGAGCGCATTCGCCGTGAGACCGGCGCCGACAAGGTCAACCTGATCGGCCACAGCCAGGGCGCGCTCACTGCTCGCTATGCAGCGGCCAAGCACCCGGAATGGGTGGCATCGGTGACCTCGGTGGCCGGCCCCAACCACGGCTCGGAACTGGCCGATCATTTCCATCTCCATTACCCGCCCGAGGGTGTAAAAGGTCGCATCATCAGCGCGCTGTTTCATCTGGTCGCCTGGGGCATGGGCGTGCTGGAGACCGGCTATCGCGGGCCGCGCTTCAAGGCGGATCTGCGCGCCTCGCATCAGTCACTGACTAGCGATGGCGTAACGCTGTTCAATCGTCAGTACCCACAGGGGCTACCCCAGGCATGGGGCGGCCAGGGCCCGGAGGAGGTCAACGGTGTGCGCTATTACTCGTGGTCGGGCACCTTGCAGCCGGGCATCACCGACCGGGGGCGCAACCTGTTCGACGGGAGCCATCGAAGCTGCCGCTTGTTCGCCCGCAGCTTTGTGCGGGAAAAGGGCCAGTGCGACGGCATGGTCGGGCGCTACAGCTCGCACCTGGGGTTGGTGATCGGTGACGACTATGCCTTGGATCACTTCGATATCGTCAACCAATCCATGGGCCTGGTGGGCAAGGGCGCCGAGCCTATCCGCTTGTTTGTCGAGCATGCGCGGCGCTTGAAGGATGCCGGGGTCTAAAGCGTGAGGCTGAGTTCAGGCTGCCCTGACCGGTGTGGTCCAGCGCTCCGACAGAATCACCCCACCCAACGTCAGCAAACCGCCCACCAAGTGATACAGCGCCAACTCTTCCTTCAATACCAACGCTGCGATCAGCGCCGTGATCAACGGCAGCAGGTTGAAAAACAGCGTGGTCCGGCTGGGGCCCAGGGTCTTCACCGAGTGCATCCAGGCCAACGGCGCGAGCATCGAAGCCAGCAAGCAGGCGTACAGTACCAATGGGATATTCGCCCAGCCCAAGCCGGCCTTGGCCGAGAACAGGAACAGCGGAAACAGCACTACCACGGCCACCAGCACTTGCAGATACAGCAACACCAGCGGTGGCAGGCGCAATTGCCATTTTTTCAACAGGGTACTGTAGACCGCGTAGGCGAGCGTGGCCACCAGCATCATGCCGTCGCCCAGGTTGACCCCATGTTGCAGCAGCGCGCCCAGGCTGCCGGCCGATACCACCACGACCACGCCGGCAAATGACAGCACCGCACCGGTAAGGGCGCCGAAGGTGAGACGCTGGCCGAGGCTAATGATCGCGGCGGTCAGTGCCATCAACGGCATCAACGACAAGATGATGCCCATGTTGGTCGCGCTCGTCAGGGACGCTGCGTAGTACGCCAGGCTCTGGTACACGGCCATGCCGAGCACGCCGAGGATAAAGACCTTGCCCAGGTTCGGGCGGATGTTCGACCAATGGGCAATCACCGGCTTGAGCATGAACGGGGTGAACAACAGTGCCGCCAGCAGCCAGCGATAAAAGCCGATCTCCGACGGGAAAATCGAGCCCACGGCCAGTTTGTTGACTACGGTGTTGCCGGCCCAGATAAAAATGGCCAGCAGGGGATACGCGTATTGCATCGAGAGAAACCTGGTGTATTGACGAGGCGCGATTATCCGCTGTCTGGATAGCGGCTTATACTGCAAACCAGACAACCGACCCTTGTATCCAGACAACATGGCCAGACATACCGTACGCCTCGCGGATTTCCGCCGGCTGCCAAGCCCCGTGTATTTCCGTTACTCCGATTTCGCCCCCGATACCGAGTGCACCCCACACGAGCACTTCTGGGGATCGCTGGATTATTCCGCCAGCGGCGTCATGCGCATGGAGGTGGCGGGCAGCCGCTTCATGTCGCCCCCGCAGTATGCGGTGTGGGTGCCGCCGCATACCGAGCACAGTTCCTACAATGCCGAGGCGATTGTCTACCATTCGGTGGGCCTGGCCCCGGAGCTCTGTGAGCAACTCCCTGCGCAGCCGTGCACCCTGGCCATCAGTGACATTCTCAAGGCCATCCTGCGCGATTTCGCCCAGCGCGGCGTCAATATCCCGCAGGCCGACGCTGATATTCGCCTGGCCCAGGTGCTGGTGGACCAGCTCAAGCAAGCACCTATCCACGATTGCTTTCTGCCTTACGCACGCCATCCCGGGCTGTTGAGTGTGTTGGAAGGCATGCAAGCCGAGCCCGGTGATAATCGGCCGTTGGCACAATGGGCCGAGCATGTGCACGTCAGCGAGCGCACCCTGGCGCGGCAATTTGTGCGGGAGTTGGGCATGAGCTTCGGTGAGTGGCGCCAGCGTCTGCGCTACCTGGCCGCCATCGAGGCGCTGGACAGCGAACGCAGTGTGCAACACGTCGCTTTTGACCTCGGCTACAGCACCGCGTCGGCCTTCATCGCCATGTTCCAGCGCCACGCCGGTTGCACGCCGGAGCAGTACCGTCGGTCAAATATTCGCGGACGCTGAAGATGTAACAGGTTTTGGCTACACTGCTCGTAGGCCGTGCCCCTTCGGCACGGTAACAGGGAGAAAACTCCATGAAGATGTTGCGTGTTCCGCTGTTGATGATCGGTTTGTTGCTGTGTTCCCAGAGCTTTGCCGAGACCGCTCAGCAAAACAAAATGACCACCTGTAACGCCGATGCCACCACCAAGGCGCTCAAGGGCGATGAGCGCAAAGCCTTCATGAGCACATGCCTCAAGGCCGCCCCGGCTCCGGCTGCGAAAACCCTGACCCCTCAGCAGCAAAAGATGAAAGACTGCAATGCCACGGCGAAAACCCAGGCCTTGACCGGCGATGCGCGCAAGACTTTTATGAGCACTTGCCTGAAGAAGTAATAGCCCCAAGCCATAGAAGGCTGCGACACTCGCACACAGCCCTCTGCTGCCGGGACGAGCGACTTCGTTCCGGCGGCAACATCCTTTAACGTCGTCCGTTTTGAGGCTGTATGCCAACGTTTTCTCAGCGTCACGTATTGTTGCTGGTCAGTTGCATCATCATTTTCGGCGGGTTGCTGCTGGTCCTGCCATTGAAACTACTGCCTAGCCTGCTGGCGGGTTTGCTGGTGTATGAGCTGGTCAATATGCTCACCCCGCAATTGCAACGGCTGATCGAAGGGCGACGTGCGCGTTGGCTCGCGGTGGCCTTGCTCGGCACATTGATCGTCAGTGTTCTGACGCTGATCTTCGCCGGTGCCATCAGCTTCCTGCTCCACGAAGCGGAAAACCCCGGGGCTTCCCTCGACAAATTCATGGGGGTGGTCGACCGCGCACGCGGCCAGTTGCCGCCGTTCCTCGATGCCTACTTGCCCGCCAGCGCCGCCGAGTTCCGCGTGGCCATCGGCGACTGGCTGAGCAAACACCTGAGCGAACTGCAACTGGTGGGCAAAGATGCCGCCCACATGTTCGTCACCCTGCTGATCGGTATGGTGCTCGGTGCGATCATCGCCTTGCAGCGCGTGCCCGACCTGACCAAACGCAAACCCCTGGCCGCCGCGCTGTTCGACCGTCTGCACCTGCTGGTCCAGGCGTTTCGCAACATCGTCTTCGCCCAGATCAAGATCGCCGCGCTCAACACCGCCTTCACCGCCGTGTTCCTGGCCGTGGTGCTGCCTTTGTGCGGCATCCACCTGCCGTTGACCAAGACCCTGATCGTACTGACCTTCCTGCTGGGCCTGCTGCCGGTGATCGGCAACCTGCTGTCCAACACCCTGATCACGATCGTGGCGTTGTCGCTGTCGATTTGGGTGGCGGTCGCGGCGTTGGGGTATCTGATCGTGATCCACAAGGTCGAGTACTTTCTCAACGCGCGCATTGTGGGCGGGCAGATCAGCGCCAAATCGTGGGAGTTGCTGTTGGCGATGTTGGTATTCGAGGCGGCGTTCGGCTTGCCGGGCGTTGTAGCGGGGCCGATTTACTATGCGTATCTCAAGAGTGAGCTGAAGCTCGGGGGGATGGTCTAAGACTTGTGCTGTCTGGGCCGGCCCCATCGGGAGCAAGCCCCCTCCCACACTTTGACGAGTGTACACATTCAAGTGTGGGAGGGGGCTTGCTCCCGATGAGGGCGCCACGGTCTTCCAATTGAAACTCAGTAGCCGTACCGCTTGCTGGCTTCAATCGCCAGCCCACTGCCGATACTGCCGAAGATATTCCCCTCCACATGCCGCGCCTTCGGCAGCATCGCCGAGATGCTGTGGCGCAGTGCCGGAATACCGCTGGAACCGCCGGTAAAGAACACCGTGTCCACCTGCTCGACGCCTACGCAGGCGTCGTTGAGCAACTGCGTCACGCTACCGCGCACCCGCTCCAGCAGGCTGTCGATGGACGACTCGAACAAGGCCCGGCTGAGGTCGACGCTCAGGCCTTTTTCGATACGGTCCAGTGGCACATGGCGGTTTTCTTCGTGGGTCAGCTGGATCTTGGTCTCTTCCACTTCCATCGCCAACCAGTGGCCGGCGCGCTGTTCGATCAGCTTGAACAGCCGGTCGATGCCGCCGGTGTCTTCGATGTCGTAGCGCATGCTGCCCAGCGCCAGTTGGGATTTTTGCGAGTACACCGAGTTGATGGTGTGCCAGGTCGCCAGGTTCATGTGATGGCTGGTGGGCATATAGGCACCGCTTTTCATGCGGCTGCCGTAGCCGAACAACGGCATCATGCCGGCCAGCGACAGTTGCTTGTCGAAGTCGGTGCCGCCGATATGCACGCCGCCGGTGGCGAGGATGTCGGCGTGGCGATTATCGACGGTGCGGCGCTCGGGACTCAGGCGCACCAGGGAAAAGTCTGAAGTACCGCCGCCGATGTCGACGATCAGCACCAACTCTTCTTTTTCGATGGTGGACTCGTAGTCGAATGCCGCCGCAATCGGTTCGTACTGGAACGAGACTTCCTTGAAGCCCAGCTTGCGCGCCACCTCCACCAGAGTGTCTTCGGCTTCTTTGTCGGCCAGCGGGTCGTCATCGACGAAGAACACCGGGCGGCCCAGCACAACCTCCTCGAACTCGCGGCCGGCGGTGGCTTCGGCGCGATTCTTGAGCTGGCCGATAAACAGGCCCAGCAAGTCCTTGAACGGCATCGCAGTGCCCAGCACGCTGGTGTCGTGCTTGATCAGCTTGGAGCCCAGCAGGCTCTTGAGCGAGCGCATCAAACGGCCTTCGTAGCCTTCGAGGTACTCGTGCAGGGCCAGGCGGCCGTAGACCGGACGACGTTCCTCGATGTTGAAGAACACCACCGACGGCAGGGTAATCTTGTCGTCTTCCAGCGCGATGAGCGTTTCCATGCCGGGGCGGATCCAGCCGACGGTGGAGTTGGACGTGCCGAAGTCGATGCCGCAGGCACGGGCTGGGGAGGGGCTGTTCATGGCTATCGGGTTCCGGTCGAAAAAACGGCCGCGCAGTGTATGCCAGTCGAAGGCGGATGCGTAGGCCAACGCTCTGTTAAATCGTGCTTGAAAGTGCGCAATTTGCCCCCACATCTGTTGCATACGGCAAGCGCCGATAACACTTTGACGCACTCCCAGGCCACAAGACTCAACAGGTGCAAAGCAGCGCACGTTGTGCCCCGGGCTGTGCGATCCCGATTTAGGATGGTGAACCGCCGATGGATTTCAAAGACTACTACAAGATATTGGGCGTTGAGCCGAGCGCGGACGACAAGGCAATCAAGGCCGCCTATCGCAAGCTCGCGCGCAAATATCACCCCGATGTAAGCAAGGAAAAAGACGCCGAGGAGAAATTCAAGGACGCGTCCGAAGCCTACGAGGCGCTCAAAAGCGCCGACAAACGTGCGGAGTACGATGAACTGCGCAAATACGGCCAGCATGGCCAGCCGTTTCAGGGGCCGCCGGGCTGGCAGAGCCGTGGCGGTTTCGGCGGCGGCCAGGATGCGGGCGATTTTTCGGACTTCTTCAGTTCGATCTTCGGCTCGCGTGGCGACGCTTTCGGCGGTGGCCAGCGCCGACCTGCCGGGCGTAAAGGCCAGGACGTGGAGATGCAGCTGACGGTGTCCCTCGAGGAGACGCTGTCTGCCGAGTCCAAGCAGATCAACTTCCAGGTGCCGCAGTACGACGCCTCGGGCCGTCACGTCAGCAACACCACCAAGAGCCTGAATGTGAAGATCCCCGCCGGCGTGGCCGACGGCGAGCGCATCCGCCTCAAGGCGCAGGGCGCACCGGGTATTGGCGGCGGGGCCAATGGCGATCTGTACCTGATCATCAAGTTTGCACCGCACGCCAAGTTTGAAGTGGACGGCGAAAACCTGGTGATCAACCTGCCGCTGGCGCCATGGGAATTGGCGCTGGGTGCCGAGGTGGCGGTGCCGACCCTCACCGGCAAGATCAACCTCAAGGTGCCGGCCGGCAGCCAGAATGGCCAGCGCATGCGCGCCAAGGGCCACGGTTTGCTGAACAAGGCCGGGCAGCGGGGTTACCTGTTCGTGCAGCTCAAGGCGGTGATGCCGAAGGCGGCTGACGATGAGGTCAAGGCGCTGTGGCAGGAGCTGGCGCAGAAAGCCGCGTTCAACCCGCGCGAAAACTTCTGACCCTCAGCGCAGCGCCCCGGCGGGGGGCGCTGCATGGCGACAACTATCTAGGCCCGCCCGCCGCTATTGACGTGATGTGCTAGCGCTCCCATCTATTGGAGCGACACCATGCCCGACGTCACCCGCCCTGCCGTTTCATCCGGCATTCACGGCGCTTTCCTCACGCGCGCCATCCCGCCCTGGTTTTCCCAGGCTCGCCTGCCCCGCCAGCAAGCACTGGCCGAGCATGCCCTGGTCATCCCCGCCTGGTACATCAAGGCCACTGCAGCACAAAAAAACGCCTTGGCCGCCAGCCATGCCAAATACGGCACGGTCTTCAATCAGGTCGACGCTACGCTTGCGACGATCCAGGATGTCCAGGCATTCGCCGAACCGCTGCTCAAGGCCGCGATCAAGGAGCGTTTCAAGCTCGATATAGACGTGCGCAACGTCTACCTGGCGCGCAAATTCGCGGCTGGCGCCCGTGATGATTTCTATGGGTTTTTCACCCTGGACCGCACCCGCACCTCGCGGCTGGATGAAGAGTATCGAGGCGTTTCATTACTGGAGGTGGCCCTCACCAACTTCCTGCCCGAAGAAGAAAAGCCTGCGGCTTGCGCCGATTGCGAAATCATCACCGGGTGGAGCAATTACGACGGCGAGGTCATTGCAGATTTCGCGGCGGTCAACTCCCAGGCCAAACCCATCGCGCCCGCCGCGTTCGCCACACTGTGCCGCAGCCTGGATCTGGGGCGCCTGTACCAGCAACACATCAAGGCCATCCTGCTGCCCAGGAGTGTTATCGAACGTCAGACACTCGCCAGCCAATTGCAGGAACACGAGCGCCAGCAACTGGCGCTCAGCGTTGAAATTGCCTGGCAGCAATTTGCCAAAAAGCCTAACAGCTACCTGGTCGGCGCGGGGATCGGCCACGATGTCTATCAGATGCTCAAGCACGTCCTGGCCGCCAAAGCCGTGCCGACGCTGGATGGCCGCCCAGTCATGTTCGCCAACCTGCAATTACTCGGCGTGGCGCTGGTCGGCCCGCTGTTGATCGGCCCCTCGCGCATCCGTGCGGCGCGGGTCGAGCGCCTGGTGGTGTATCTGCCCGATGACCCGCAGCAGCCGCTGAAGGAATACGCCAACCTGTACGAGTTCCTGGCCGACCTGGGTGGCCGCTTGAAAGACACTGAGTACCGGCGCTATTTCAGCCGGTTCGTGCCGGTGTCTGAACAAGGTGAGTTCTTCCGACAGCTCAATGCGTTGTATCAGTCGTCGCGACTGCCTCAACCGCCTGACTGGCGGATGGGCGAAGCGACCATCAAGGGCGATTTGTGGCAGCACCGCTACCAGGCCAGTGTCGACAAAATCCTCGCTGATGCCCGCGCCGTGGCAGTGCCCACCGATGACGAAGACGCCAAGACCCGCGCGGCGCGAATCGCGGGATTCAAGGACGCCGTGGTCAGCGTGTTCAACCTGGCCTCCTTTGTGGTGCCGGGCCTGGGGCCGATCATGCTGGCGGTGGGCGCGGTGCAGATGTGCGAAGAAGTGTATGAAGGCATCGAAGCCTACGAACAAAGCGAAATCCGCGAAATGTGGGCGCACTTTTCCAGTATTGCGCTGAACGTGGCCATGCTTGCCACCGGCGCTACGGTATTGCCCCAAGTGCAAATGTCCGGCGTGGTGGATGCGCTCAGACCGGTGATCCGGGCCGACGGCAAGCAAAAGCTGTGGCGGGCGGACCTGTCGGTGTATCACCAGGACCTCAAGCTTGAGGGCCAGGCCAACCCGCTGGGGCAGTATGCAGTCGCCGGCAAACATTATCTGCGCCTGGGCGACAAGGTGGTCGAGCACGCCTTCGATGAGTCGACGCAGCGCTGGCGCATCCAACACCCCAGTGATGCACTGGCCTATCAACCGCCACTGGTACATAACGGCGCCGGTGCCTGGCGCCAGGTGCATGAGCAGCCGCTGGCGTGGGACCGCCTGACGTTACTGCGGCGTATGGGGCCGATTGTCGACGGCTACAGTGACGCCGCGTTGCTCAGGGCCGCCGATATCAGCGGGGTCAGCGACAGCAGCCTGCGCAAGATGCATCTGGACAACGCCGCGCCGCCGCCTGAGTTGGCCGATACCCTGCGTCTGTTCGATGCCGAGCGAGGCGTGCAGCAGGTCTTGGCGCAGTTGGAGGGCAAGCAGCCGATCGATGAGCGTTACCTGTACGCCCCGGCACTGGTCTGCGAATTACCGCGCTGGCCCGTGGGGCGAGTGCTGCAAGTGTTCGAGAACGCCGAGCTGAGCGGTCCTTCGATTCAATACGGCAGCCAGCATTTACCTTCAGAGAGCTCGGCCAAGGCGCCGATCAAAATCAGGCGCGCCGACGTGCTCGGCGGCCAGCTGCCGGTGCGTCTTCTGGCGTCCCTCGATGAGGCGCAAATCACCCGTTTACTGGGCGGTGAAGCGGCCCGTGTCGAAGCCGCCCGGCCCGAGGAGTTTCGCAAGCAGTTGGCCGACTTTGCCCGTACCCGCCAGCCGGCGTTGTTCGAAAGCCTCTACCAAGGCCGAGCGGCCAAGGACCCCGATGTACAGAAACTGCAGCGCCTGACCCCAGGTTTAAGTGAACCGGCGGCGCAAAGTGTGCTGGACCACGCCTCTGCTGAAGAGTTGACCCGCCTGCGCACTGCGCGCGCGCCTCTGTCACTGTTGGAACAATCACGTTGGCATGCACGCCAGGGGCGCGTCAGCCGAGCACTGGCCGGTCTGCATATGGACAACCTGGCCGCTACCGACAGCAAACGCCTGGCCCTGCATGCCCTGGGTCAATTGCCGGGCTGGCCGGACAACCTGCGCCTGGAAATCCGCGACGGCGGCATCGATGGGCAGTTGATTGCAGGCGTTGGCGACATCCGTGCCACGCAGCGCAAATACCTGGTCAAGAAAGGCCCGTCCTACCAGGCCTTCAACGAGCGTGGCGAAACCCTCAACAGCGTACCGAGGGACAACGACAACTTTTACCCTTCGCTGATGCATGCCTTGCCCGACGCAGCCCGCCAGGCCCTGGGCATTGCCGAGGTGGCCCGCAGTGCCGAGTTGCGCCAGGCGATCACCGAGTATGCGCTCGCCCACCCGGCCGACGCGGTGCAGGTCCTCGACAGGCGCCTGCCGCGCTTGCGACCGCCGCAGCGTATCGGCCGGATGCGCGTGGGTTACCCGGCCAGTGGTCGTGGGGAAGGGCAAGCGCCGGCACTGGTCAGACGAGTGCGGGACGTTTACCCGCAACTGACGGAGCAGCAGGCCAACGGGTTTATTCTCGAACAACTGCGCACGGGTAAGAGCAACTCGCAAATTCTCAGCCTGCTTGATGATCGCCTGAGCGAATGGCAACGCCTGGAAGCCAGGCTCGACCAGTGGGTTGCCGCACGTGGTGGTAACCGCAGAAGCAAGCAACGCGCAGCCCTGAGCATCAAGGACAGTTGGCGCAACGCGCCGCTGGCCGCCGAAGACCCACGCTATACGGCACTGGATATCTCGGCCCAGGATCGACTGCCGGCGTTATTGGATGCCGATTTTTCCCATGTGCGTAAGTTGCGGATTAGCGGGGATACCCCAACGGATCGCGACATCAACCAGATGCTGGAGCGTTTTCCCAATGTGCGTGAACTCAGGTTGGATGTGCCCTCGGAGCGTGTACCCCATCTACCCTCGGGCCTGCATCGCCTGCCTGAGCTGAGGGCGCTGACCCTCGACGGCCTCGTGGAGTTCCAACCCCAAGCGGCCGCCGAATTGGCGAGCCTGGTCAACCTGCGTTCGCTGAAGCTGCATCGCGTACTCACCTCGTTCGATCATCTGGACGTTCGCCCGCTGACCCAGCTGCGCGAACTGACGATTTCCGACACCCACCAGGGCCACTTTCCAGAAAGCACGTTGGACCTGCCTCAACTCGGACGCCTGAACTTGCAATACGCGACCGTGCGGCAATTGCCTGCGCGTCTGCTCCAGCCGGGGCATGAAAAGCTTTGGTCGGGCCTGTCGCTGCACTGGTCGAAGTTGACGCGAGAAAACTTCAAACCGGCTTATGAGTACATCAAGAACCACCCCCAGCACGAGGTCGACCTGGAGCACATGGTGGCCGGGTATGCCATGGGCCAGATCGAGCGAATGGGCCAGTTCATTGCGCCGGTCACGTACTATCCGAGCTCGCGTCTGTATGTCTTGATCGACAAGATTGTCGATCGCTGGCCGGACGCCCAAACCCGCTTCGAAGCCGTCGAGGCGTTCAGCGATGAATACGCAGCGCAGTTGCGTGAATTGGAGGAATGGCATGACAGGGGGACGTCGGTGGCGGTGAGGTTGGGCAGGCAACAAACGATACGGATGTTCATGGCTTGTTGGGTTGAAGGCTTGATGAAACGCTACGACGTATCAGGGGGTTCCACGAGCCTGGACCTCTCCGGCGTACCCACTGACGAACTGCGGGACCTGCCTGTCCTCAGCGGTGATTTCTCCCATGTGACTGAGTTGGAAATGGGGGCGGAGCGGTTTCTTTGGCAGTTGAACTACGATTTTCGCAACAGCTTTTCCAGTGTGTCGCCTCTGGATACCGGCCCGGCATCGGAGCCTTTGGGCTGGGCGACTGGGATTCCACGGCCTGACTACCACATTGACAGCGTGGAGGATTCGCCTCTCGGGAGCCCCCTGTCCAGCCCTCGTATAATGAGACCGATGCAGCGCGCAAGGACCCTGCCGGATATTGAACCGGATAGCGATGAAGAGACCTTGGGAACTCATGTGTCATCTGCTCAAGGCTACGAGGTGCTTGCAGAGGATTACTCCGATAGTTTGGAGAGGTTGCCCTGGGTCTTCAGTTTGTCTGTGCCCGAAACTCACGTGCGCAGTAAGCAGTGGCTGCAACTGGCAAGCGAGCCCGACAACCGGGCGTTTTTCCATTTGCTGGCGCAGCTGCGGTTATCCGCAGACTATCGCGCGGACTCCGCCGACCTGACCCGCCGCGTATGGACGGTGATCGAGGCCGCCACTGCCAATACGGAATTGCGTCAATTGCTGTTCAGCCTGTCGAGCACGCACGGTACCTGCGCGGACGGACGCATGCTGACCTTCAGCGAGCTGGAAGTGAAGGTGTTCGAGTACCAGGCGGTACAGGCGATCGACCCGCATGACCTACCGGCCAGAGGCTCGGCATTGCTGCGCCTGTCGCGGCGCCTGTTTCGCCTGGGCGAGGTGGAGAAACTGGCGGATGGAGTGGCGGGAGCGAATGTGGACAAGGCCGAAGTGCGCCTTGAATACCGCCTTGGCCTCAAGGCCCCACTGGACTTGCCCGGGCAGCCGCAGGGCATGCTCTCCGGCCTGCCGATCCGGGGTCAGGTGCTGAAACAGGCGATTGAAATCGTACAGCAGGCCGAACAGGGCGAGCCGTTTTACGAAGACCTGATCAGCCGCAGCTACTGGGTGGATTACCTCAAGGCCAGATACCCCGAGTCGTTCGACACCCTCGAGCGCGAGTCCGAGCAGCGTCGCTCGCGCCTGGAGGATGAGCATCAGGCCCTGGACGAAGCCTACGGTGCGTCGGTGACCGCGCTGCAGATCGAACTCGACACCACGCGCAACCAACGGCTGCTGGCCTTATCACGCCAGGAAGTCGCAGCCCTCGAGGCCGCCGCCTGAGGCGGCAGTTCAGTGCCGCTGTGCGGTAACTAAGCAGGCACTGTGGCGCACGGTCGTTGCGTAGGCTGAGGTTTCCATCAGTGACGGACGACCGCTCATGTCAGACCGCAAAACCCCAGCACCGCGCCCCGAAGGTGTGTTTCATGCCGACCTTCGGGGTGTTCACTACGACTTTATCAAGGCCCGCGTACCGAGCTGGTTCAGCCAGGCGCGGGCGCCGCGCCGGCAGGAACTGGCCGACCACGCGCTGGTATTGCCCGCGTGGTACATCAAGGCCTCGGGCACCCAGAAGCAAGCGCTGGCCGCCAGCCATAGCCGGTACCGCGCAATCTTCAATCAGGTCGATGCCACCCTTGCAACGATCCAGGATGTGCAAGCGTTCGCCGAACCCTTGCTCAAAGCCGCGATCAAGCAACGCTTCAAGCTCGATATAGACGTGCGCAACGTCTACCTGGCGCGCAAGTTCGCGCCTGGCGCCCGTGATGATTTCTATGGTTTTTTCAGCTTTGACCGCACCCGCACATCGCCGTTGGATGAGGAGTACCGGGGCGTATCGTTGTTGGAGGTGGCGCTGGCCAACTTCCTGCCCGAAGAAGAACACCCGGCGCGCTGCGCCGATTGCGAACTCATCACCGGTTGGAGTAACTACGACGGTGAGGTCATTGCCGATTTTGCGGCGGTCAACTCCCAGGCCAAACCCATTGCACCTTCTGCGTTCGCCAAATTGTGCCGCAGCCTGGATCTGGGTCGCCTGTACCAGCAACACATCAAGGACATCCTGCAACCCAAGGACGAGAAAAAACGCCAGGCGCTGGTCAAGCAACTGCAGGAGCATCAGCGCCAGCAACTGGCGCTCAGCACTGAAATCGCCTGGCAGCAATTCGCCAAGAAGCCCAACAGCTACCTGGTTGGTGCCGGGATCAGCAGTGATGCCTACCGGATGCTCAAGCATGTGCTCGCCGCCAAGCCTGCCCCGACGCTGGATAGCCGCCCGGTGACGTTCGCCAACCTGCAATTGCTGGGGGTGGAGCTGGTCGGGCCGCTGTTGATCGGGCCAAGGCGCAAGCGCGCGGCGCGGGTCGAGCGCCTGGTGGTGTACCTGCCCGATGACCCACAGCAGCCGCTGAAGGAATACGCCAACCTGTACGAGTTTCTGGCCGACTTGGGCGAGCGCTTGAAGAGCCTCGAGTACCGGCGCTTCTTCAGCCGGTTCGTGCCGGTGTCCGAGCAAGGAGCGTTCTTCGACAAAATCAACGCGCTGTGCCGGCCTTCGCGGTCGGTCCAACCCGCGGAGCTGGCGATGGACGAATCGACCATCAAAGGCGACCTGTGGCAGCACCGCAACCAGGCCCATGTCGACAAAATCCTCGCCGACGCCCGCGCCGTGGCGGTGCCCACCGATGACGAGGACGCCAAGGCCCGTGCGGCCCGGTTGGAAGGTTTCAAAGATGCCGTGCTCAGCGTGTTCAACCTGGCCGCCTTTGTGGTGCCGGGCCTGGGGCCACTCATGCTGGTGGTGGGCGCCGCGCAGATGTGCGAGGAAGTGTACGAGGGCATCGATGCCTATGAACAAGGCGAGACCCGTGAAATGTGGGCGCATTTTTCCAGCATCGCGCTGAACGTGGCCATGCTCGGCACCGGCGCCACCGTGCTGCCCCATGTGCAAGTGTTCGGTGTGGTCGAGGCGCTCAAGCCGGTGATCCTGGCCGACGGCAAGCAGAAGCTGTGGAACCCGGACTTGTCACGCTACAAAGCCAATATCCAGCTGGCCACGGATGCCAAACCCGACGGCCTGGGCCTGTACCGTCACGAGGGAAAACCGGTGCTGTTCCTTGAAGGCAAGCACTATCAGGTCGAGCAGGAAACCAGCACCGGCCAGTACCGTGTGCAGCACCCAGACCGCACGGACGCCTATCGTCCGCTGCTGGAGCACAACGGCGAAGGTGCCTGGACCCACGAAGGCGAAGACTCGCTGACCTGGGGCGAGGCGACCTTGCTGCGGCGACTGGGCAAACCGGCCGCCGACCTCAGCGCCGAGCGCTTGCAACAGGCGCGCCTGGCCAGCGGGGTCGAGACCGAGGCGCTGCGTGAAGCATTGTTCGACCAGCACGCCACGCCGCGGCTGCTGGCCGACAGCCTCAAGCGCTTTGCCTTGCATCGCGAGCTGGAGAACAGTATCGAGCAATTGCGCAGTCGCAATCCTGCGACCTACGCCAAGGCCGATGCGACGCTGCAACTGGAGCTGATGAAACGCCGTGGCATGCTCTCCAACGAGCCCTCGCTGCGTGTGCTCGGCAGTGACGGGCGCGAGCTATGGAACGACCCGGCGCCCGCGTCCCAGGTTCGCCGGGTCGTCGCACTGGATGCGGTGCAACAAGCGCGGGGTGAATTACTCGAACAGGTGCTGTACACCCTGCAAGGCAGCGACCCGGAGCTCAAGGACATACCCGGCATGGCCGCGCAGACGCTCGGTGAGCGCGCCGCCCAGTTGCGCCTGTACCTGGCCGACGCCGCCGAACAGCTCAAAGGCTCGCTGCTGGAGGAGCGCTATAAGGCGCAGAACTGCTCCGCCGATGTCGACGTGCAGCGTGTGCTCAACACCTACCCGCAATTGCCCGCGCCGGTGGCCAGGCTGTTGCTCGATGGGATGAGCGCCGAGGACCTGCAAGTCTTTCGCAGCAGCCGGCGCCTGCCCGGCCCGATCCATGAGCGGCTGCGCTGGAGCGAGCAGGAGGTCCGTGTGTCCCGGGCCTATGAGGGCCTGTTCCTCGACTCGATGAGCAATATCGACACTCAGCGTCTTGCGCTGCGCACCTTGGAACTGTTGCCGGGCTGGGCACGCGGTACACGCCTGGAACTGCGCGAGCATTTTGCCGAAGGCCAGGTGCTGGATGCCATCGGCCATCCCGAGGCCACTGCGCGGCGTATCCTGGTGCAGGACGCCGATGGGCAGTTTCAGGGCGAGGACTTTTACACGGCGCTGTGGCAAGTGCTCACGCCGGCCGAACAACAGGCGATGAATTTCACCAGCGTGACGCAGCTCAAGTCGGCGATACTGCGCAACCCCTTGCCACGCGAACCCTTGCGTACGGTGTTGCTCGACCACCCATTACGCCGCCCGGTCATTGATCCCACGATGCGCCTGCTCGGGGGAGGGCGCGGTTTCAAGCAACTGGTGAACACACTGCGCAGCAATGAGGCGCGGGTGCGGCGCTTGTACCCTTCGTTTTCCGATGCCGATGTCAGCGTGTATATCCAGTTCCTGGGGGCCGATGTGCGGGTCCGGTTGACGCAACTGGAAGCCGACTACGCCAACCTGGATCGCAGCCTCAAGGCGTGGGTGCGCGCCACCGATACGCCGTCCGATGCCAGTGGCGCACGGTTCGCCATGGACATCCGACGTTGCTGGCGCCGCGAAACCGGCAGCGAACTGTCGCTGTCGGCCATCGCCCCGCGCAGCCTGCCGGCGCTGACCGCCGATTTCAGCCACGTGCAGGAACTGGCCCTCGGCAAAATCGTCTGGAATGCCGACACCCAGGTCTTCCTGAAAAACTTCACGCACATCCGCGAACTGCGCATCAGCGATACCGGCATGACCGAACTGCCCGATATCGTCGGCGACCTGCACCAGCTGACTCATCTGCGCTTGCGCGGCAACCGCATTCGCCTGACCGACGCCAGTGCTGAAAAACTCGCCGGGCTGGATCAACTGCAAAGCCTTGACCTGGCCGGCAACCCCCTGCACATAACGCCGGATTTCACTGCCCTGCAGCGTCTCAAATTCCTCGACCTGAGCAATACCGGCATCTCCCAGTGGCCCCGGGGCCTGCTGAGCCAGGCCGACCTGCTGCGCGTGGACCTGCGCAACAACCAACTGAGCGAGATCCCGCGAGAACACCTCTACCCGCAGGCCGAACATTTCCAACGCACGATACAGATCAATGGTGTGACGGTGATCGGCGGCAACCCGTTCTCCGAAGGCTGCATGCTGGAGGTGGACAACTATTGGAAGCGTTTGGGCGAGGTCGTACCGGAGTTGGCGCAGAGTGGGATTGCCGATGCGTTTTCCGTCGAGTCCCCCGCCATTTTGACGGTGCAGCGCATGTACCCGGACAAGACCATCAAGGCCGCCAGAGAGCTGATCTGGAGCCTGGGCGAGGGCGCCGAAGCAGAGTTGGCGCGGCGTGCGACCGAGTTCGACAGGCTGACCGAACAGCTCAACGCCTGGGCTTTCTCCGGTGGCGGCGCCAGTGAACGCTATATTCGCTCCGATCAACTGCGCAGCAACGCGACGACGCGGGATGACCGCTACATCGCCAAGTCACGCATCCTGCAATGCTGGCGTCGCGAGGCGCCGATGAAACTGGCCCATGACGGTACTCCTATCGGCCTCGAGCTGGACCTGGGCAATCTGCGGCTGCCCAGCCTGCCGGACCTGGAGGCGGATTTCTCGCATGTCGGTTCGCTCAAGCTCAGCGGGATGGCACTGAGCGCCTCTCCCGAAGGTTTCCTGTCACGTTATCGCAGCGTGCGCTGGCTGGATCTGTCGAACAACCAACTGCGTGAACTGCCACCGGCCCTGGGCGAGATGCACGGTTTGACGCGCTTGTTCTTGCAGAAAAACCAGATCCAGTTGACCACGCAGACCGCCGAGGTCCTGGCCGGTCGCAGCAGCCTGCGGGCATTGTGGCTGGACAACAACCCGTTGGGCATCGCGCCGGATTTCAGCCGGATTCCCGACATGCGTTCGCTGAGCCTGAAAAACGTCAATATCGACACCTGGCCGCCGGGGTTGGGTGAGCAGCCGTTGCTGGACATGGTCGACTTGAGTGGCAACCAGATCACCACGCTACCGGACTTCCTGGTCGCGCCGCTGCCCGAGCAACGGGCGCAATCGGTGCGCCTGAGCCGGGTGGCCAACATGAGCAACAACCCGCTGAGCGAAGTGACGCTGGCGCAGGTGCGGGTGTATTCCGAACGCCTCGAGCAGAACGCGTTGAGTGAGCCGGGCAGCCCGAACCTGTTGGTGGTCTCGGCCTTGCGCATTGCTCACCGTGAACTCTTGAATACGGCCCCAGGGTTGGTGTTCGAGCGCTGGAGCCTGGGTTTTGCCGAGGAGCAATTGGCGACGCGCAGGGCTCAGTGGCTGGCACTGCGGGAACGGCCGGGGAGCGCGGGGTTTTTCCGGATGCTCAGCGATTTGCAGGTGGTCAGCGAGCAGCACACCGACCTGCAAGGCCGCGTCTGGGAGGTGATCGACTGCATCACGCAAAACAGCAGCGAGTCGGAGCGCCTGCGCGAGCAGATGTTCGAATGGGCCGGCCGGCCGGCGTGTTGTGATCGGGCGGCGTTGTCGTTCAGCAACGTCGAAGTCATGGCGATGGTCTACAAGGCACGGGCAGCCGCCACCGACGCGACCCAGGGCGCGGCATTGCGCAAACTGTCGCGGGGGTTGTTCCGCTTGGATGAGGTGGAAAAAATCGCCCTCAACGACATTGCCGAACGGACCGCTGCCATCAACGCCACGCCGCATTTGAGCGATGCCGAGAAAGCCCGGCGCATCAGCCGCCTGGAGGAGGTCGAAATCCGCCTGGCTTATCGCTTCGGCCTCAAGGGCGCCGACCAACTCGACTTGCCCGGCCAACCGGAACAGGTGCGATTCACCCACATGGGGAGTGTCACCCAGGCGATGCTCGACAGCGCTCGCACGCGGGTGCTCGCACTCGACAATTCGCCGCAGGCGTTCGAAGCGCTGCTGTCCCGGGACTTCTGGCTCGACTACGTGACGCATAAATACCGCACGCAGTTCGATGCCCTGAGCAAGCCGTACCAGGAGCGCCTGGCGGTACTGTACGAGCAGTTCGCGAGCGGCCTGCTGACCGGCGATGAATATGCGGCACAGGCCAAGGACTTGCAGGCCCAACTGGCGATCGAAGAGGCCAACCTGATCGAAGCGTTGACCCGTGAGGAGCTGGCCGCGAGTTAAAACAGAAAATAGCGCTGCGCCATCGGCAGCGTTTCTGCCGGCTCGCACCACAACAACACGCCGTCGGCCTTGACCTGGTAGGTTTGCGGGTCGACGTCGATCTGCGGCAGGTAGTCGTTATGGATCAGATCGGTTTTCTGTACCGAGCGGCAGCCCTTGACCACTCCGATCTGCTTTTTCAAACCCAAGGCTTCGGGCAGCCCGGCGGCAAACGCCGCCTGGCTGATAAACGTCAGGCTGGTGGCCTGTAGCGAGCTGCCGAAGCTGGCGAACATGGGGCGGTAGTGCACCGGTTGCGGGGTGGGAATCGACGCGTTGGCATCGCCCATCAGGCTCGATGCAATCGCCCCGCCCTTGAGAATCAACGTCGGCTTGACCCCGAAAAACGCCGGGCGCCACAGCACCAGGTCGGCCCACTTACCCACTTCGATCGAGCCCACCTCATGGCTGATACCGTGGGTGATCGCCGGGTTGATGGTGTACTTGGCGATGTAGCGCTTGATGCGGAAGTTGTCGTTACCGGCGCCATCGCCGGGCAGGGCGCCGCGCTGTTTCTTCATCTTGTCGGCGGTCTGCCAGGTGCGCGTGATGACTTCGCCGACACGGCCCATGGCCTGGCTGTCGGAGCTGATCATGGAGAACGCGCCGAGGTCGTGAAGGATGTCTTCGGCGGCGATGGTTTCGCGACGGATGCGGCTTTCGGCAAACGCCACGTCTTCGGCAATGCTCGGGTCCAGGTGATGGCAGACCATCAGCATGTCGAGGTGTTCGTCGATGGTGTTGCGGGTGAACGGCCGTGTCGGGTTGGTGGAGCTGGGCAGCACGTTGGGGAAACCACAGGCCTTGATGATATCCGGCGCATGGCCGCCCCCGGCACCTTCGGTGTGATAGGTGTGGATGGTGCGCCCCTTGAGCGCGGCGAGGGTAGTTTCAACGAAGCCGGACTCGTTCAGGGTGTCGCTGTGGATCGCCACCTGCACGTCGTACTCATCGGCCACGCTCAGGCAGTTGTCGATACTCGCCGGGGTGGTGCCCCAGTCTTCATGCAACTTCAAGCCGATGGCGCCGGCCTTGACCTGCTCGATCAGCGGCTCGGGCAAGCTGGCGTTGCCCTTGCCGGTAAAACCGATGTTCATTGGGAACGAATCGCTGGCCTGGAGCATGCGCGCCAGGTGCCAGGGCCCGGAGGTGCAGGTGGTGGCGTTGGTGCCGGTGGCAGGCCCGGTGCCGCCGCCGATCATGGTAGTCACGCCGCTGGTCAGTGCCTCTTCGATCTGCTGCGGGCAGATGAAGTGCACGTGACTGTCGATACCGCCGGCGGTGAGGATCATGCCTTCGCCGGCGATCACTTCGGTGCTGGCGCCGATGGCGAGGGTCACGCCGGGTTGGATGTCCGGGTTACCGGCCTTGCCTATGGCGGCGATGCGGCCGTTCTTCAAACCGACGTCGGCTTTTACTATGCCCCAGTGGTCAATGATCAGCGCGTTGGTGATGACCGTGTCGACGACTTCATGGGCGAGCAACTGGCTTTGGCCCTGGCCGTCGCGGATCACCTTGCCGCCGCCGAATTTTACTTCTTCGCCATAGACCGTGAAGTCTTTCTCCACTTCGACGAACAGCTCCGTGTCGGCCAGGCGGACCTTGTCACCGACGGTGGGGCCGTACATGTCGGCATAGGCTTGTCTGGAAATTTTCATCGCACGTTGTTCCTCGATCGTTCCCACGCTCTGCGTGGAAATGCAGCCCTGGACGCTCTGCGTCCGCTCTTAAAGTCGTGACGCAGAGCGTCACCGGATGTATTCCCACGCGGAGCGTGGGAACGATCAGTGAAGCCCTAAAGATCACCCATGATTTTCCCGGCGAAGCCAAATACCCGCCGTCCACCGCTCAAATCCACCAACTCGATTTCACGACTTTGCCCCGGCTCAAACCGCACCGCCGTGCCCGCCGGAATATTCAAGCGCATGCCACGGCTGGCGGCGCGGTCGAAGGTCAGTGCGTCGTTGGTCTCGAAAAAATGGTAATGCGAGCCGACCTGGATCGGCCGGTCGCCGCTGTTGGCCACGCTCAGGCTGACGGTACGCCGGCCCACGTTGAGTTCGATGTCGCCAGGCTGGATCTGATATTCGCCAGGAATCATGCAGGTTGCCCCAGTGTCTTGAAGTAGATGGCGGTCGGGGTGTAGCGCCCGTCCGGGCTTTGGCAGTAGTCGGGCAGCTCGCCGAGCTTGGTGTAGCGCAGCGCCTGGTAGAAGGCTTCGGCGGCCGAACCGGCCTCGGTGTCCAGGTACAGCAGGCCACGCTTGTGCTGGCGGGCGGCGAGTTCCAGGGTATGCATCAATTGTTGGCCCAGGCCATGACGCCGCGCGCTGCTGTGCACCAACAGCTTCTGCACCTCGGCGCGGTTCAGGCCGTTGGCCTTCTGGCACAGCGCCAATTGCACGCTGGCGATCACCTGCTCCTCACGGACTACCACCCACAGCAACAGGCTGCCATCCTCGATGCTGGCCTGCACGCCGCTCAGATAGGCGCGGGCCTGGGCCTCATCAAAGTCGGCCATGAACCCGACGCTGGCGCCATGCTTGACCGCGTCCAGCAACAGCTCGACCAGGCCCAGACGGTAATGGGCAAAACTTTCAGCATTCACTCGACGCAGGTGCGTGGCGCTCATCGGGGTCACTCCTGGGGTGGCTCGGCACCCGGGTTCAGGGCCAGTTGCATGAAGGTCAAGTCCAGCCAGCGGCCAAACTTGATACCTACTCGGGGCATCTGCCCGGTCGTTATAAAACCTTGGCGCTCATGCAGGCGGATCGAGGCCTGGTTGCCGCTTTCGATGGCGGCGACCATGACGTGTTTGCCGCAAGCCCGCGCGCGTTCGATCAGGGCCTCCATCAAGCGTGGACCGACCCCTTTACCGCGTTGGTCGCTGCGCACATACACCGAGTGCTCGACGCTGTAGCGAAAGCCTTCGAACGGTCGCCAGTCACCGAACGAGGCGTAGCCGGTGACTTCATTGTTTTCGGTGGACACCAGCACCGGATAACCCTGTGCCTGACGCGCACTGAACCAGGCCAGGCGGTTGGCCAGGTCCACCGGTTGTTCGTTCCAGATCGCCGTGGTGTTGCGCACCGCGTCGTTATAGATATCGCGGATCGCCGGCAGATCCTGTTCGGTTGCATCACGAATCATGGGGGGCCTCAGGCGATGGGTTGGTGGACGGTGACCAGCTTGGTGCCGTCGGGGAAGGTGGCTTCCACCTGGATGTCCGGGATCATTTCCGGGATGCCCTCCATCACTTGTTCACGGCTGAGCAAGGTGGTGCCGTAGTGCATCAGGTCGGCCACGGTGCGGCCATCGCGGGCACCCTCCATCAAGGCGGCGGAAATGTAGGCGATGGTTTCCGGGTAGTTGAGCTTCACGCCGCGCGCCAGGCGCCGCTCGGCGACCAAGCCTGCTGTGAAGATCAACAGCTTGTCTTTTTCCCGTGGGGTCAGGTCCATGGTTCAGGTGCTCCAGATTCGGGGTGAAACGGCTTCCCGGCCCAGCGTCGCCGGGCGCAGCAGCCGCCATAAATCGATCAGCCAGGCGCGTGCCAGCAGCGCTTCGCCGGCCAGGCAGCGGGCGACCAGCAGGCCGGGCAGTTGGGTCAGGTCGCCGCGCACGGCGTGGGGTAGGGCGCGGCAGGTGTCCAGCAGTTCAGGCTCGATGTCGGCCGTCAGCAGCAACGTCGCAAAGACCGGCTGCCCGTCCAGGCCGATGGGCGAGTCGAGCAAACCGTCGGCACCCACAATGCGCTGGCGCTCATGCCAGAGCAACCGGCCGTCGCGGCGGATGTCCAGGTGTGATTGAAAGTGGCCGAGGTCGAAGCGTTCGTCGCTGGCCGGGCGGCCCAGGGCGACCACATCCCAGTAGAACAGCCGTGCGTCGCCGTGCAGCTCAATACGGGTGCTGAGCTCGGCTTGAGCGGCGCTGAACACGATGGTTTCCTGGGGCAGCCACTCCAGGGTGGCGCCGGCTTCGACGGTCAAGTCCAGGTGCTGGAAGGCCGGGCTCTGGGCGCGGTACCACTTGGCCGCGCCGGGGCTGGTCAACTGGGCCCAGGCGCCTTCGCCCACCCGTGCGCTGATCGCCAGGCGGTCGCCGCCGGCGATTCCGCCGGGCGGGTGCACGATGATGTGTTGGCACACCTCGGGGCCTTCAGCGTACAAGTGCTTCTGCACCCGTAGCGGGCCGAGGTGGCGACGCATCACCGGGCGCGTCGTGTCGCCGAAACGCGCGTAGCCGAGTTCCAGCGCGGCATGCCAGCTGGGGGTGAACAGGGCAGGGGAAACGGGCAGGTTCATGGCAGAGTGCTTATCGTTAGAAGGCTACAGATTAGATGGTTACCAAGCCGCGTACACCCTCGCGTTCCATATTTTCACCACGGCCTTGCTGCAGGATTTCACCGCGAGACATTACCAGGTACTGGTCGGCCAGATCGGCGGCAAAGTCGTAGAACTGCTCTACCAGCAGGATGGCCATATCCCCGCGCTCAGCGAGTTTCTTGATCACCGCGCCGATCTCCTTGATCACCGACGGCTGGATGCCTTCGGTGGGTTCATCCAGGATCAGCAACCTCGGTCGACTGGCCAACGCCCGGCCGATAGCGAGCTGTTGCTGCTGGCCGCCGGACAGGTCGCCGCCACGCCGATGCTTCATTTGCAGTAGCACCGGGAACAATTCGTAGATGAAAGCGGGTACTTCCTTGGCTTCTGAACCCGGAAAACGCGAAAGCCCCATCAACAGGTTTTCTTCCACCGTCAGCCGCCCGAAAATTTCACGGCCCTGGGGCACATAGGCGATACCGGCCTGTACGCGCTGGTGCGGCTTGAATCCAGTGATGGCCTTGCCCTCCCAATTGACTGCGCCTTCCTTGGCCGGCAACAGGCCCATCAGGCACTTGAGCAGGGTGGTCTTGCCCACGCCGTTACGGCCGAGCAGGCAGGTGACTTCGCCAACTTTCACGTCAAAGGACAGCCCGCGCAGAATGTGGCTACCGCCGTAGTATTGGTGCAGCTTGTCGACTTGCAGCATGTTCAAACTCTCCTCAATCGATCGTTCCCACGCTCTGCGTGGGAATGCCGCTTAGGACGCTCCGCGTCCGCTCTTAAAGTCGTGACGCGGAGCGTCACTGGATGCGTTCCCACGCGGAGCGTGGGAACGATCAGCGGTCCGTCGCAGGTTTAGCGACCGAGATAGACTTCGATCACCCGCTCGTTTTCCTGTACCTGCGCAAGCGACCCTTCGGCCAGCACGCTGCCCTGGTGCAATACGGTGACGTGGTCGGCAATCGAGCCGACAAAGCCCATGTCGTGCTCCACCACCATCAACGAATGCTTGCCCGCCAGGCGCTTGAACAGTTCGGCGGTAAATTCGGTTTCGGCGTCGGTCATGCCCGCTACCGGTTCGTCCAGCAGTAACAACTGAGGGTCTTGCATCAGCAGCATGCCGATTTCCAGGAACTGCTTCTGGCCATGGGACAAGAGGCCGGCCGGGCGCTGCGCCGAGGCGCTGAGGCGGATGGTGTCGAGTACCTCGGCAATGCGGTCTTTCTGTTCGCCGTTCAGGCGCGCGCGCAAGCTGGCCCATACCGACTTGTCGGTCTTCTGCGCCAGCTCCAGGTTTTCGAACACACTGAGGGCTTCGAACACCGTGGGTTTCTGGAACTTGCGGCCAATCCCGGCCTGGGCGATCTGGACTTCGCTCATACCGGTCAAGTCCAGGGTTTCGCCGAACCAGGCGTGGCCCTGGCTGGGGCGGGTCTTGCCGGTGATCACATCCATCAGCGTCGTCTTGCCTGCCCCGTTGGGGCCGATGATGCAGCGCAGTTCACCGACGCCGATGTACAGGTTCAAGTCGTTGAGCGCCTTGAAGCCATCGAAGCTCACACTGATGCTCTCAAGGGTCAAAATGGTGCCGTGGCGGGTATTCAGGCCCTTGCCGGCGGCCTGGCCCAGGCCGATGGCGTCGCGGGCGATGCCGGCATCAAAAATAGGTTCAAGCATGACGTTCCTCATTTCTTCAGCAGCCCGATAACGCCCTTGGGCAGGTACAGGGTGACGATGATGAACAGCGCCCCGAGGAAGAACAGCCAGTATTCCGGGAACGCCACGGTGAACCAGCTTTTCATGCCGTTGACCACACCGGCGCCGAGCAGCGGGCCGATCAACGTGCCGCGCCCGCCCAAGGCCACCCACACGGCCGCTTCGATGGAGTTGGTCGGCGACATTTCGCTGGGGTTGATAATGCCCACTTGCGGCACATACAAGGCCCCGGCCAACCCACACAACACCGCGCTCAATACCCACACGAACAGCTTGAAGCCACGCGGGTCGTAGCCGCAGAACATCAGGCGGTTTTCCGCGTCACGCAGGGCCGTGAGCACCCGGCCGAACTTGCTCTTGGCCAGCCGCCAGCCGATCAACAGACTCGCGACCAGCAGCAGCACCGTCGCGACGAACAACACCGCTCGCGTGCCAGGCTCGGTAATGCCGAACCCGAGGATGCTGCGAAAATTGGTGAAGCCGTTGTTGCCGCCAAAGCCGGTCTCGTTGCGAAAGAACAACAGCATCCCGGCAAAGGTCAGGGCCTGGGTCATGATCGAGAAGTACACGCCCTTGATCCGCGAACGAAAGGCGAAGAACCCGAACACCAGCGCCAGCAGGCCGGGCGCCAGGACCACCAGGCACAACGCCCAGAGAAAGTGTTGGGTGCCGAACCAGTACCAGGGCAATTCGGTCCACGACAAAAAGGTCATGAACGCCGGCAATTCATCCCCGGCCGCCTGGCGCATCAGGTACATGCCCATGGCGTAACCGCCCAGCGCAAAGAACAGGCCGTGCCCGAGGGACAACATGCCCGCATAACCCCACACCAGGTCCAGCGCGAGGGCGACGATGGCGTAGCAAAGGATCTTGCCCACCAGGGTCAGGGTGTAGGCCGAGACATGCAATGCGTTGTCCGGCGGCAACAATGACAGCAGCGGCAGGGCGAGCAACACCACGAGGACCAGCGCGCCCAGCGCAATCGTCAGCTTGGGGCCGGCCTTCTGCGTGGCCGTCAGCATCAATGGTTGGTTCATCAGTCGATCACCCGTCCTTTCAGTGCGAAGAGTCCCTGCGGGCGTTTCTGGATAAACAGAATGATCAGCGCGAGGATCAGGATCTTGCCCAGCACCGCACCGATCTGCGGTTCCAGGATCTTGTTGGCGATGCCCAGCCCGAAGGCCGCCGTCACGCTGCCGGCCAACTGGCCGACACCGCCGAGCACCACCACCAGGAACGAATCGATGATGTAGCTCTGGCCCAGATCCGGGCCGACGTTGCCGATCTGGCTCAGCGCCACGCCGCCCAAGCCTGCGATGCCGGAGCCCAGGCCAAAGGCAAGCATGTCCACACGCCCGGTGGGCACGCCACAGCAGGCGGCCATGTTGCGGTTCTGGGTGACGGCGCGCACGTTCAGGCCCAGGCGCGTCTTGTTCAGCAGCAACCAGGTCAGCATCACCACGCACAGGGCGAAGGCGATGATCACGATGCGGTTATAGGGCAGCACCAGGTTGGGCAGCACTTGAATACCCCCGGACAGCCACGCGGGGTTGGACACCTCGACGTTCTGGGCGCCGAATACCAGACGTACCAGCTGGATCAGCATCAGGCTGATGCCCCAGGTGGCGAGCAGGGTTTCCAGCGGGCGGCCATAGAGGTGACGAATCACTGTGCGTTCCAGGGCCATGCCGATGGCGGCGGTGACGAAAAACGCCACCGGCAGCGCAACCAGCGGGTAGAACTCGATGGCTTGCGGCACATAGCGCTGCATCATCAATTGCACCACGTAGGTCGAGTAGGCGCCGAGCATCAGCATCTCGCCGTGGGCCATGTTGATCACGCCGAGCAGGCCAAAGGTAATCGCCAGGCCGAGCGCCGCAAGCAACAGGATCGAGCCCAGCGACAGGCCGCTGAACGCCTGGCCGAGCAGTTCACCCAACATCAATTTACGCTTGACCTGGGCCAGGCTGGTTTCGGCGGCTGTGTGCACGGCCGCATCGGTTTCCACGCCGGGGGCGAGCAGGGCTTCAAGGCGGGTGCGCGCCAGCGGGTCGCCGGTGCCACCCAATAGGCGTACGGCGGCGAGGCGAACAACGGGGTCGGTGTCCACCAATTGCAGGTTGGCCAACGCCAAGCTGAGGGCGGCGTGCACGCCTTCGTCGGTTTCGGCGGCGAGTTGCTGGTCGAGAAATTTCAGTTGCGTGGGCTGTGCGCTTTTTTGCAAGGTCTGTGCAGCGGCCAAGCGCAGCTTGGGATCGGCGGCGAGCAATTGCTGGCTGGCCTGTACGTTATCGATCAGACCCCGCAGGCGGTTGTTCAGGCGCACGGTTTTGGTTTCGCCGTTGACCGTGAGCTGGCCTTGTTGCAGGGCGTCCACCAACTCGATGCGCGCAGGGTCGGGCTGGGCAGCCCAGTCCTGGAGCAGCTTGGCTTGTTGGGCCGGGTTGGCGGCAAGGAAGTCTTCGGCGTCGTTGGCGTGTGCGGCAAAGGGCAGCAACAGCAGGGCCGTCAGGATGAAGCGGTAAAGGGCAGTGGGCATAAACAAGTTTCCTATAGATCGTTCCCACGCTCTGCGTGGGAATGCCGCCTTGGACGCTCTGCGTCCGCGTTGTGACGCAGAGCGTCACGCGATGCATTCCCACGCAGAGCGTGGGAGCGATCAGTACCGCGGGCTTAGTTGCTCTTGACGGCGTAATCCGGCTTCTTGTCATTCCCCGGGATGTACGGGCTCCACGGTTGAGCACGGATTGGCTCATTGGTTTGCCACACTACGGAGAACTGCCCATCGGCCTGGATTTCGCCGATCATCACCGGCTTGTGCAGGTGGTGGTTGGTCTTGTCCATGGTCAGGGTGAAGCCCGACGGCGCGGCGAAGGTCTGGCCGGCCAGGGCTTCGCGCACTTTATCGACGTCAGTGGACTTGGCTTTCTCCGCGGCCTGCGCCCACATATGGATGCCCACGTAGGTGGCTTCCATCGGGTCGTTGGTCACTGCTTTATCCGCGCCCGGCAGGTTGTGGGCCTTGGCATAGGCTTTCCAGTCGGCGACGAATTTCTTGTTCACCGGGTTTTCCACCGACTGGAAGTAGTTCCAGGCAGCGAGGTTGCCCACCAGCGGTTTGGTGTCGATACCGCGCAGTTCTTCTTCACCGACGGAGAACGCGACCACAGGCACCTCGGTGGCTTTCAGGCCCTGGTTGGCCAGTTCCTTGTAGAACGGCACGTTGGAGTCGCCGTTGACCGTGGAGATCACCGCAGTCTTGCCGCCGGCGGAGAACTTCTTGATGTTGGCTACGATGGTCTGGTAGTCGGCATGGCCAAACGGTGTGTAGACCTCTTCGATGTCTTTGTCGGCGACACCTTTGGAATGCAGGAACGAGCGCAGGATCTTGTTGGTGGTGCGCGGGTAGACGTAGTCGGTGCCCAGCAGGAAGAAGCGCTTGGCGCTGCCGCCTTCTTCGCTCATCAGGTATTCCACGGCCGGGATCGCCTGCTGGTTCGGCGCCGCACCGGTATAGAACACGTTGGGCGACATCTCTTCGCCTTCATATTGCACCGGGTAGAACAGCAGGCCGTTGAGTTCTTCGAACACCGGCAACACGGATTTACGCGACACCGAAGTCCAGCAGCCGAACACCACGGCGACCTTGTCCTGGGTCAGCAACTGTCGGCCTTTCTCGGCGAACAGCGGCCAGTTCGACGCCGGATCGACGACCACCGGTTCGAGCATCTTGCCGTTCACACCGCCCTTGGCGTTGATCTCATCGATGGTCATCAGCGCCATGTCTTTGAGCGACGTCTCGGAGATGGCCATGGTGCCGGACAGAGAGTGCAGGATGCCGACCTTGATGGTCTCGGCGGCCTGTACGGTCCAGGTCAGGCCCATGGCGGCAATGGATGCCGAAAGAGTGAAAGCCTTGATCAAGCTGCGACGCTTCATGGTGCGTTCTCCGTGAACCCGAGTTTTTGTTGGACAGATGACAGGGCTTTTGCAAGGGGCATGCCCGCTTTGTCCGCCTGCACAATCAACGTCTCGGGCGCGGGTTCGCTGCGCAGGGCGTGCACTATATCGGCGCTCGCTTTCAAGGCGGGTTCACGCGTTGCACAGTGATGGTGCGGGACGATTAACTATCTAACGCCTTGGTCAGGTTGGGGTGTTCAGGATGTCGGGACATTCGAACACACACCCAAGGAGCCCCCATGGACGATTCTTTTTCACGCGATAAACGCGCCGCGTTGCCCCAGGGGCACGCCAAGCTGGGTGCCTTGACCCCGGCGTTCATCAGCGCTGACGACGTGGCGCGCTATCTTCATGAGCGTATCGGCAACCAGCACGACAAGGAGTACGGTTGCGTAATCCTGCAGCGTCAAGCGGACCAGTTGTATGTCGGCACCGAGCCCCGGGCGGATCGGCCGACGACGTTCGACTTCACGCTGTTGCTCGACCGCATCAGTGCCGATGGCGAATACCGCCAGCCGGACGGCTATACGCTGGTTGCGACGTTGCATTCGCACCCCGACACCCAGGCCGACACCCAGAAGAAGAACCCGCGCTTTACGGTGCAGCAGGTCAAGGCCTTCATGAGCTTCTATTCCATTCCGGATGTGATCCTTACCCAGCAAGACCGGCTGACGCTGCCCTATGCATATCTGTCCGGCCCGGACGGCACGTTGCTGCGCTATCAGGTCAGCCACTCGGAGGAGGAGGCGCAGTATGCGCGGTGGTTGTCCGAGAGCGGCCCGTGGGACTCGCCGCATGCCCATGACGGCAGCCTCGAAGGGGTGTTCAAAAAACTCGCCGCGGTCGGCACCCTGCGATTTCTGCTTTCCAGCCCCAACTGGGGGGGATCGGTAGGGGACGTGCCTGCCGATTGGCAACCCTATCAGCCCTTCAGCGCGGCGCCGCTGCCCATGCCGTGTGGCCCGGTCTTCACCCGCCAGGAGCAGGCGCTGGCACACGCCTGGACGCGTATCCAGCGCCAACCCACCGTACGACAGCAGGTGCTGGTGTTACAGCACAGCGTCAAAGGCCTGTATACCGCCGCCGAACCGCAACCGCCCGCTCAGCTCAAGCAGCTGCCGCCCCTGCCGGAAGGCTTTCACCTGCACGGTGTGTACCTGCATTCGCGACCCTTGCCTGGCAACTATCCCGAGCTGGAAGCCTGGTTGTACAAGAACTTCATCAGCCCGCTGGAGCTGGCGCAGTGCATTGCCCAGTTTCGTGGCTATGCGCTGGCACAGCCTTCGACCCTGGGCGCCTCGCTGTTTATTCGCTTGCGTGATGAGGCGCTGTTGCGTTATCGCTTCTCCGGCTCGGCGGACGAGTCACTGCTGTTTGCGACTGAGGCCGATGGTGCGGTTCGTGATCAGGGCTTGCAGGCGCAGTTGGCCGGCGGCGCTTTGCTGACGCGCGACTATGTGCTGCGCGTGGCCAGGGCCGGCGAGCTGACGGTGGAAAAAACCAGTGCCCTGTGGGATCGCCCCGGAGTGGTCGACGCACACTGGCGCCCCTATTCGAACCGCGTACTGATGCCGCTCAAGCAGGCTTTTCTATCGGCCGACGACGCCGCCCGGCATGTGCACCTGCACATTGACGAGCAACGCGGTCCGACCTATGGCGGGTTGATCCTGCAGCGCAGCGACGGGCGTTTCGTGGCCACTGACCCGGTACGGGCTCAGGGCAGCCCGTTCACGCTGGATGGCGGCTACCCGAAGGACCGCCAAGGTGGCCTGATCGTTCTGCACGCCGGCCATCGCCTGCATGCGCGATATGGGTCGCGCGAGGCATTGTGGAAAACTGACCGCGCCCAGGGCACACGACTCAAGTGGAGCCACCAGGAAGCCGAGCTGCATGCGCAGATGTTCAGCGACCTGGATATACAGGCCATCCTGCAATCCCATTGTCCGGGCTACCTCTCGGGAACGCAGGACAGCCTGATCGCGTTCCAGCCGGGCGAGGCGACGGCGGCCTGGCGCCAGCAGTGGCAGACACCGGCTTCCGGCGGCATGAGCCCGATCGCCCAACGTCTGGACAGCGGCGCGATCAAGCCTGCCGATATTGTGCGCATCCTGGCCGAGCCTGGCACTCTGCGCGTGATGACCGCCAGCAAGCTGTGGGGGCCGGCGGAAAAGGTCGAGACGGATTGGGCGCCGTTCGTGCGGGTGCTGGAGTTTCAACGGCCCGACGCGTTGAGTTATGGCGCCGTGTTCGCCAGCGCCGACGCTGCGGCCCTGGACCTGCAGCATCGGCAACCGGAGCGCGCCTACCCGCGCTATGCCAACGTGTTCTTTGCGTTCATCTTCAAACACCAGAGCCGTGAGGAATATGTCGCCAGCGAGTGGGTGCCGGTCACGCAGAAAACCCCGCTGCTGTCGCTGCCGGGCGTGTCCGCCAACCCGGTGCCTGAAGGCTTTGCCTGCCAGGGTTTGTACTACACCCGGCAAACGCCTGGTAGCGGTTCGACGGCATGGCTGGAGCGGCTGTTTATCCTGCCCGATGATTTGAGCACGGCCATCATCGAGGGGCGCACCGCGATTCCTTCATCGAGCCGTGGTGCGACGATTTATATCGCGCCGCCGGAAGGTGCCTTGTTGAGTTACCGCTCGTCCTCGCCCCGTGGTCTGTTCGAGGCCGAGAGCAGCGGTGACAGCGTCGAGCAGATCAAGGCCAAGTTGAGTTTCGGTACCCTGGACGGGCTTGGGTTCGTGCGCAAGGTGGCTGCCGCCGGTGAGTTGCGGGTGGTTGCCGCCAGCCCCTGCTGGGACCGCCCGGGTATCGTCTCGGCCACCTGGGAGGCTTATGCGCATCTGCCGCGTCGGCACATGAGCGCGGCGTTCCTGTCGATGGACGATGCCGCCCGCTACGTGTGCAGCAGAATGTCACGAGGGGGCGGCACAAGAAGCTATGGCGGGGCGATTCTGCGTCGCGATGACGGCTGGTTCATCGCCAGCGAACCCCTGTGGCTTGCCGATGAGGCGTTGGAGCAGAGCTGGCTGTTTCCCGATGAGCTGGTGGCCCGTGGGCTTTACCCTGAGCGCTGCAAGCTGGTGGCCTATTACTCTTCGCGTCCGGTGATGCGGATGCCGTTCCTGCTGACGAGCGAGCAGGCCACGGTGTACAGCAACATGTTTTCCACCCGGCTGCTGGCCCACGCGATGAGCGAGGGCCACAAGGGCATCACGCACTATTCGCTGGGCCAGGACGGCTCGCTGATCCGCCTGCTGGCGACGGCCCGGGTCAAATACCCGCTGATCACTCAGGCCAACCTGGTCAAGCGCCCGCACAACCGTCGCGACTGGCTCTATGGCGAGACTGAATGCGCGTTGCGTTCCGGCGAGTTGACGCCTGTGGAGTACGTCAATCGGGTCGCCGCCTCGTTCTCCCTGGACGTGGTGCTGGGTAGCGCGCTGTGGGGCGCGCCAGGGCCGGTGTCGGGTTGGGTGCCTTACGCCACGCCGCAGAGCGCCGAGCGCGGTTATGTACGAGCGCGGCATGACCCGGCGTTTGGCCCGCTCTGTACTCAATTGGACGATGCTGCGCGGTCGTTGTCCCAGGCGCTGACGACGTGCGACGAGCTGCAGATCGGTTATCTGCTCAAGTCCCAGGACGGTCACTTCGTCGCGACCTTGCCAATCAAGGACAGTGGTGCGCGGTTCGCCCATCAACGGGTGTTCAGTGACGCGGGTTACCCGCGTGGCTACGCCATGGCCGGGCTGTACTTTTGCGTTTCGCAGCCTGTCGAGTTGCGTCCCCGTGGCGTCACCATCAGTGGCGACGAGATTTTTCAGGGGCTGTTTTCGCCCTACGACCTCAAGGATGCGCTGTATCAGGTCCGTGGCACCCGAGAGCGTGCCAGCCTGCCGTTGTACATCTTCTGTGCCGACGGCGCCTTGCTTAAGTTCGTGGTGGTCAACGATCGGTTTGTTCAGTACCGCGACCTGTCGGATTTGCACGCACGGGTGCTGAGCCCGCGCGATTTCATCCGGCGCATGGCGGCGGCCGGCGACTTGCGCATCCTGCGCTCCAGTGACAACTGGCCGGGCCTTGGCGTGGTGGACAGCCAGTGGCAACCGGGACGTTCGCAGGGTGTGCCGGCACCCGACGAACACACCCTGAGCCTGGGGCCGGTGTACATCCATACTGAAGATGCGGCGCTGCATATCCATGAACTGGCGGGGCAGTTTGCCGGCAAACAGTACCTGGGGGCGCAGCTGAAAAACACGGCGGGCAGTGGCTACCAACCGGTCCTCTCAACGCAGGACCAGGGTTACCCTTCCCTGGTCGCCGAGCGCTTGTTCCCCCAGGCTTTCAAGGGCATCGGCCCGGCCCGCAGGGTGCCGCAGCTGCCTGATGGCTACCGGTTCTGCGCCGCGCACCTGGTGTTTCACGACGGGCTCGACCAGCCTGAAAGGGCGAGTGAAGACAATTACCGCAGGTCCTTCGTCTCGTGGCGTGAAGTGGGTTTCTACGTCCACACCTTGAAGAGTGCCGGGGTGGCGATCAACGCGCTGTACCTGACCACACGCGATGGTGCCCTGTTGAGCTACCTGCCGAGTTTCAGCAACGATGAGTACAACCTGTTGGACGCCGGCCTCAAATGGTCCCAGGCCGGCGGCTACACCGCTTATGCGCCAGCGCCCTCCCATGTGGTTCTGGAACTGGCGCGCCTCGGTGAGTTGCGGGTGATTCACCCGTCGGCGTTCTGGCGTCTGCGCGGAAAACTCGGCGCGGACCTGGCCTCCTCGGTCGGCGAGGTGGTGCTGGTACCGACCAAAGACGAGCTATGAGCCGCTCGCGCTTTGCCAGAAAAACCGTGACAGCACCAGCCGGTCCAGGGCCCACATCAATACCAGTGAAACCCCCACCAGCGGGAACAGGAGCGCCAGGCCGAACATAATCACCATTGCGGTTTTCCACCTGGGCAGGTCATGGCGCAGCGGCGGAACCCCTAAACCGCCTGCTGGGCGGCGCTTCCACCAGATCACCAGGCCGCTGACCGCGCTGAGCAGAATCATCAGGCAGATCAGCAAGACGATGATCTGGTTCACCACGCCGAACATCTTGCCCTCGTGCAGCATCACGCCGGTCTCGGTGGCGCGTGCGACGTTGTTGTAGTGTTCCCAGCGCACATCGGCCAGGACCTTGCCGGTGTATTGATCCACATGCAGGGTGGCGTCGTTGCGCGGGTCGTCGGCGAATACCGCGACCGTGAACACGCCGGTGGCCGTGGTGGGGAAGGTGATGCTGTAGCCGGGCTCGACCTTGCGTGCGCTGGCCAGGTCGACCACTTGTTGCAGGCGCAGCGCCGGTGCGGCTGGGCCTGTATGCATGGCGCCGTGGTTCATGTGTTCGGCATGGTCGCCGGACATCGGCATGGGGGTGTTTTCCACGGCCCACGGCACGGTCTGTTGGCTGGCGGTATTGAGGGTGTGTGCCTGCTGGTCGGACTGCGGTACGTTGTTCCACATTGCGTCCGGGAAGCGGTTCCACAGCTGCGCATACTGCTTGCCCCAGAAGCCGGTCCAGGTCATGCCGCTGAGCAACATCACCAGCAGAAACGCGGCGCCCCAGAAACCGACCACGGCATGCATATCGCGCCAGAACACCCGGCCGCGTGCATTCAACCGAGGCCACAACACACCGGCCGCCGACTTGCCGCGCGGCCACCACAGGTACAGGCCCGACACCACTAGCATTACGCCCCAGCCGGCGGCGAGTTCCACCAGGCGATCGCCGACGGTGCCGATCATCAGCTCACCGTGCAGGGCACGGGCGATGGCTTGCAGGTTGTATTTGGCGTCCTGTTGGCCGAGCACGGTGCCACGATACGGGTCGACGAATACCGTCACTTCGCGGCCGTCGTTGTGCATGACGAACTGTGCGCTGCGGGTGGCGTCGGCCGGTGGCAGGTATTTGCTGATCCGGGCCTGGGGGAACGCGGCCTGGGCTCGTTGCAATTGCTCATCGGCACTCAGGGCATGCTCGGCGCTGGGCACGGTCAGCAGGTCGCCATACATCAGCGGGTCGAGCTGGGGTTTGAACAGGTAGATGATGCCGGTGAGGGCCAGCAACACCATGAACGGGGCGACGAACAGGCCGGCGTAGAAGTGCCAGCGCCAGGCCAGGTTGTAGAAGGAAACTTTTTGAGTGGACATCAGGGGCTCCGCAAGGCTTTGGTTTTTTTGTGTCAGGTAGGCCGCTAATCGGGGGCCAGCCCCCTCCCACATTGGAATGCATTGCAAATGTGGGAGGGGGCTGGCCGCGAGGCGGTCAGAAGCTCATGTCGACTTTGGTCCAGAGGGTGCGCCCCGGCTCCTTGAGGGCTTGCGGGTCGTTGGCCGGGTAGCCGAACCCGGCATTACCGGCCAGGTTCAGGTGCTCGGCATAAGCCTTGCCGAACAGGTTGTCGACGCCGGTGCTGACCTTGAAATTCTTATTGATGCGGTATGCGGCGTTCAGCGAGAACACACCAAAGCCGCCGCTCTTGTCGAAGTCCTTGCCGACCACGTTGCCCTGGTTCGGGGCGATGCGATTCTGCGCCGCGACCACCCGCCACAAGGCGCCGGCGCTCCAGTCATCTTCGCTGTAGGTCAGGCCGAAACGGGCATCGAGCGGTGGCATTTGCGGCAGTGCCTTGCCATCGCTGCTGTTCTTGCCCCAGGCGTAGGCGAGGGTGGCGTCGGCCTTCCAGTTACGCGTCAGCTTGTAGGCTGCGCCCAGTTCACCGCCCATGATGCGTGCATCGATATTACGTGCCTGGGAGGTGGTGCCCATCATGCCCGGCCTGTAGTCGAACAGAATGAAGTCCTGCACCCGGCCGATGTAACCCGAGGCCCAGGCTTCCAGATCGGCGGTTTTGTATTGCGCGCCGAAGTCGAGTTGGGTAGTTTTCTCAGGCTTGACGCCATCGAAGGCGTTGACCGAGCCGGCCGCGCCGGTGTTGGGGGAAAACAGTTCCCAGTAGTCCGGGAAACGTTCGGCGTGGCCCAAGCCAGCATAGACGGTGGTGGGTGTGTCAGCCAGATCGTGCTCGTAGCGCACAAAGCCCGAGGGCAGGGTATCGGCGCGCGTGTCGTCGGCGGTGGGGTTGGGGCGGGACATCATGCCCGAGCCGGTGGTCTGGCGGAAATCCTTGGCCGAGGCGCGGTCCAGGCGTGCCCCGGTGATCAGGCGGTCGCGGTCGGCGGCGTACCAGGTCAGTTCGCCGAACACGCCGTAGTTGTGGAAGTTGGCGTCCTTGTTGCGCGGCAGATCCTTGTACGTGTCGATGCCCATGCTGCTGCGCTGGCGGTGTTCATTGGTTTGCGCGTCCAGGCCGCTGATCAATTGCACATCGGCCCAGCGCCAGGTGGCCTTGATGCGGGCGCCGAGGGTGCGACGGTCGACGTTGGAGGCCATCGGCCCGGCCATCATTCCGGTGCCCGACGGTACGCGCAGGCTGTAGTTGTCCATCACGTGGTCGGCATAGTTGTAGTAGACCTGGGCTTCGACCTTGTCCAGCACTTCGCCGATGTTGGATTTCTCGAAACGCAGGCCCAGGCTTTCGCGCAGGAACTGCGAGCCGTCCATGCCGCGCCCGGCGTAACGCGCTTCCCCATCACCGCGCCCGGCAGTGAGTTCCAGCAGGGTGTCGGCGTCGGGCGTGAAACCGACGGCCACGTCGCCGTTCCACTTGTCGTAGCGCGAGGCGACCGTTTTGTTGTTGCCGTCCTTGTAATCATCGGCGTGGGCCTGGTTGCCGATCACCCGCACATAGCCCAGCGGCCCGCCGGCGGCTGCATCGATGACCTTGTCGAAACGCCCATTCGAACCGGCCAGCACGCTGGCGTTGACCCGCGTGCCCAGCTCACCGAACTGCTCGGGTTCGCGGTCGAACAGGATCGTGCCGGCCGATGCGCCTGGGCCCCAGAGCACGGTTTGCGGGCCTTTGATCACGGTCAGCTTGTCGTAGGTCTCCGGCGAGATGTACGAGGTGGGCGCATCCATCCGCCCGGGGCAGGCGCCGAGCATCATGCCGCCGTTGGTGAGGATGTTCAGGCGCGAGCCGAACATGCCGCGCAGCACCGGGTCGCCATTGGTGCCGCCATTGCGCACCAGGGCAAAGCCGGGGATGGTCTTGAGGTAGTCGCCACCGTCGCTGGCGGGCACCGGTTGGCGCGGGTCTTTCGGGTTGGTGATGACCGTCAGCGGCGAGCTCGGCGCGATCGCGGTGATCACGGTAGGGCTCAACTCGTGCTCGTCGGCATGGGCCTGTGGAACCAGCAGTGCGCCGCACAGAACGGCGAAAACGGGGGAGCGTCCCAAACGGGAGTCAGCAGAAAACCTGGACATGAAAAATTCCATCAATCATTCGTAAACAACACGGCCAGCAGCCTGCGGCTGTCTGTCTAAAGTCGGCCGGGGTGAAGTAACGGTGCTTGGTGCGCTTACGCAGGGACGGGTGGGGCGCGGCTGCGGGCGCCGGGGAAGATGTTCTGCCGGGCATGGCCCAGGCGCGTGGCGGGGGTGAGGGCGTTGGCGGGCGGCGGGGGATCGAGCAGCACCGGCGAAACGCTGCCGGGCAGCGCCGGGCAGCTGAAGAGCAGGTCGCAATAGCCGCACTTGGCCCAGAGTGCGTGGTGTTCGTCAGGTGCTTTTTTGTGATGGGCTTGGCCATGCTCCATCGGCATGCTCATCGACATACCGGCGTGATGATCCATCGGCATCGCTTGAGAGATCAGCGGACCGATAAAGATCATCAACATGGCGAACAGGCTGATCCAACTGCCGCGCTTCACGCGGCGGTGTACCGATAGCCTGGCGCGAGGAGCGCCCATTGCGTGTCAGCCTATTGGGCGTGCTTATGCTCGTGGCCGGCCATCGGCGGTGCTTTCTGCACCGAGACCTGTACCTGCACCTTGCCGGCTTTTTCGAAGGTCAATACCAGTGGGAACTGCTTGCCATCGGTCAACAGGCTGCGGTCTTTGAGCCCCAGCAACATCACGTGATAGGCCATCGGTGCGAAGGTCAGCTCGCCCTTGGCCGGCACCGCCACGCTGGGTACTTGCTGCATCTTCATCAAGTCGCCCTGCATCACATGCTCATGCAACTCGGCCTTGTCCGCCACCGGCGTTTGCACGCTGAGCAGGCGGTCCGGCGTTTCACCGGTGTTATGAATCACAAAGTACGCCGCGACGGTCGGCGCATTGGGCGGCAACTCCTGGGACCAGGGTTGGCTGACCAGCAAGTCGCCGGCCTTGTAGTCCTCGGCGTTGGCAGCACTGAACACCGGCAACAGCAACGCAGCCAGAAGCAGGGAAGATTTGAGCATGGCAGTTCTCCAGAACGGTTCTAAACGCAGTTCACTTGCGAAGACATCAGGCCGTTGGAGAGGCGCGAGGGTTGAGGCTGGGCCATTGCTGGCGCGGGGTTGGGGTTTGCAGCCGAGGCGCCGGCAAGCTCTGCGCGGCGTCGAACCGGGTGACATACAACTGCGGCACATGCCCCGGCAGCGCCACCAACGGCGCCGAGCCCGAGCAACACCAGCAGTGCTGCATGGCGGAGTGATCGTCCTGCTGCGGCGCCGGAATCTCCAGTTTGCCCAGGGCAATGGTCTTCAGGCTGGCGCCATTGGAGGAGCAGAAACTGCCCCACAGCAATTGCTGCACGGGGTCCTGGGACTGTTGCATCGCCCCGGCCATCGGCATGGCAAAGGCGTTGAACAGCACTGCAAGGCAGGCGATCCACACAATTGCAAAGCGTTGACGGGCCATGGCGGACAATCCGTAGGGGTTTAACGATCAGGGTATTTAGCCTGATCGGGGGGGATAAGTAAAAAGGGGCGGTGTGGTTTGGTGTCGCAGTGCCGGGTTTGAGGATAGACGGGGAATCGATTGGACGCCGATTTTCTAAGCTGCGCAGTTTGAATGTGGGACTTGCGGTGTTTGGTGCGCCTCAGGCTCTGGGCCTGAATTTGAACGTCTTTCGCGGGAATATCCGACAAGTCTTTGAGGTTGCCCCTAGGACACTCGATCTCTAGTCTCCGTACACCGCTGTGAACTCAGCGGTCGGGCGTCGCGGCCCGGATTTTCTAAGAGCAAAAGCACTATCGTCTGCTTTCAGTTGATGCTTTTTTATCGTCTACTGTGCGGCGCAATGGTGGCTGTGCGCGGGATACCTTCGGGTATGCCGGGTTGCCTTAGGACCGGTCCGCGAACCTGCGTACAGCTGCCACCCCCTCGCGTCGCGGCGAATCAGTGGCAGCTCCACTTTTCTAAGGAGCTTCACAATGATTAAACCCACCCCAAATCCCCCCATCCGGCTCTTCACCGTGGCCGATGAAATCAGCACCGAAGACCTGTTGGTCAACCTCAGCGAAACACTCGCCTCGGCCAATGCACTGAGTTGCGATATTGCGTTTAACCTGGAAGGCTCGAAACGAGAGGAGTTGCTGGGCGTTGCGCAGTTGATTGAGTTGGCGCAGTTGCTTGCGCATCGCGTGCACGACGGTGTTGGACAAACAATGCCTACGATGAGTTAGAAGCCTTATGTCAAATCGTTCCTGCGTTCACCCGGAGGAACGATTAGTGACGTGGAGCTGTAAATTATGCAGTTGGAACTCCGTGGACCTGCATATCAACGCCCAAGGCTTTTCTAATCACCGCAAAAATCGCCGCAAGGTTATCCATGCTTGGGTTGCCACTGGCTGACAGCATTCGGTGCAGGCTTTTACTCGGTTTGGCGGTTTCTTTCGCAAGTCCCTCGAAACCCACCGTTGCGTTAACTAGATCACGCAGAATCACGCGTGAAATTTCCGGTTCACCATTGAGAAACAGCGTAGCTGCCTCGTCAAGGAGCGCTTGGGCAAATTCAGGGTCGCGCTGAGCACGTTCGGCGATGGTGTGTTTGTAGCTGCGGGTTAGCGCCATGCGGGTCACCTCTTTTGTTCCAGTTTCTTGCAACGCTGATGCTCAATAACCAGCGACTTTACGGCTTTGATATCGCGCTTCTGAGTGGACTTGTCTCCACCACCGAACAGGATGATTAGTCGTTGACCTTCTTGTATGAGATAGATTCTTAGGCCAGGCCCCCAGTCGATGCGGTATTCGCCGATCCCATCGAACCACTTGATGTTGCTGGTGTTACCCATTTCAAGTCGAACCAACGCCGTGGAAACCCTGCTTGCCGCCGATACACTCAAAGATGAAAACCATTCATCGAACGGGCTCGACTGGTTATCGCGTCGGTATTCTTCAATCTCAATCATCAGCCGTCCTGAAGGTAACAAATAGGTTACTAATCAAGCAAGCGAGCAATCCTGACTTATCGAATGAAATTTGCCAATGCGATGAGTGTTTCTTCAGGCGACAAGAATTCGCGCTCTACTAGAGCCAACACCGGCCGCTTCAACACCAGCACCGGCACACCTCGCTCCCGCGCTACTTCCAGCTTCGGCTCCGTCGCTGCGCTACCGCTGTTCTTGCTGATCAACACATCAATCGCGCGCCGTTCAAACAACGCGCGTTCGTCTTCGATCAAAAACGGCCCACGCGCGCCGATCACTTCACACCGCTCATTCCCCGGATACACGTCCAGCGCGCGCAGTGTCCAGAACTGGTCAACCGGGATTTCATCGAGGTGCTGCAACGGTTCGCGGCCCAATGTGAATAGGGGGCGCTTGAAGGGTTTCAGGGCGGTGATCAAGTCGGCCCAATCGCTGACCTCACGCCAATCATCCCCGGCCTGCGGCTGCCATGCCGGACGCCGCAGCGCCCAGCAAGGGATGCCACTCAACTGTGCAGCCTCGGCGGCATTGCGGCTGATCTGTGCCGCGTAGGGATGGGTCGCGTCGAGAATCAGACCAATTCCCTCGTCCCGAACAAACGTCGTCAAGCCCTCGGCCCCGCCGTAGCCGCCAACCCGCACCTGGCACGTGAGGTCCGTCGGCACGCGGCCCACTCCGGCCAGACTGTAGATATGCTCTGGCCCCAGAGTCCGCGCAATTGCCAGCGCCTCGGTCACGCCGCCCAGCAGCAAGATGCGTTTCATAGCGGCTTGACCACGTCCAGCAAGGTAATCGGCAATGCCTGGCGCCAGGTATCGAACTCGCCCAGCGGCTGCGCCTGCGCCACATGGACGCGGGTCAGCTCGCCGCCATGCTGGGCGCGCCAGTTCATCAAGGTCATTTCGCTTTGCAGGGTCACTGCGTTGGCCACCAGTCGCCCGCCGGGGCGCAGGTGTTGCCAGCAGGTCTCGAGCACGCCGTCGCGAGTGACGCCGCCGCCGATGAAGATCGCGTCCGGTGCCTCCAGGCCGCGTAACGCCTCGGGCGCCTTGCCGCGAACCAGTTGCAGCCCAGGCACGCCCAGCGCATCGCGGTTGTGTTCGATCAGGCCCTGGCGACCTTCATCCGCTTCAATCGCCAGCGCACGGCAACTGGGGTGCGCACGCATCCATTCGATACCAATGGAGCCGCTGCCCGCGCCCACATCCCACAGCAGTTCACCGGGCATCGGCGCGAGGCGGGCGAGGGTCATGGCGCGCACGTCGCGCTTGGTCAATTGACCGTCGTGCTTGAAGGCGGAATCGGGCAGGCCCGCCAGGCGTGACAGGCGGGGTGTTGCGCAGGAGGCTACGCAGTCGATGGCGACCAGGTTCAAATCGGCGACTGAAGCCTGTTGCCAATCAGCCGCCAAACCGTCGATACGCCGCTCGTCCGCGCCGCCCAGGTGTTCAAACACGCTCAACCGGCTGGGCCCGAACCCGGATTCAGCCAGCAACGAGGCGATCGCAGCAGGGCTGCGACCGTCGTTGCTCAACACCAGCAACCGCGCGCCGCTGGCCAAGTGCATATTCAGCGCCGCCAAGGGCCGGGCCACCACGGATAACGTCACCACTTCCTGCAATGGCCAGCCCAATCGCGCCGCCGCCAGCGACACCGACGACGGCGCCGGCACTATCAGCAACTCTGCCGCCGGCACCTGCCGCGCCAGGCTGGCGCCCACGCCATAGAACATCGGATCACCGCTGGCCAGCACGCACACCGGTTCGCCACGCCGAGCCAGCACCGGCTCCAGGGAAAACGGGCTTGGCCACGCTTGGCGCTCACCCCGAATGCATACCGGCAACAGGTCCAGCTGGCGCTGGCCGCCTATGATCCGCGTGGCGCGCAACAGGGCATGCCGGGCATTCCTGCCCAGCCCCTTGAAACCGTCTTCACCGATGCCTACAACCGTCAGCCAGGGCGACATATGAATTCCTTGAACGACATCCGACGGGCAGGCTTTTCATGCCGCCGGACAAAGCAGGCATAATACCGCGCCTTGACCCGTCAACCGGTAGCCCCGTGAACCCAACGCCCGCTGTGAATACCTTGCGCCCCTCGGCTTGTCCGGGGTTGCTGCGTATCGTCCAGGCGCTGGATGGCGGCATTTGCCGGGTCAAACTGGCGGGCGGTTCAATCACCGCCGCCCAAGCCGGCGCCGTGGCAGACGCGGCCCAGGCCTATGCCGGTGGGGTGATCGAGGCGACCAACCGCGCCAACCTGCAGATTCGCGGAATCGGTGCCGACCAGGAAGCGCTGATTGCGACGCTGCTGGCCGCAGGTCTTGGCCCCCGCAACGCCGGCGGCGACGACGTGCGCAACCTGATGCTCAGCCCCAGCGCCGGTATCGACCCGCAAATGCTGTTCGACACTCGCCCGTTGGCCGACCAGATTCTCGCCACCTTGCAAAGCCATCCGCGCTTCCATGAGCTGTCGGCCAAGTTCGCGGTGCAGCTGGATGGTGGCGAAGCCCTGGCGATGCTCGAACATCATCACGATCTGTGGCTGTCGGCGTTTGTACGCGACGGCCAGACGCTGCTCGCGTTCGGCCTGGCCGGTTGCCCTGGGCTGAATGCACCGTTGGGCGCCGTACCGCTGGAGCAGGGCCATGCCCTGGCGGTGGCGGTCCTGGAAGCGTTCCTCGATCTGGCGAGCCCTGCGCAAACCCGCATGCGCCATCTGCCCGTGGAGAGTGTGTTGGGCCGTCTCAACCTGCCGCTGCTGCCCACCGACGGCTTCAAACGTCCGCCCAGCGGTGCGTTGCTGCACCTCGGAACCTATCCACAGGAGCAAAAGAACCAGTTCTACGTCGCCGCTATCGCCCCGTTGGGCCGCCTGGATTCGACGATGCTCAAAGGCGCTGCGCAACTGGCCGACGAGTACGGCGACGGCACCTTGCGTTTCACGCCTTGGCAAGGCGTGCTGCTGCCCTACGTCGAAAAGCCGCACGCAGTGACCCAACGCCTGGCGCAGTTGGGCTTTCTCTGTTCTATCGAGCAGCCCCTGGCGCGCATGATCGCCTGCACCGGCTCCAGCGGCTGCGGCAAAGCCCTGGCCGACACCAAGGCTGACGCGGTGCAACTCGCCGCGTTGCACCCCGGCCATGACGTGCACCTGTCCGGCTGCCCGCGTTCCTGCGCCGCCGCGCACACCGCGCCGGTCACGCTGCTGGCGGTAAGCCCGGGCCACTACGACCTCTATTTTCGTGATCCAGCCCAACCCGGTTTCGGCCGGCTGCACGCGCACAACCTTTCCATTGAAGCGACGGGCGCCTTGCTACGCGCCCGCCCACGGAGCAACACCGATGATTGATTACATCCGCGACGGTCAGGAGATCTATCGCAACTCCTTTGCCATTATTCGCGCGGAAGCCAAGTTGGACCGCATCCCGGCCGACCTGGAAAAACTCGCGGTGCGCGTGATTCATGCGTGCGGCATGGTCGAGGCAATCGACGGCCTGCAGTTTTCCGAAGGCGCGGGCCAGGCCGGGCGCGCTGCGTTGGCCGCTGGCGCGCCGATTCTGTGTGATGCGCGAATGGTCTCCGAAGGCGTGACCCGAGCACGCCTGCCGGCCAATAACCCCGTGATCTGCACCCTGCGCGACGACAGCGTGCCGCAATTGGCGCGGGAGTTGGGCAACACCCGTTCCGCCGCCGCCCTGGAGCTGTGGCGCCCGCACCTGGAAGGTAGCGTGGTGGTGATCGGCAACGCGCCGACGGCCTTGTTCTACTTGCTGGAAATGCTCGACGCCGGCGCCCCGAAACCGGCATTGATCCTGGGTTTCCCGGTGGGGTTTGTCGGCGCTGCCGAATCCAAGGCCATGCTTGCAGCCGATAGCCGTGGCGTGCCCTTTGTGATCATGCAGGGCCGCCTGGGCGGCAGTGCGATGGCTGCCGCTGCGGTCAACGCCTTGGCCACGGAGGTCGAATAATGCAGGCACGCGGACGTTTGATCGGCCTGGGCGTCGGCCCCGGTGACCCGGAACTCATCACCCTCAAGGCCCTGCGCCTGCTGCGCGAATCGCCGGTGGTGGCGTACTTCGTGGCCAAGGGCAAGAAGGGCAACGCCTTCGGCATCATCGAAGACCACCTGGTGCCGCAACAGACCCTGATGCCGCTGGTGTACCCGGTGACCACCGAGGTGTTGCCGGCACCGATGTCCTATGAACAGGTCATCAGCGATTTCTACGACGCCGCCAGTGTCGACGTGGCCGCGCACTTGGACGCCGGCCGCGACGTGGCGGTGATCTGCGAAGGCGACCCGTTCTTCTATGGCTCCTACATGTACCTGCACGACCGCCTGGCCGAACGCTATGAAGCCCAGGTCATTCCGGGGGTGTGTTCGATGCTCGGTGGTGCGTCGGTGCTCGGCGCGCCGTTGGTGTATCGCAACCAGAGCTTGTCGGTGCTTTCGGGCGTGTTGCCCCACGACGATCTCAAGCGCCGCCTGGCGGACGCCGATGCCGCGGTGATCATGAAGCTGGGGCGCAACTTTCCCAAGGTGCGCCAGGTGCTCGAAGAGCTCGGCTTGGCCAAGCGTGCGCTGTATGTGGAGCGCGCGACCATGGCCAACCAGAAGATCGTACCGCTGGATCAGGTTGATCCTGCTTCGTCGCCGTACTTTTCGTTGATAATCGTACCCGGTGAACGGTGGCAAGGTTGATGAGCCCGGCGATTGTCATCCTCGGCCAGGGCAGCCTGGCCACTGCGCGCAAGATCCAGCAGGTGTACCCCGGCGCCTTGATCTACGGCCTGGCGGCTCGGGTCGACGGCGCCGACAGGGTCTACAGTGAGTTCGGTACGACCCTGCGCCAGCTCTATCAACAAGGCACGCCGCTGATTGCGCTGTGCGCCGCCGGCATTGTGATCCGCACCCTGGCGCCGCTGCTGCTGGAAAAGGGCGAAGAACCCGCCGTGCTGGCGGTTGCCGAAGACGGTAGCGCCGTGGTGCCGCTGCTCGGCGGGCTGGGCGGCGTGAACGTCATGGCACGCGACATTGGCGCTGCGCTGCAGGTGGCCGCTGCGATTACCACCAGTGGCGAGCTGCGTTTCGGCACTTGCCTGCTCAACCCGCCCAAGGGCTATGAGTTGGCGGATCTGGAGCTGGGCAAGCGCTTCGTTTCCGACCTGCTGGCCGGTGAAAGGGTACGCATCGAGGGCGTAGCGCCGTGGTTGGACCAGGCCAACCTGCCCCAGGACGCACAGGCACGCCTGGCGATTCACGTGGGCAATGCCGAGCGCAGCCCAGCGCCCGATGAGTTGCTGATTTATCCGAAGAACGTGAGCGTGACCTGCAAGCCAGGTGCACAACTGGCTGAGCGTGTGCGCACGGCGCTGCGTGAGGCGGGTATCGCCGTGCAATCCCTGGCGTGCCTGCTGGCCAGCGATACGCACATGGCTGAAGCGTCGTTGCACGCAGCGGCGTTGGAGCTGGGTGTACCGCTGCGTTTCGTCAGTGCCGGCCGCGATGCCGATATCGTCATCGATGTCGCCGAGCAACCATTGGACCTGTCGCAAGTCGGCCGGGTGCGTGGCCGCCTTGCCGTGATCGGCCTGGGCCCTGGCGCAGCCGAGTTGATGGTGCCGGCGGTCAAGGCTGAACTGGCGCGTTGCACCGACGTGCTGGGTTATGAAACCTACGTGCGCATGGCCGGCCCGTTTCGTGACGATCAGGTGCAGCACTGCACCGATAACCGCGAAGAAATGCAGCGCGCGCGCCACGCTTTCGAGCTGGCGGCCCAGGGGCGCTCGGTGGTGGTGGTGTCGTCCGGCGACCCGGGCGTGTTCGCCATGGCCGCCGCGGTGATCGAGGCTTTGCACGAGTCCACCGACCCGACGTGGCATCAGGTCGACCTGCAAATCCTGCCGGGTGTCTCGGCCTCGCTCGCCACCGCCGCCCAGGCGGGGGCGCCGTTGGGCCATGACTTCTGTGTGATGTCGCTGTCGGACAACCTCAAGCCGTGGTCGATCATCGAAAAACGCCTGGACCTCGCGTCCCAGGCCGATCTGGCGCTGGCGTTCTACAATCCGATCTCCCGCTCACGCCCGTGGCAGCTGGGGCGTGCACTGGAAATCGTGGCACTGCACCGCACGCCTGAAACGCCCGTGGTGCTGGGGCGCGATATCGGTCGTCCGGGCCAGACCCTGCGTGTCACTACGTTGGGGCAACTGACGCCGGAGCAGGTGGACATGCGCACCATGGTGTTGATCGGCTCGTCCACTACCTGCACATTCCCGCGTGCCGGTGGCGGTCAATGGGTATATACACCGCGCTGGTACGGCGAAAAGCCTGCGTCCTGAAAACGCTTCATTGGTCGCCGGAAAGCTCCGAATGACCCAGGGATTTTCCTGGCGTCGTTCGGGGCTTTTTCTTTTTTCTGCGACGAAATCCGCCAGCCTGCCCGTCACGCGGCGTGATTGCTGGGCAGCGCGCTTCGCCGGGTTGGGCCAAGGGATTTATAGCGTCTGGAAAGCCCATCAGCCCGTGGACTAGGGTGGACATAAGCCCCGAGTTGGGGTGCTTGTGGAGAATCAAAATGGAGCGACATCACAGAGGGATCAGCAGTACAAAACGGCGCAAGTTGATTGCTGCCTATAAGCTGCCGGGAGCATCAGCCAGGCAGGCGGTTTTACCGCAGGACGCCGAGGACGACTTCAATGCAGCCGTGGTCAACAATGGCGTCATCTCGTTTGCCGAAGGCTTGTCCGGCCTGAACAGGGAGTACGTGCGTAAAAGCTATTTGCTGGCCAGCAGCTACGTCAGCGATGTGCTGAAAGTGCACCGTGGAACCGAGGATTGGTACGACGAATTCATCAAGGTGATGGTCAGCCTGGGGTGGTTGCCGGTGCGCAGCAGCTTCGAGCGGGTCTCACGTATGGGCAAGGGCCTGACCGTGCAATTGGCGGCGCTGAACCTCATCGCCGGCATGCTGGCGTCGAGTGCCTTGTCCGGGCCGCTGCTCACTGCGCTGCCGAAACTGGCGGCCGATGCATTGGAGGCGTTGAAGCAGACGCCGGCGTCGTTCGAGTTGTTCAAACGCAATAGCTCGGTGCATCAGGGCGGTGATTTTGGCCTGGCGTCTTGTGCGCAAACCGAGGGTGGATTGATGATGGTGCTGGTGACCTACAGCACCCGTGGCGTGGATAAACAGGTGGGCTTGCCCTTCCTGGAGTGGGACAGCTCCTCGTTCGAGGCTTTCAGCGGGCAGACCTGCCTGGTGCTGAACACCACGGTGGTCAACGAAAAGACCCTTCAGCTGATGCGCGAGAGTGCGGGAGACAAGGTGCAACTGGCGATCGCCAAGTACCGCATCTAGGGCACCAGGTAACCGCGCACGCCGGTAAAGATGATCTGCGCGGCCAGCGCGCAGACGAACAACCCCATCAGCCGGCTGACAATCTGCAAGCCCTGGTCGCCAAGAATGCGTTCAATGCGGTTGGACAAATACAGCACCACACCGACCGTGAGGCTGGCCAGGGCGATGCTGAGGATGGCCATGATCTTGTCATCCCAATGCGGCTGGCTCACGCCCATCACCAGCAGGGCGCCGATCGTACCGGGGCCGACCGTGAGGGGGATGGTCAGCGGTACGATGGTCACGTCCTGCTGCACATTGTCGGCCTGTACCGCCGACTTGCCCTGGGCCATGCCCAGGGCGGAAATGAACAGTACGCTACCGGCGCCGATGCGGAAGGCATCCACCGTGATGCCGAAGACACTGAAAATCACGCGGCCGAACAGGTAGAGCAGCACGCTCGACACCAGTGTGGCCAGCGCCACTTTCCACGCCAGGCGCCGACGCTCCTTGCTGGAATAACCCCGGGTAAGGCTGATAAAACAGGACAGCACGAAGAACGGGCTGTAGAGCACCAGCATTTTCAGGTAGACGCTGAATAACACGTGGAGCATGTGAGTGGCTCGTGGTGGATAAAGTGTGTGGAGTCTATCAGGCGGCACACACCAAATCTGCAAGGGGCTTTGTAGTGAGCGGGCTTGCCCGCGCTGGGTGGCGAAGCCGCCCTAAAACCAGACACCTCGGTCTTTCTGAAACACTGCGGCGTTGTTATTGGGGCGGCTCCGCCCCCAGCGCGGGGCAAGCCCGCTCACTACAAGTTCTCAGGAGGGGGCGTGTTCCGGGCGCTGTTGACGCTGCGCCACCCAGTATTCCACCAACTCACGTAACTGCGACAATTCCACCGGCTTGGCCATATGCCCATCCATCCCGGCCAGGCGTGCGCGTTCTTTGTGTTCCGACAGAATGTGCGCCGTCAGCGCCACGACCGGCGTACGGATGCGCTGGTGGCTGACTTCCCATGCACGCAGTTGCTGGGTCGCCGAGAAGCCATCGAGGATCGGCATCTCACAGTCCATCAGGACCAGGTCGTAACGCTGGGCTTTCATGGCCTCCAGCGCTTCTTCGCCGTTGCTGGCGGTGTCTGGGTTGAGGTTGAGCTTGCCGAGCATGCCACGGATCACCTTGGTGGAGATGCTGTTGTCTTCAGCCACCAGGATGCGGAAATCGGCAGGTACGGTGATGGCTGCCGGTGCACTGAGGACGGGGCGTGGCGGCACGTTGCCTTTGCTGCGCTGCGTCAGCTCGTCGGCCAGGGTGGTCTTGAGCGTATACCCGGCCACTGGCTTGGCGAGAATGCGCTTGATCCCGCAATTGCGCGCGATGATCTTGCTCGGCGCGTTGCTGATGCCGGTGAGCATGATCAGCAGGATGTCGTGGTTCAGGCTCGGGTCTTCCTTGATCTTTGCCGCCAGCTGCATGCCGGTCATGCCCGGCATGTTCTGGTCCAGCAGCACCACATCGAAGTAATCGCGCAGGTGCGCCTTGGTGCGCAACAAGGCCAGGGCCTCTTTGCCGGAGGGCGCGGCACTCACGTTCAGGCCCCAGGCCGAGCATTGCTGCACCAGCACTTTGCGACAGGTGTCGTTGTCGTCCACTACCAGCACCCGTGCGCCCTTGAGCGGGCCATCGAGGTCGGAGGTCGGGTGTTCCAGACGTTCCGGGTCCAGCGGCAGGGTCAACCACAGGGTGCTGCCCTGATGGCTGCTGCTCTTGATGCCGAACTCGCCGTTCATCAGCAGGATCAGTTGGCGGGCGATGACCAGGCCCAGATGGCCACTCAAACGGGTGGCCGAGAGGAAGTTCTTGCTGTGCAGTTCGCTGTGCAGCAGGGCATCGCGCTCGATGGCGTCCATGGGGACGCCACTGTCTTGCACGGCAATGCGCAGGCGCGGCTTGGGGCTGCGCTCGTCCAGGGCGACGACGATCAGCACTTCGCCTTCGTCGGTTTTCTGCAGGGCGTTTTCCAGCAGGCTCAACAGTGCCTGGCGCAGACGTGTCGGGTCGCCACTGATCACACGAGGCACCTGGGGCTGGATAAAACTGATCAGTTCGACGTTTTGCTGCTCGGCCTTGGCGCGGAAGATACTCAAGCAGTCTTCAATCAGTGCGTTGAGGTCGAACTGCACATCATCGAGCTCGATCTGCCCGGACTCCAGCTTGGAGATATCGAGGATCTCGTTGATCAGCGTGAGCAGCTCATTCCCGGCGCTGTGGATGGTCTGCACGTAGTCCCGCTGTTTGACCGACAACGGCGTTCCCAGCAGCAATTCGGTCATGCCCAGCACGCCGTTCATTGGGGTGCGGATTTCGTGGCTGATCTTCGCCAGGAACTCGGCCTTGGCCGCGATCTCGGCGTTGCTGGCGGCCAGGTCGCGGCTGAGGCTGAAGCGGGTTTCAACAATTGCACGCTGGCGCTCGCCCAGGGCCAGGCTCATCAGTAGGCCACTGAGGCAGATAAAGCTCAGCAGGGTGACGATCAAACCCTGCGGTGCTACCAGTGTCAGGCCGAGCAGGGCCGGCAGGATGATCAGCGTGCCGAGGTTGAACACCACCATGGCCGCCACGAACAAGCGTGCCGGGCGATAGCCTTTCTGCCAGTGGTAGGCCGAGATGAACAGCATGCTCAACCCGGCCAGGGCGACCAGGGCATAGGTGATGATGTTCAGCGGCAAGGTGTTGACGAACAACAGCAGCAGACCGCACAGCACGATGAACAGGATGTCCGCCATCAACAGTTTGTTCAGCGGATGCGGGCCCAGCGGCATGAAGAAGCGGTAGGCAAACATCAGTCCGCAGGGGGCGGTCAGCAATAGCGCGAGGTAGGCGCCGGGCGTCTGGATGGCTTGCCAGTTCGGCAGCCAGGGCCCGATCAGGTTGAGCAACAGCAGCAGGCTGAGCATCAACAGGAACTCGCAGGCGGCCAGCCATAGGCTGCTCCGCGAGCGGTGGTAGGCGAAGCGCGTGAGGTTGTGCAGGATCAGCATCAAGAGGACGCCGAACAGCAGCCCGTAGATCAGCGTCTGGTGCTGGTCGGCCGCCGCCAGTACGGCCGGCTCCAGGGTGATATAGGGGCGCAGCTCATGCTCCGACACCAGGCGCAGGTAGACGTCGAGTGGTTTGGGGCTCTGGGGCATCGGCAGCATGAAGTCGCTGCTCGGTAGCGGCCTTTCAACCTGGGGTTGGCGGGTGCCGGTGGTCTGTTGTTCCACCAGGGTGTCGCCGTCCAGCACATACAGGCTCAGATGGGACAAGTCCGGGGCAAACACCCGCAGCACTTGTTCGTGCTTGCCGGGTTGCAGCCTGAAGCGCACCCACAACGCGCCGTCCGGTTGCGCAGCGGTAATCCGGTCCAGTTCGATGGGGCTGAATTGATTGGTGTAGCGTGAGGAGCGGATGTCGCTCAGTTGCAGGTCGGCCTGTTCATCAAGTAATACCGCCCAACCACTGCCTTGCGCCGCGGCCTGGGCCGGGAACAAGCAGAGCAGTGTCAGCAGGCTGACGGTGAAACCTATGGCGATCCTGAGCCAGCGCACGGCGAAATCCCTTCGTAGGTTGATGCACGTGATGCATGGGTTAACTATGCGCGGGGCGACATGTGTAGGGCAAGGGCCGAAGGCCCTTACCTAACCGAACGGATAGCTACTGGAGAGTAGCGGCTCAGCTGTTCTGGCCACGTTCACGGGCAATGGCGCGATAGCCGATGTCCGTACGGTAGAAACAGCCTTTCCAGTCGATTTTCGCCGCCAGCTTGTATGCCTGTTGTTGCGCCGCGTCGACACTGGCGCCCATTGCCGTGGCGCACAGCACGCGGCCACCTGCGGTCACGACTTTGCCATCCTTGAGCGCGGTGCCCGCGTGGAACACCTTGCCTTCCAGCGCAGCTGCCGCGTCCAGGCCTTCAATCACATCGCCCTTGGCGTAGTCCGCAGGATAGCCACCGGCCGCCAGCACAATGCCGACGCTCGGGCGAGGGTCCCACTGCGCTTCAACCTTGTCCAGCGCCTGGGCCAGGGCGGCTTCCACCAGCAGCACCAGGCTCGATTGCAGGCGCAGCATCACCGGCTGGGTTTCCGGGTCGCCGAAACGGCAGTTGAACTCGATGACTTTCGGGTTGCCGGCTTTGTCGATCATCAGGCCGGCGTACAGGAAACCGGTGTACACGTTGCCTTCGTCGGCCATGCCGCGCACGGTCGGCCAGATCACCTGGTCCATGACACGCTGGTGCACCTCGCTGGTGACCACTGGGGCAGGGGAGTACGCACCCATGCCGCCGGTGTTCGGGCCAGTGTCGCCGTCGCCGACGCGTTTGTGGTCCTGGCTGGTGGCCATTGGCAGTACGTTCTTGCCGTCGACCATCACAATGAAGCTGGCTTCTTCGCCATCGAGGAATTCTTCGATGACGACGCGCGAGCCGGCCTCACCAAAGGCGTTGCCGGCGAGCATGTCGCGCACGGCGTCTTCGGCTTCTTGCAGGGTCATGGCAACGATCACGCCTTTGCCGGCGGCCAGGCCATCGGCCTTGATCACGATCGGTGCACCTTTTTCACGCAGGTAAGCCAGGGCCGGCTCGATCTCGGTGAAGTTCTGGTAGTCGGCGGTCGGGATCTTGTGGCGAGCCAGAAAATCCTTGGTGAACGCCTTGGAGCCTTCCAGTTGGGCCGCGCCGGCGGTTGGGCCGAAGCAATCCAGGCCACGGCTGCGGAACAGGTCCACGACGCCTGCAACCAGCGGGACTTCCGGGCCGACGATGGTCAGGGCGACGTTCTTTTCGGCGAAGTCGGCCAGTTGCTCAAGGGCCAGCACGTCGATGGCGACGTTTTCACACTTGGCTTCAATCGCGGTGCCGGCGTTGCCGGGGGCCACGAAGACTTTCTGAACGCGTGGGTCCTGGGCAACTTTCCAGGCCAGGGCGTGTTCACGGCCACCGCTGCCAATGATCAAAACATTCATTTCAAAAACCTCGTTTGGGTCATCGTTCCCACGCTCTGCGTGGGAATGCCTCTTGTGACGCTCTGCGTCACGCTTTGGGACGCTCTGCGTCCCAGGCTGCGTTCCCACGCGGAGCGTGGGAACGATCGATCAGTGACGGAAGTGGCGCATGCCGGTGAAGACCATGGCAATGCCGGCTTCATCGGCCGCGGCGATCACCTCGGCATCGCGCATCGAGCCGCCCGGTTGGATCACGGCGGTTACGCCGGCTTTCGCGGCGTTGTCCAAACCGTCACGGAACGGGAAGAATGCGTCGGAGGCCATCACCGAACCGGCAACCTGCAGGCCAGCGTGTTCGGCCTTGATCGCGGCGATACGCGCCGAGTTCACACGGCTCATCTGGCCGGCGCCGACACCGATGGTCTGGCGGTTCTTGGCGTAGACGATGGCATTGGACTTGACGTACTTGGCCACTTTCCAGGCGAAGATCAGGTCGTTGATCTCGTGTTCGGTCGGGGCGCGCTGGGTCACCACTTTCAGGTCGGCGCTGCTGATCATGCCGATGTCGCGGCTCTGTACCAGCAAGCCGCCGTTGACGCGCTTGTAGTCCCAGGCAGCGGCTCGCTCGGCCGACCATTCGCCGCAGGCCAGCAGGCGCACGTTGGCTTTGGCGGCAACGATGGCACGTGCCTCTTCGCTCACGCTTGGCGCGATGATCACTTCGACGAACTGACGATCAACGATCGCCTTGGCGGTTTCGGCATCCAGTTCACGGTTGAAGGCGATGATGCCGCCGAAGGCCGATTCGGTATCGGTGGCGTAGGCCAGCTCATACGCCTGGCGAATCCCGCCTTCTGCGTCCGGGCTCACGGCCACGCCGCATGGGTTGGCGTGTTTGACGATTACACAGGCGGGCTTGACGAAGCTCTTCACGCATTCCAGCGCGGCGTCGGTATCGGCCACGTTGTTGTAGGAAAGCTCTTTGCCTTGCAGTTGGGTCGCGGTGGCGATGCCCACTTCGGCCGGCTTGGCTTCCACGTAGAACGCCGCGCTCTGGTGCGGGTTCTCGCCGTAGCGCATTTCCTGGGCCTTGATGAACTGGCTGTTGAAGGTCCGCGGGAACTGGCTGCGGCCTTCTGTACTCAGGGTTTGCGCGGCCTGGTTCACGGTGCCCATGTAGTTGGCGATCATGCCGTCGTAGGCGGCGGTGTGTTCGAACGCCTTGAGCATCAGGTCAAAGCGCTGGGCGTAGGTCAGGCCACCGGCTTTCAGGCTTTCCAGCACTTGGCCGTAGTCGCCGGCGTTGACCACGATGGCCACGTCTTTGTGGTTCTTGGCCGCCGAGCGCACCATGGTCGGGCCGCCGATATCGATGTTTTCGATGGCGGTCGGCAGGTCGCAGCCTGGCTTGTTGATGGTGGCTTCGAACGGGTACAGGTTGACGGCGACCAGGTCGATCGGCTTGATGCCGTGCTCGCTCATGATGGCGTCATCGATACCGCGACGGCCGAGGATGCCGCCATGGATTTTCGGATGCAGGGTCTTGACCCGACCGTCCATCATTTCCGCGAAACCGGTGTAGTCCGCGACTTCTACTGCGGCCACGCCGTTGTCCTGCAGCAGTTTGAAGGTCCCGCCCGTGGAGAGGATTTCCACACCCAGAGCTTCCAGCTCCCGGGCAAATTCGAGGATCCCGGTCTTGTCAGAAACACTGATCAAGGCGCGGCGGATCGGAAGGCGGGTAGTCTGGTCGGTCATTTCAATTTCCATCAAAAGCAAAGGAGTCAGCAAAAAAGGCGACCGTTTTTACGCGGGCGCCTTTCTGGGTTGATTGAATGCTTACAGCAAATCGTACTGCTTGAGCTTTTTGCGCAAGGTGCCCCGGTTGAGGCCCAGCAGCTCACTGGCTTTGGTCTGGTTGCCCTTGACGTAGTTCATCACGCTTTCGAGCAAGGGCGCCTCGACTTCCGAGAGGACCAGGTTGTACACGTCCGTGACGGAAGCGCCCTCAAGGTGGGCGAAATAATTGTGCAGCGCCTTCTCGACACTCCCGCGAAGGGTCTGGCCTTCTTCGCTCGGTGTGTTGAGGTGCTGTTTCAAATTGACGTTGTCGCTCACGGGTGTTGTTCCACTCACTAAAGTCTCGGTCATCATCGTCATGCGGCCACCCCCTCTCCGTTCCCTGTCCTCAGGCTCTTTTCGCGCTCGCTGAAGTACTCTCGAACGGTGGTGACCTGTGCTTGCGTATCTTCCAAACGATTGAAGTGGGCGCGAAACTCCCTGGCGCCCGGCAGGGTTGCGAGATACCAGCCGACATGCTTGCGAGCAATGCGTACACCCATCACGTCCCCATAGAAGGCGTGCAGGGCGGCCAGATGCTCTAGCAGAATACGTTCCACCTCGATCAGCTCCGGTGCCGGCAAGACTTCGCCGGTACGCAGAAAGTGATCGACCTCACGGAAAATCCACGGCCGCCCCTGGGCAGCCCGGCCAATCAACAAGCCATCGGCACCGGTTGCGTGCAGCACGCGCCGGGCTTTCTCGGCTGAGTCGATATCGCCGTTGGCAAAGACCGGCATCGACACCGCCTGCTTGATCGCGGCAATGGTGTCGTACTCGGCTTCACCGGTGTAAAGGTCGGCGCGGGTGCGACCATGCACTGCCAGCGCTGTAATTCCTGCCTGTTCGGCGATCTTCGCCACCGTCAGGCCGTTCTTGTTGTCCCGGTCCCAGCCGGTGCGAATCTTTAACGTGACCGGCACATCCACTGCGCCAACAACGGCCTGCAGGATCTCGGCAACCAACTGCTCATCTTTCAACAGCGCGGAACCGGCGGCCTTGTTGCAGACCTTCTTGGCCGGGCAACCCATGTTGATATCGATGATCTGCGCACCCAGTTCCACATTGGCCCGGGCCGCATCCGCCAGCATCTGTGCATCACCACCGGCGATCTGTACCGAGCGGGGCTCGGGATCACCTTCGTGGATCATGCGCATCCGCGATTTGCGGGTATTCCACAAACTCATGTCGCTGGTGACCATTTCCGAGACTACTAGACCAGCGCCCAAACGCTTGCACAACTGACGAAAGGGCTGGTCGGTGACGCCCGCCATTGGGGCGAGAATCAAGCCGTTCTGCAATGTGTATGGGCCGATGCGTACCGCCGACATAGGACTTCCCTGTTGTGGGGCCGGATCATTAGAGTTCGAAAAAGGGTTGGCATGATACCCGCTCTCGATGACTGGATAAAGGCTGAATTGGATAAAATCTGAGCAGCTATTTCTTTATCGCCGTCGGTTTGGTCGGCGGCGATGCAGTCAATAATCCGTCGCCAAACCTTCGGTTGTGCACCGCTTCACTCGGGCGAGTGAAAGCTCAGGCTGTAATTCACGGCTTTATTGCCCGGGTCGAGGATGTCCAGGGAGATGTGGATGGGGGTTTGCGAGGGCATTTCGCTCACGCCGGCCAGCTCGCCGCTCAGGTATTCGGCGGGTTTGAAGCGACGACTGGCGATCAGGTTGCCGTTCAGGTCCGCGAAACGCAGTTCCAGCAGCGGAAACGGCTGGGAGAACGTCGCACGGTTATAGATGATCGCATCCACCACCAATGCTCCGGCGAATTCCGGGTGGCTGCGCACCACCAGGTTGCTGCTCTTGATATGAGCAATGTCGACCCGTGATGGCACCGTACATCCCAATTTCGGGCACAACTGCTGGAACCAGGGGCGGTAGGCATCCTGGCGCGACAGGTCGTCGAATTGGTAGGCGATGTACTGGCCGGCGAGGCCGCCGGCGGCGATTACTACCAGCAGCAGCCAGAGCAGTCGACGGCCCCAGCCTGACGGACGTTTTTGTGAATAAAGGTGCAGCGGATCGTCTTCCAGGTCCTGGAGGACGTCGTCGTGAACGCTTGCCTGCGGCCGTGCCTGTTTGCGGCGCGGCTGTGATTCTTCGGGAGCGGGCTCTTCCACTTCGTCGATGACCGGCGTCACGGGCGGGTCGAAAACCTCATCCTCAGGGCCTGAACTCAGCGGCGGTTCATCATCCAGATCGTCGATAGGATGCGACATGGACGGTTCGGTGCGCTGCCGGGTCGCAGAGGGTGGTTCGGCGTCATTGGCCTGGGCGCGTTCTTCCGGCGGTTCGCTGAACAGGCTGGCGGCCCATTTTTCTTCCTCCGCCTTGGCGGTGTCGCGGCTGGCGCTGAGGGCGTCTTTTTGCCGGCGGTCAGCGCCCGCCTGGCGGCGCTCTGCGTTCAATGGCTGAGTATGCTGAATCTCACGGCGTTCCAGCTTGGCCAGTTCTTCGTCCAGGTCCAGGTTATCCAGGTCCAGTACTTCGGCGGTCCACTGCTTCTGGCTGATGGCCCGTGGCGTCGCGGGTGCTGCCTCGACGGCGGTCGGTTGTTCAGGTTCCGGCGCAGGTGCGGGTACAGGTGCTTGAGCGCGCTGCTCCAGCAGCTGGCGAGCCGCGTTGAACACTTGCAGGCACGAGCCGCAGCGCACCACGCCACGGGCCACGCTCAACTGGGCGTGGCTGACGCGAAAGCGGGCTTGGCAATGCGGGCACTGGGTGACGAAACTGTCGGTCATGCGGCCATCCGATTCAGGCAAGCGCTCATTCTAGCGCCGACGACCGCTGATGCGTACCCAACCATCACGATTGGCGATCGGGTCCAGTTCGAAATCCTCGGCGTAAGCGGCGGCGACATCCTCGCCTTGCTCGGCCAGGATGCCCGACAGCGCCAGGCGGCCGCCCGGCTTGACCAGGCTCGACAGTTGCGGCGCCAAGGCAACCAGCGGCCCGGCGAGGATGTTGGCCACCAGCACGTCGGCCTGCACCTGGGGCAATTGCTCCGGCAGGTAGAGCGGGAATTTGTCCTCGGCAATGTGGTTGCGCCCCGCGTTATCGCGGGAGGCTTCCAGGGCTTGCACGTCGATGTCGGTGCCCACGGCTTGCTTGGCGCCCAGCAACAGCGCGGCAATCGCCAGAATCCCCGAGCCGCAGCCGAAGTCCAGTACGTTGCAGTCGGTGAGGTCCTGGCCGTCCAGCCATTCCAGGCACAGCGCAGTGGTGGGGTGGGTGCCGGTGCCGAACGCCAGGCCCGGGTCCAGCAGCAGGTTGACGGCGCCAGGCTCCGGTGCGGCGTGCCAGCTCGGCACGATCCACAGGCGCTGGCCGAAACGCATCGGCTGGAAGTTGTCCATCCAGCTGCGTTCCCAATCCTGGTCTTCGATCACTTCGCTGTGATGCTCCGGCAGCGGGCTACCGGTGAGCAATTCCATATGGGCCAGCACGCTGGCGGCATCGGTGCCGTCTTCGAACAGGGCCAGCAGGTGGGTGTGGGACCACAGCGGCGTGGTGTTGAGTTCGGGTTCGAAGATCGGCTGGTCTTCGGCGTCCATGAACGTGACCGAAACGGCGCCTACTTCGAGGAAAGCGTCTTCATAGGTTTCGGCTTGTTCTGGGCTGATGGCGAGACGGACTTGCAGCCAAGGCATGGCGGGCACCTTTGAAAAAATGAGTGTACGACTACATGTGTCGCGAAAGCGCGCAAGTTTACGCGAGAGGCGGGCAGAAGACGACTGCGCCGACGATCGATCCCGCGTTCGTGACGCGGAGCGTCACAAGATGCATTCCCACGCGGAGCGTGGGAACGATCACATCAGCAGGCCAGAAACAACAAAGCCGCCCGAAGGCGGCTTTGTTGGGTAGAGCACTTACTGGTTGGCCAGCTTGTGTTCCAGGTAGTGAATGTTTACACCACCTTCGCAGAAGCCTTCATCACGAACCAGGTCCCGATGCAGGGGGACGTTGGTCTTGATGCCGTCGACCACGATTTCGTCCAGGGCGTTACGCATGCGGGCCATGGCCTCGTCGCGGGTCGCGCCCCAGGTGATCAGCTTGCCGATCAGCGAGTCGTAGTTGGACGGAACCTTGTAGCCGCTGTACAGGTGCGAGTCGACGCGAACGCCGTTGCCGCCGGGAGCATGGAAATGCTTGACCAGGCCTGGACTTGGGATAAAGGTTTTCGGGTCTTCGGCGTTGATCCGGCACTCCAGGGAGTGACCGTGGATCTTCACGTCGTCCTGGGTGAAGGACAGCTTGTTGCCAGCGGCGATGCTGAGCATCTCCTTGACGATGTCGACACCGGTGACCATCTCCGTGACCGGATGCTCTACCTGCACACGAGTGTTCATCTCGATGAAGTAGAAGCGGCCGTTCTCGTAGAGGAACTCGAAGGTGCCGGCGCCACGGTAGTTGATGTCGATGCACGCCTTGACGCAGCGAGCCAGCACTTCCTGGCGAGCCTTTTCGTCCAGGCCCGGTGCCGGAGCTTCTTCCAGTACCTTCTGGTGACGACGTTGCAGCGAGCAATCGCGGTCGCCCAAATGGACGGCGTTGCCCTGGCCGTCGGAGAGCACCTGCACTTCCACGTGACGTGGGTTGGTCAGGTACTTTTCCAGGTAGACCATCGAGTTGCCGAACCAGGCACCGGCTTCGGCGCGGGTCTGTTTGGCCGCTTCGATCAGATCTTCTTCCTTGTGCACCACACGCATGCCGCGACCACCACCACCACCAGCGGCTTTGATGATCACCGGGTAACCGACTTCGCGACCGATGCGCAGGGCGGTTTCCTCGTCTTCAGGCAGCGGGCCATCAGAACCTGGAACGGTTGGCACGCCGGTCGCAATCATCGCGTCCTTGGCCGACACCTTGTCGCCCATCAGACGGATGGTGTCGGCTTTGGGGCCAATGAAGGCGAAGCCGGATTTTTCCACCTGTTCGGCGAAGTCGGCGTTTTCCGCGAGGAAGCCGTAGCCCGGGTGGATGCCATCAGCGCCGGTCACTTCCGCGGCCGCGATGATGTTGGAGACTTTCAGGTACGAGTTCGAGGCCAGTGGCGGGCCGATGCAAATGCTTTCGTCCGCCAGCTTCACGTGCATCAATTCGGTATCGGCCGTCGAGTAAACAGCGACGGTCTTGATGCCCTCTTCCTTACAGGCGCGCAGGATACGCAGCGCGATCTCGCCGCGGTTGGCGATCAGGACTTTTTGCAGTTTCTTCGCAGGTTTCAACATCGAAGGCGCTCCGCGGTTCAAACGATGGTGAACAGCGGCTGGTCGTACTCAACCGGCTGACCGTTTTCTACCAGGATGGATTCAATGACGCCGGCTTTTTCAGCGGTGATGTGGTTCATCATCTTCATCGCTTCAACGATGCAGATGGTGTCGCCCACTTTCACGGTTTTGCCGACTTCAACGAAGGATGGCGAACCCGGTGCCGGGGTACGGTAGAAAGTACCGACCATTGGCGACTTGACCACGAAACCGTTCAGCGCAGGTGCGGCTGGGGCGGCAGGTGCAGCAGCGGCAGCGGGTGCGGCGGCCGGAGCAGGTGCGGCGGGAGCCGGTGCCTGCATTTGTGGTGCGTAGTAGGGTTGGGCCGGAGTCTTGCTGTGACGGCTGATGCGTACGGACTCTTCGCCTTCCTTGATTTCCAGCTCGTCGATACCGGATTCTTCCAGCAGTTCGATCAGTTTCTTAACTTTACGGATATCCATGAATCATCAACTCCCAAGGGTCGGTCAGGGGCGCTTGGCCGGTTGTTCAAGTTGTTCCAGGGCGGCCTCCAGGGCCAGTCGGTAACCGCTGGCGCCAAGGCCGCAGATCACTCCTACCGCTACGTCGGAGAAATAAGAGTGATGGCGGAAAGCTTCGCGTTTATGCACGTTGGACAAATGCACTTCGATGAATGGGATGCTCACCGCCAGCAATGCGTCACGTAATGCAACGCTTGTGTGTGTAAAAGCGGCGGGATTGATCAGGATAAAGTCCACGCCTTCACCGCGTGCGGCATGGATGCGATCAATCAATTCGTACTCGGCATTGCTTTGCAGGTAGAGCAGATGGTGGCCGGCATCACGGGCCCGTCGCTCAAGATCAAGGTTGATCTGATCCAGGGTCACTGCCCCATAGACGCCCGGTTCGCGGGTGCCGAGCAGGTTCAGGTTGGGTCCGTGAAGAACCAGTAAGGTCGCCATCGGCTGTTCCTTGTTATGGATGGGGTACGGCAGAACCCGGCGACTATGCCGCAAAGCCTTTGTGACTGTCCAGTTCTATGCAGTAGGCGGCACGATTAGCGAGGATAGCGCAAAGTTTGTGACTGCGCCGCAGGATCCGGTCATTGGCGACACACTCCGAATCCAACGAACATCAACTGTGGGAGGGGGCTCGCTCCCGATAGCGGTGGATCAGTCATGGATACTGAGACTGACACTCCGCAATCGGGAGCAAGCCCCCTCCCAAATTTATCCTCATATGGCGTTGGAACGGCTCAGACGCGGAAGGCTTTGACTGCCGTATTGAGCTGGCCTCCCAGCACCAGCAGGTGCTCGCCCTGACTGCGCCCTTGGCCGATGCGCTGCAGGTTGTCCTCACCCAGCTGGTGAATCCGCTCGCTGTTATCGCGAATCTCGCTGACGGCGCCGCTCTGTTGTGCCGTCACATCGGCGATGCGCACTGCCGTGTCGGAGATGGTCTGGATCGCCCCGACGATTTCATCCAGCGCGCCATCCGCCGCCTGGGCTTGCTGGGCTGTGGCTTCGGCGTGTTCGACCTGGGCGCGCATGCCTTGCACCGATTGGTGGGCGGCGGTTTGCAGGCCGGCGATCAGGTCCTGGATTTGCGCCGTGGCGCCCGCCGTGCGTTGGGCCAGGGAGCGCACCTCATCGGCGACCACGGCAAACCCGCGCCCGGCCTCACCCGCGCGGGCGGCCTCGATGGCAGCGTTGAGCGCGAGCAGGTTGGTCTGGTCGGCAATCGAGCGGATCACCGTCAGCACGCCGCCAATCGTGGCGGACTCCTCGGCAAGTTTTTCGATCATCTGCGCATTTTGCTGCACTTCGCCGACCAGCGAATGCAGCCCGGTGAGGCTCAAGCCGATCACCCGTTGACCCTGTTCCACAGCCTGGCCCGCGCTGCGGCTGGCGTCGGCGGCCTGGCTTGCATCACCCGCCACTTGCTGGATGGTGGCTTCCAGCTCGCCCAGGGAGTCACGAATCTGCGCCGTATCGCCCGCCTGACGCTCGGCGCCGTCGTGCAGGCCGCTGCTCAGCTCGGCGAGGGTACGGCTGGTGCCGGCAACTTCCTCGGCATTGCCGCGAATGGTGCCGACCAAGTCCACCAGGTAGGCGCGCAGGCGGTTCAGGGAGGCTTCGATGTCGTGCAGTTCGCGGTTGGTCTTGCCCAGGGCGATCGGTTGGCCGAAGTCGCCTTCGGCCCAGGTCGAAAGCGCCGGGGCAAGATGGGTCAGCACCCGCGCCAGGCGCCGTTGCAGGGTATCGATCAACAAGGCGATCAGCAGGATCAGGCCGATCATCACGCCCTGCATCAAGCGTACTTCGCCTTGGATCTTGCCGTGTTGCGCACGCACCACGGGCTCCAGGCCGGCGATGGCTTGCTGCACGGCGGCGATTTTCAGATGGGTGGCCGTGGCGAGGTCGGCCCGTTGCTGGATCTGCTCGCGGGTGCGCTTAAGTTCGGCGGGGTAGCGGGTCAGCAGGCTGTTGAGTTCGCGCTTGAGGTCGACGCCGGTGTCTTGCGCTTCGGTCTTTTCGTTGTTTTCCAGGCCCATCATGGCGGAGAAGTCATCGGCGCTGGATTCGCTACTGGCCTTGACGCCCAGCAAGGGCAATTGCGCCAACCGTTCGGCCTGGGTGCGGATGCTGGCCAGCTCTCGCTCTACATCGTCGGCCAATTCGGCGCGCCCGCTGCTGACCAGCTTATCGCGGGCCAGGGATAATTTGCCCAGGTGCTGGGACGCGTCCAGCAGCGGCGGCAGGTATCGCGCCGCCTCCGGCGAGTTGACGCCCATGGCGTACTGGCTCAGTTGTTCCAGGTTCGCCCCCACTTCACGTTCGGCTTGCAGCAACAGCGCTTGCGGGTCACCCGCCAGTTTGCCGGCGGCCAGCAGGTCGGTTTTGCTGAACGCATCAAGGTCAACGAGGCTGGGGCGCAGGTTCTGCGCGAGGTCCGCTGGTAGTTCATCCAGATGTTGCAACAGGCTTTCCAGGCTCTGGCCGGCACTGCTCAGGCGCAAGGCATCACCGCTGGCCAGGTAATCGTCGATATTGCGCGCGGCCTGGTTCTGAAAGGTCTGGGACAAACCCAGATAACGCTCCATCAACAGGTAAGGTCGTTCCAGCGCCCGTTGCGACCACCAGAGTGTCGCACCCAGGGCCAGGCACACGGCCACCAATAGAAGGGTATTGAGATTGGTCAGCAGCTTCAGGCGCATGCGGGGTTTCAACCGACGGCGAAAGATAAGTGCCTGAAGTTATTGCGTTTCTATTACATAGTTATGACGGAATCAGTGGATTCCGGTGAAAAAGTGGCACTTTGCCTTGTTGTGCGTGCGGCCAGTACGCGGTTGCGTCCGGCATCCTTGGCGCGGTACAGCGCCTCGTCGGCCTGGGCGGCCATCATCAAACTGTCGGAGCCATCACACAATTCCACCAGGCCGGCGCTGAAGGTGCACCACAAATCCTGGGGTTGGGCCGGGTAATGAATTTCGGCAAAGCGCCCGCGGATTTCATCCAGCACCTTGCAGGCCGATTCCAGGTCGGTGTCGGGCATCACGATGGCGAACTCTTCACCGCCGTAGCGCCCGATATAGTCGGTCTTGCGCAAGCGCTGCTTGAGAAACAGCGCCAGGCTCTTGATCACGCGGTCGCCCATAGGGTGGCCGTGGCTGTCATTGACCCGTTTGAAATGGTCGATATCGAGCATGGCGAAGCTCAACGGCTTGTTCTCGCGGCGCGCGCGGAAGCTGCAGTCTTCGAGCAGTTGCAGGATATGGGTGTGGTTATACAGGCCGGTCAGGCTGTCGCGCACCATCCGCGCCTTCAAGTTGCGCGCACGCGCGGCGCGGTTGCGCACGGTGGTGATCAGGTGGCGCGGCTTGATTGGTTTGGTGAGGAAGTCGTCACCGCCTTCGCTCATGGCGTCCAGCTGTTTGTCCAGGTCATCCTCGGCCGACAGGTAAATGATCGGCACGCTGACGTAGCGGTCGTTGTGGCGGATCACCTTGGCCAGTTCGGTGCCGGTGCAGGCGGGCATGTACATGTCGAGGATGATCAGGTCTGGCTGGAAATCCGCCAGTTCAGCCATGGCCTGGATCGGTTCGATCAGGGTGCGGGTGACGATACCGGCACTGTTGAGCAGCCGCTCGGTGTGCAATGCCTGGGCGCGTGAGTCATCGATGATCAGGACTTTATAGGGTTCGTACTGGGCAACGCAGGTCAGCACTTCGATCTTTTCCAGCAGGCTTGAGGCTTCCAGCGTGCCGGTGAGGAACTCCTGGCCGCCGGCGCGCACGGCGGCCAGGCGGGTCGGGGTGTCGGTTTCATGCAAGCTGAAGAACAGCAGCGGCAGCTTTTGCTCCAGGCCCTCCTGGGCTTCGGCTGCGAGCTTGAGGCCCTGGCCTTCGCCGCAGAAGTCCACATCCATCACGATGGCGGACGGCAGGCGCTCGGCCATGGACGCCCGAAAAGCCGCGATGCTGTCCAGGGACTGGGCGCTCATGCCAAAGAATTCCAGCTGCTTGGCCAAGCGCTCGGCGCGGTCGTGATCGGCCAACATCACGTAGATCGGCTTGCGCATCGGTGGCAGGAAGGTTTGTTCCAACTGGTCGCCCTGGCGCAGACCGGTGCGTGACAGGCGTTGCATCAGGCGGTTGAGTTCGGTGATCAGTTGGCTGCTCAAGCGCCCGCGATTTTCGTCCACAGCCTGCAGGGACTCGCCGATATGCCGTGCCAGTTGACCGTGCTCCGGCTGCTCGAAGCGCTCGGCAAAGCGCAGCAGGCGCAGGTTGGCTTCGCTGAGTTCGGAAAAATCGGCGTTCGACCATTCACTGCGTTGCAGGCGTTGCCAGATCTCAAGAATTTGACGTGCCTGATGAATTACCCGCTGGGCAAAATGGTGCTTGAGACGCTCACGGCTGGGGTCTTCTGGCTCGGTCATATCCTGACTACTAGTGAGGGTGCATGCTGAGGTCGACTGATGGCTCTATGCTAGCACCTCTTTTATGTTGCATGAGTGTCATACGTCAATTAAGTGCAAGTCTCTGCCATTCAGTTTTTGACCGAGTGGTCGCGCAGCGTAAAAAGCGTGCATCCTTTATAGTCGAATCTGCCTGTGTGCCACTTTCGTTTAAAAGGCCCGCACCGGCGGGCACGATGGGGTAGGGTTGTGGTCGGAGTGTTTGAACGCACCCGGACAATTGATGTGCATGAACTCAAGTGATTGAAAGGATATCGCCATGCTGGACTGGAAAAACCGTGAAGGCAGTGCCAAAGGCCCCGCCCCTGAGCCCAAGTCGGCCAATCGTGGCTACTTTCGCAACCTGCTGATGAGCAAAGCCTTGCTCAGCGTGTTGGGCTTGTACCTGTTGGTCACCGGTGCCCTGGGTTGGTACTGGAGCGAAGAGCCGGCGCTGTTCCCGGTCCAGCAAAACGCCCAGCTTGCCGCCGAGAAGGAAGGCAAGCAGATGGTGGTGGGCTACACCACCGTTGAAACCCTCAAGACCGTGGTCGGCACGTTGCTGAACAAGCCCGGTGGCTACATTTCCAACGATCGTTTCCCGCCTGGCCTGTGGATGGACAACATGCCGAGCTGGGAGTACGGCGTACTGGTACAGGTGCGTGACCTGACCCGCGCCCTGCGTAAGGATTTTGCCCGATCCCAGTCGCAGTCGGCTGAAGACGCCGATCTGGCCAAGGCCGAGCCGCGCTTCAACTTCGACAACAAGAGTTGGGTGCTCCCGTCCAGTGAGTCGGAATACCAGGAAGGTATCAACTCCCTGAGCCGCTATGAAGCGCGCCTGTCTGATCCGAACCAGCGCGGCGCGCTGTTCTATGCGCGTGCCGACAACCTGAACAACTGGCTGGGGGATGTCGCCACCCGCCTGGGTTCGCTGTCGCAACGCCTGTCGGCCAGCGTGGGCCGGGTCAAGCTGAACACTGCACTGAAAACTGAAGCCCTGGCTCCAGGTGAGGTGCCGCAGGTCGATGAAGAAGTGGTGGAAACGCCGTGGATGCAGATCGACAACGTGTTCTACGAAGCCCGTGGCCAGGCGTGGGCATTGTCCCATTTGCTGCGCGCCATTGAAGTCGACTTTGCCGATGTGCTGGCCAAGAAGAACGCCACCGTCAGCGTGCGTCAGATCATTCGTGAGCTGGAGGCCTCGCAGGAAACCGTTTGGAGTCCTATGATCCTTAATGGCAGTGGTTTCGGCGTTCTCGCCAACCACTCGTTGGTGATGGCCAACTATATTTCCCGGGCAAACGCTGCAGTGATCGATTTGCGTCAGCTCCTCAACCAGGGTTGATGATGGACGCTATTCCAAACGAGGCCGCGCACCGCGCGGCCTCTGATGCTGAACTGATCTGCTGGGTCGACAGGCAAGACAACCTGCTCGGCCACCTCGTCAGGTCTGACCTGCGCCAGCGCGGCCTGATCGGCCGTTGCACCTTTATCTTCCTGTTCAATTCGGCAGGTTTGCTGTGTGTGCACCGACGCACCCTGAGCAAGGCGTTGTATCCCGGGTTCTGGGACACGGCGGCGGGTGGCATGGTGGCGGCAGGCGAGTCCTACGCTGAATCGGCGGCGCGGGAGCTGGAAGAAGAACTGGGCGTCGCCGGGGCGGTACTGACCGAGCACGATCACTTCTTCTTTGAAGACGGCGACAGCCGGCTTTGGTGCAAATCCTACTCCGCCGTGTGGGATGGCCCCCTGCGGTTGCAGCCCGAGGAGGTCATGGAAGCACGCTTTTTACCCATTGAAACCGTGCTGCTGGAGGCTGAGCAAAAGCCTTATTGCCCGGACGCTCAAGAGGGCCTGCGGCGCTATCTGGCCTCGCGTCGCTAAAGTTGTATAAATTGGCGCCATTTGGCTCTTAGCAAGTCGGCTTTTTGTGGTTACACTGCGCGACTTTTCACCCGAACCACCCTGTGCGGTTCGGTAGCGCTGCCCCTGCCTGAGTGGGGCTTCGCGGTCGGTGACCTCTTCGCAGGTACCGATCTGTCTTTGTCCTCCCAAGAGGATTGCCGGTGGCCAAAAAAGCCGCATCCTTCGCCGCCCTTGGTGGCCTGGTATTTTCCACCGACGCAGGTCGACACTGCCCGGACTGTCGTCAGCCCGTGGCCGCTTGCACCTGCAAACAGACCCTGATCCCTGAAGGCGACGGCATTGCCCGCGTGCGACGCGAGAGCAAAGGCCGTGGCGGCAAGACGGTGACGACCATCACCGGCGTACCGCTGGCCGAAGATGCCCTGAAGGAGCTGGCCACGACGCTGAAAAAGCGCTGTGGCACCGGTGGCGCGTTGAAAGACGGCGTCATCGAGGTCCAGGGCGATCACGTCGAGTTGCTGTTGGCCGAGCTGATCAAGCTCGGGTACAAGGCCAAGAAGTCCGGCGGCTGAAAGCCTCTTCCCGACCTGTGTCTAAACTCTGTCCTGCGAGCGGGGTCTACCTCTCTTACAGGCAAATCGTCATTTTAATTCTTTAGACTGCGCCAGCCTCAGATGGGGGCGGTGCCTTCGACTTCATTTATAGGGGACTTCGATGTCCGTACGACGCACACGCAAAGACGATGGCAGCCAATGGACAGTTGCGGACAGCCGCAGTGTTTACGGGATTCGCCATTGGGGGGCCGGGTATTTCGCGATCAATGATGCCGGTCGCGTTGAAGTCCGTCCGAACGGCCCGAACAGCACACCCGTCGACTTGTACGAGCAAGTCGACGAGTTGCGCAAAAGCGGCTTGTCCTTGCCGCTGCTGGTGCGCTTTCCTGACATCCTGCAAGACCGCGTGCGCCAACTGACCGGCGCGTTCGATTCGAACATCGAGCGCCTGGAATACCAGAGCAAGTACACCGCGCTGTATCCGATCAAGGTGAACCAGCAGGAAGCGGTGATCGAAAACATCATCGCCACCCAGAACGTGTCCATCGGCCTGGAAGCCGGTTCCAAGCCTGAGCTGCTGGCCGTGCTGGCCCTGGCACCGAAGGGCGGCACCATCGTCTGCAACGGTTACAAGGACCGTGAGTTCATCCGCCTCGCGCTGATGGGCCAGAAGCTGGGCCACAATGTATTTATCGTGATCGAGAAAGAGTCCGAAGTCGGCCTGGTGATCGAAGAGGCCGCGAGCCTCAAGGTCAAGCCACAGGTTGGCTTGCGCGTGCGTTTGTCGTCGCTGGCGTCGAGCAAATGGGCGGACACCGGCGGCGAGAAATCCAAGTTCGGTTTGTCGGCGGCGCAGTTGCTGTCGGTGGTCGAGCGCTTCCGCGCTGCCGGCCTGGACCAGGGCATCCGCCTGCTGCACTTCCACATGGGCTCGCAGATCGCCAACCTGGCCGACTACCAGCATGGGTTCAAGGAAGCCATCCGTTACTACGGCGAGCTGCGCAACCTCGGCCTGCCGGTGGACCACATTGACGTCGGCGGCGGCCTGGGCGTGGACTACGACGGTACGCACTCGCGTAACGCCAGCTCGATCAACTACGACATGGACGATTACGCCGGCGTGGTAGTGGGGATGCTCAAGGAATTCTGCGATGCGCAGAGCCTGCCGCACCCGCACATCTTCTCCGAAAGCGGCCGCTCGCTGACCGCGCACCACGCCATGCTGGTGGTACAGGTCACCGACGTCGAGAAACACAACGACGACGTGCCGCAGATCGAGAACAAGGAAGCGCTGCCGGAGACCGTGCAGTGGCTGGTCGACCTGCTCGGCCCGACCGACATCGAAATGGTCACCGAAACCTACTGGCGCGCCACGCATTACATGAGCGACGTGGCCGCCCAGTACGCCGACGGCAAGCTGACCCTGGCCGAGAAAGCCCTGGCCGAACAATGCTACTTCGCCGTGTGCCGCCGCCTGCACAACTCGTTGAAGGCGCGTCAGCGCTCGCACCGCCAGGTGCTGGACGAACTCAACGACAAGCTGGCCGACAAGTACATCTGCAACTTCTCGGTGTTCCAGAGCCTGCCGGACACCTGGGCTATCGGCCAGGTGCTGCCGATCCTGCCGCTGCACCGCCTCGACGAAGAGCCGCTGCGCCGTGCGGTATTGCAGGACCTGACCTGCGACTCCGACGGCAAGATCAAGCAGTACGTCGATGAGCAGTCCATCGAGACCAGCCTGCCCGTGCACGCCCTGAATGAAGGTGAGGACTACCTGCTGGGTATCTTCCTGGTGGGCGCCTACCAGGAAATCCTGGGAGACATGCACAACCTGTTCGGCGATACCGATTCGGTGAACATCTACCAGCGCGAAGACGGTTCGGTGTACAGCGCCGGGATCGAGACCCATGACACCATCGAAGACATGCTGCGCTACGTGCACTTGTCGCCGGAGGAGTTGATGACGCACTACCGTGACAAGTGCGCCAGCGCGAAGATCAGTGCGAGTGAACGTACCCAGTTCCTCGACGCATTGCGCCTCGGGTTGACTCGCTCGTCTTACCTGTCGTCGTGAGGCGATAGCGGTTGAGCAAAACCCACCTTCTCAGGTGGGTTTTTTATTTCATGACCCGACCAACCAGCGATTCTGCGTGTTCAGGCGCCAGCCGATGAATGCCAGGGTCAGGCTGCGCAGCGCCATGAAGAGCAGGAAGGTTATCCACAGGCCGTGGTTACCCATGCCCTGCAACGCCCAGGCGAATGGGAATGTCAGCAAGACCGTCAGCAGCATGCCATTGCGCATTTCCCGTGCCCGCGTTGCGCCGATGAACAGGCCGTCCAGCAGGTAACTCCAGACGGCGATCAACGGCAGCACGGCCAGGTAGGGCAGGTAGCGGTCGGCGGTTTCGCGCACACTGGTGATATCGGTTTGCATGGCGATAAACAGGTGGCCGCCGAAGGTGAACAGTACGGCGAACCCCGTACTGGCGATCAGTGACCAGCCGCCGGCTACCACCAGTGAGCGACGCAAGGCCTGGCGATCATGCGCACCAATGGCGTGACCGCACAGCGCTTCCACCGCGTGTGCCAGGCCGTCCAGCGCGTGAGCCGTCAGCAGCAGGCCGTTGAGCAGCAGTGCATTGGCCGCCACGGTGGCGTCACCCAGGCGCGCACCTTGCACCGTGATCATGAAAAACACCGATTGCAACGTGAGGCTGCGGATGAAAATGTCGCGGTTGACCGCCAGCAGCGGGCGCCAGCTTTTCCACCGCGTCAACGCCGCCCAGGCGATATGCCCGGGGTAGGCGCGCAGGGCTTTGTGCGTCATCGCCAGGCCGAGCAGGGCGCCGGCCCACTCGGCCACCACCGACGCTCGCGCCGAACCGACTACCCCCCAATCCAGGCCAAGCACGAACCACAGGTTCAAGGCGATGTTGACCAGGTTGGTGGTCAGCAGGATCGCCAGCGGTGCACGGGCGTTCTGGGTGCCGAGGAACCAGCCCACCAGCGCATAGCTGGCCAGTGCGGCGGGCAGGCCGAACAGGCGGGTGTGGAAGAATTCGCGGGTCAGCTCAGTCAGTTCGGGGGACGGTTGCATCCATTCCAGGGCCAGATGGCTGAGGGGAATGCCGACTGTGCCCAGCACTATCGCCAGGCCCAGCGCGAGCGACAGACCTTGCAGCAGGATTTGCCGCAACGCCGCGCCATCGCCGCGCCCGGCGGCTTGCGCGGCAAACCCGGTGGAGCCCATGCGCAAGAACCCCATGGCCCAGGCGAGAAAGGTATACAGGCTGGCGCCAACGGCCACGGCGCCCAATTGATGGGCGTGGGGCAGGTGACCGATGACCATGCTGTCCACCAGGGCCACCAGCGGCACGGAGATATTGGACAGGATCATCGGTGCGGCCAGGGCCCAGACGCGACGATGGGTGGAACGGTGGCGCCAGTCGGTGAGTAGGGTATTCAATTATTAATGCACGACCCAGCTGAGCAGCCAAAGGCCCAGCATCAGCCAGATGATCCCGACGATGATCGACGCCCGCATAAATGCGCGCACCGCCGAGTACAACAGCATCAGGCCGATGATCAGGGTAATGATGCTGATGATCGAGGTGTCCATGCCCAAGGTGCGTGACAGTCCATCGACGAAGTTGCCACCGGCGTTGGTCAAGGCACCGAATAGCCCGCTGAGTCCGTCGACGATAAAGCGGATGATGGAACCGAGCGCCTGGCCCAACCATCCGAAAAAGCTTTCTACCTGCATGTGTGTGCCCTGATGAGAGAGTGGACGTTGCTGTGCCTTGGGTTGCGATTGCGCCCGGCGAGTTCCCTATAAGCATAGAGGTTTGCCGCGTGGTAATCATGGGCTGTGTTGGGCGTCGCTGGATTCACTTGCCTTGATGGCTTATCCGCCCGAAGCTATACGCCTTCAGGAGCCCGCGCATGAACCTCGAACACCTCACCGAACGCTTGCATCGCATCCGCGATACCAACGATTGGAAGCAATTTCACAGTCCGAAAAACCTGGCCATGGCCGCCAGTGTGGAAATGGCCGAGCTGGTGGAAATTTTCCAGTGGCTGACCGAAGACCAGTCGCGCCAGTTGCCCGCGGACAAACTCGCCCACGCCGGCCAGGAAGTCGGCGACATCGTACTGTACCTGTTGTTGCTGTGCAGTGAGTTGGGCCTGGACATGAACGAGGTGGTGCGCGCCAAGCTGGCCGATAGCGAACGGCGGTTTGCCCATGAGTGACCGTCATTTCGACCAACTGGCCACACGGTTCGCCGAGAAGATTTATGGCGGTGCCAAGGGCGCCATTCGCCTGGCCGTGCTGCAGGCCGACCTGAGTGAAGCGCTGCCGGATCGTCCGTTGCGCGTATTGGACATCGGTGCGGGCCTGGGGCACATGTCGCTGTGGTTGGCCGAGCGCGGCCATGACGTGACGTTGGCCGAACCTGCCGAGCCGATGCTCGAGGGCGCCCGTCAACGTTTTGCCGAGGCCGGGCAGGCCGCGACTTTTATCCATGCGCCCTGGCAGGACTTGCTCGGGCAACTCACCGAGCCCTATGACCTGGTGCTGTGCCACGCCGTGCTGGAATGGCTGGCCGAACCCCACGCGATCCTGCCGGTGCTGCACCAACTCACCGTGGCTGACGGCTGGCTGTCGCTGGCGTTCTACAACCGCGATGCGCTGATTTATCGCAACCTGCTCAAAGGCCACTTCCGCAAGATGCGCAAGAACGACATGGCCGGCGAAAAGCAGAGCCTCACCCCGCAACAGCCGCTTGATCCACGGGAGTTGGCGGCGCAACTTGAGGGGCTGTGGCAAGTCGAAAGTCAAAGTGGCGTGCGGGTGTTCCACGACTATATGCCCGTGGAGTTCCAGGCCCGTGCCGACCTGCAGGATTTGTTGGAGATGGAACTCGCTCATCGTCGTCACCCAAGCTTTGCCGGACTTGGGCGTTATTTACACTGGATCTGCCGTCCGGTTTGAGCGGCCCAGTTGCGGAGGTCGAAATGCGTCGTCTGTGTTTGATCCTGTTGTCCCTCGGTCTGGGCGCCTGTTCCAGCCCCAACCCCTATGTGGCGGCTTCGGCGCCAATGCCGCCGGCACCGGCCCAGGCGGCCAAGATTTTCGATGCCAGCGCCTACCCGGCGCCGGTGCGTGACTACGGTGCCTACCGCAGTTGGGCCTGGCTCAACGGCCAACTGCCGGCGGGCTCTGCCTGGGTCGACTCGGCACAGATTGCCGAGGCGGTGAATGGTGCCCTCGATCAGCGCGGCCTGCGCCTGTTGCATGACAACCGTGCGCCAGACCTGCTGGTCAGTGCCGACGTGCGCCTGGAAAAGCGCCTGCGGCAGGTGCAGGACGACTATGGCTACGGCTATGGCGGCTATAACCGCTATGGCAATGGCTACGGCATGTACAACACGGTGCCGGTGGTGCGCACCTATGAAGTCACCGTCGCGGTGGCGCGGATCAGCCTGTTCGATGCGCGCACCCGCCAGCCGGTCTGGAGCACCAGCGCCGAAACCAGCAGCCAGGGCAGCCTGAGTGAGCGAGCTGATGCATTGCGCGAGGCGATGCAGAAGGCAATGTCCGCCTATCCGCCCAGTTAGCCGCTATTCTCATTTCAGGCTCGAACGTCTTTTGGAGAACCTCCATGTTTCGTCGCATTGCTGCACTTGCCGTTGTTGTATTGTTGGGCGGCTGCCAGACCAGTCAGGTCAACCATGACTTCGATGCCAGCCGCGACTTTGGCGCCTACCGCAGCTGGGCCTGGAAAGACCCGGCGCTGCAATACCGCCCGGATGATCCACGGATCAAGAGTGACCTTACCGAACAACGCATCCGCCAGGCTGTGGGCGAACAACTCGACCAACGCGGCTTGCGCCCTGCGGCGGCGGGTGGGCATGCCGACCTGAAGGTGCAGGCCTACCTGATCGTCGAGGACCGCCAGCAGCAAGTCACCACCAATTACGGCGGCGCCTGGGGCGGCCCATGGAATGGTTACTGGGGGGCGCCGATGTACAACGAAACGCGCAACATCACCTACAAAGTGGCGACTATCCAGATCGACCTGCTCGACGGCAAGGACGGCAAACTGGTATGGCGGGGCAGTGACGAACAGATCATGGCCAGCTCGCCGAACCCGCAGGACCGCAGCAATGCGATTCGCTCCACCGTGGGCAAGATCCTGTCCAACTACCCACCCCGGTAAAGACAGCGCAAATCCTGTGTGAGGGGGCCGCTCACTACAGATGATGTGTTCCACAGCCCAACCTTTAACTGACTGGCGTTAGGGCTTGCTCCCGATAGCGGAGCAAGCCCCCCACACAAGACCTTCGGTACCCTGACGCCTGCGTTTGCATGAGCCCTCATCTACACTCCAGGAGAGTAAGCGCTCGGCGACTCGCCGGCACAGGAGTGCTCGATGTCTCCCCGATTTCATGACAAGCAGCGTGGCGCCGTGGGTCTGATGACGGTAGGTGTGTTGGCATTGGCGTTGATGTGCACATTACTGGTGATCGACAGCGGCCGTTTGTACTTGGCCAAGCGCCAGTTGCAAGGCGTGGCGGACACGGCCGCGTTGGAGGCCGTCAGCCGCGGGGGGACGTGCCAGGCCGGTTTGAGCGCTGCGGCTTTTGCTGCGCAGAGTGTGGCGCGCAATAATTTTGTACTGGGCAATGGCAATACCTTGGTGGCCCGCTGCGGTTCGGTGACCACCGGCGCTTCGGGCATGCGCACCTTCAGTGCCAACCCGGCGCTGTCGTCAGCGATTCAAGTGGTGGTCAGCAATACCGTGCCAACCAGCATCGCGGCAGGCGTCTGGGCACTGACCTCCGGCAACCCTCTCAGCCTCAGTACCGTCTTGACCGCCACGGCCGTGGCGGCGATACCCACGCCGGCATTGGCCCAGCTCACCATCAACAGCACGCTGGCCAGCGTCAATACGGCCAATGCCGGCCTGTTGAACCCGCTGTTTTCCGGGCTGCTCGGCGGCAACGTCAACCTGACGGTCGCCGGTTGGAATGGCCTGATCAATACCAATATCAACCTGCTCAGTTACCTTAACCAATTGGCGATCAACCTGAACCTGACCGCTGGCAATTACACGCAGTTGCTCAACACCAACGTCACCGCGACGCAGTTGATCCAGGCCGCGATCAATGTGTTGACCGCCAACGGCGCCTCGGTGGATGTGTTGACCGCCCTGGGCAACCTGCAATTGGCCGCAATCAACCAGGCACCGCTGACGCTTGGGCAGATCCTGCAGGTGCAGACCGGCACCACGGCGTCGGCGCTGAACGCCAACCTTCAAGTCTTCCAACTGGTCCAGGGCATTGTGCAACTGTCCAACAGCCAGAGCGCGGTGGCGGCGACCTTGCCGGTCAGCCTGCTGGGGCTGGCCAACATCACCACCCAGGTCAAAGTCACCCAGCCGCCGCAACTGTCGGCCGTCGGCAACCCGGCGCTGGCGGCGGCCAACCCACAGGGGCCGAATGCGATCTACGTGCGTACGGCCCAGGTACGCACCGAAGTGACGGTGAGTTTGCCGGTGTTGAACAGTTTGTCGGGGTTGACTACGGCGGTGGATAACTTGCTGGGGCCACTGACCCCCGTGGTCAATGGCCTGCTGAGCTTGAACCTGGTGACCTCGATCAATTCGGCCTTGTGCTTGCTGGGGGCTGGTTGCCAGCAATTGGATTTGCTGGTGATGCCGGGCAACCTGCCGCTCAATGTCGTGTTGGATGCCGGTGGCGCCAGCAGTTATGTCACCGCCTACAGTTGCCCAACGGGCGGCACGGGCACCAAGAGCCTGACGGCCAGCACCACTACCTCGCTGGCCTCGCTGAATATCGGCAGCATCACCAATGCTTTTTCGACCACCCAGCCGATGACGGTGGCGCCGCTGGCGCTGATCGATATCGGCACCAAGACCTGCCATATGATTGCCTTCATTGGCAGCTGTGACAGCCGTGTGCCGTTTGCCGGCGGTGGCATCGGGATCAAGGTGCAAAGCCCGATCGCCGGAAGCAACCAGACCCAGGTGTTCTCCAGTACCGCGCCATTTGCCACGCCGCCTAACGTCGGCCTTGCACCGACCTATCAAGCCGCCACGCCGGCCACCAATGTGGTCAGCAGCCTTTCCGCGACCCTCAGCGGCGTCGGTCTCACGGCCTACCAGCCGGTGGGCAGTAACCCGCTGGGCAGCCTGATCACCAATACCGTGTCGCTGCTCAGTGGCGTCAGCGCTATCGTCACACCGGCGGTGGATGGCCTGTTGGGCTCGCTGTTGAACCCGATCCTCAACAACCTGTTGAACAGCTTGGGGATCAGCCTGGCGAACGTGAATGTCGGCGCCAACCTGAGCTGTGGCCAGACCGGGGAAGCCTACCTGGTGATTTAAGCGTCGGTGGCCCTGGGCAATTCCACGCAAAAGCGTGCGCCGTGCTCACCGTTGCTGACGCTCAGGCGCCCGCCCATGTTTTCCACAATGCCATAGCTCACCGACAAGCCCAGCCCGGTGCCTACGCCTATCGGCTTGGTGGTGAAAAAGGGTTCGAAGATGCGCTCCAGCAAGCGAGGGTCGATGCCACCCCCGTTGTCTTCGACCCAGAGGCGTACGTGCTGGCTATCGTGCTCGGTGTGTAGGGCGATCCACGGGCGCAACTCGGGGTTTCTCTCGCGCTGGCCGAGCAGCGCATCACGGGCGTTGACCATCAGGTTGATCAGCACCTGTTCAAGCTGATCGATGTGGCCTTTGACTTGCACCGGGATATCCGCCTGGCTCACGCGCACCTCGACGCCTTTGCCGCGCAGGCCTTCGCTGAGCAACGACAGGGTGCCTTCGACCGCCTGCGCCGGGTCGAACGGTTGCTGCTCGACTTCCGAGCGGCGGCCGAACACGCGCATATGGTCCACCACCCGTGCCGCGCGCTGCACCTGGGCGTCGATGCGCTGGAGTTTTTCAGTGAGGTAATCCACCTGTGCGTTGCCGGTGCTCAGGCGCTTGAGCACGTTGACGATCGCCATGCGCATCACGTTCAGCGGCTGGTTGATCTCATGGGCCAGGCCCGTGGCCATTTCGCCGAGGGTGGCCATTTTCGCGCTTTGGGTCAGTTGTTGCTGGGAGCGGCGGACTTCCGTGTTGTCGCGGCCCACGGCCTGCACTTCCAGCAACGCGCCCTGCTCATCAAACACCCCACGGTCCGACCATACCCACCAGGCATGCTCGCGCCCCGGCAGTTGCAGGCTGATTTCCGCGGTACTGACCGGAAATTCGGGGGTCAATTGGTGGATGCGTTGTAAAAACGCCTGGCGTTGTTCGTCCGACAACCAGCCGCCCAGGTTCAGGCCCGGCAGTTGGGCCGGCAGGCATTCCAGGTAGTTGGCCAATGGCGTGTTGCCGAAGGTCAGGGTCAGGTCCGGGCGGTAGCGGCAGATCATCGCCGGGGAGTCCTCCACCAGAATTCGGTAGCGCTCCTCGCTGTCCTTGACTTGCTGCGCGGTCAAGGTCGCCTCGGTGACGTCCAGCCATAGGCCGACCGCCTCCACCGGCAGGCCGAGGTCGTCGCGCAGCAGCTTGGCTTCATCGAGCAGCCAGTGGTAACCGCCCTGTTTGTCTTGTACCCGATAACGGCTGCGTACGCTGCCTTCGCGCAGCAACTGGCGGGTGCGTTGGAAGTACAGGTCACGATCATCCGGGTGCACCCATTGCACCAGGCTTTCGTGGTTGCATTCGGCCAGGGTACGGCCCAGCAGCGGCAGCAGGCTGTCGCTGAAAAAAACCGGTTGCAGCGCGCCATCCACATAGCGTTGCACGTAGATGATCGCGGGCGAGCTGGCGATCAGGTTTTCCAGGCGCGAATGGGCGACGTCGGCCTGCAACTGCTGGTTTTTGATGTCGCTGATGTCGAGCATGAAACCGATGCAACGGCGTTGCTCACCGGTGCCCAGCACTTGGCCCTGGACGCGATACCAGGTGCTGTCGCTGCGGCTTAAGCGCACGCTGGCGAGCAGAGGTTTGCCAAGGTGATGCAGATCCCGCAGACGGCTCTGCAGTTCAAGACGGTCGGCGGGGTGGATCAGGTGCAGCCAGGTGTCCAGGGCTTGCCGGGTCGGTTCTTCTGCCTGGCCCAGGTTGCGCATCAATTGCGGGGCAAGCTGGATCTCGTCGCTGCTGGGCAACAGCTCCCACCAGCCGGTACCCAGCAAGCCTTGCAGGGCTTCCAGGCGCTCCAACTGCTGGTGGTGGTGCTGTTCGCGCACGCGGCTGAGCAACGGCGCGGCGAGGGCGGCGGCGAGGTTCAGCCAGTCGCGATCCGTGCAGTGGGGATGGCCGTTGTAGGGGCCGCACAGTAGCCACGCGGCGACGCCCTGGCCGTCGCGATAGGGCACCAGGAAGCCATCGGCGTTGCCGAACACACTGTGTAAACGCGGGTGCTCGCCACGCCCATAGGGTGCTTTGAGCGCCAGTGGGGTGGTGCCGTTGAGGTTGTCCAGGCAGGTGCCGAGGCGCTGCCCGGTGTGCCAGAGCTGCGGCGCATCATGGTTGGCGTACTGGCTATAGATCTGCCAGCCTTGGTCTTCCTGATCGAGCAATGCGAGAGCCACACAGGGAATGCGCCAGCGCTGCGCCACACTGCACAACTGTTCGTTGAACACCTCGGACAAACGGCTGAGGCTGCACACCCGCAGTTGCGCGCTGACCAGGCTGGTGAGCTGGTGGTTCTGTTCGCGTTGCTCGGCCAATTGCCGGCCGCCGAGTAAATCGCCGATATCCACCGCATGCAGCAACCAGCCGTTGGCGTGCGGCTCCAGCGTGCCACGGGTGTGCAAGGGCTGCCCGGCGGCCCCCTGGAAATCCAGGTCGAGGCTGTGGCGTTGCCAGTCGGCGGGAATACCTTCCACCGCCAGGGCGCTGTCGGCGCATAGCAAGTCTTGCAACGGTAACGCGATCGCATGCGGCGCGAGGTATTGGCGCAAGGTGCCGCTGATATCGAGCACGCGCCCCTGGGCATCCAGGTGCAGGTGCAGCCCGGCGCTAGGTGGCGCCGGCGTGTCGAGGGCCAGCGCGCCGCTGCGGCCGAGCAGACGCCCGAAGAGTTTGTCCCCGGCGGTCAAAACTGCAGGCTCGACTGGGCCTGCAGCGTCGCCGGCAACTGCGGCACGCTGCCAATGCCGGGCAACACGATAAAGGGCATCACATTCTGCAGATTGGCCGTGGGGTAGTTGATTTTTACCGTTACCAGGCCGCTGACCAAGGTGGTGTTGACCTGTGTCGCTGCGTTGAAATTGAAGGCTGCGGGAAGCCACCCCAGGCGTGTCGCAACGGTGGTATTGGCCATGTTGATCACCGCCGCGTCATAGCCTTGCATCGTGGGGTCCAGGCCCACGACCAGGCGCACGGCTTCAGCGGTCGCCTGGTTGAACGACTGTTTTAACAGCAGTGGCAGGCTATAGCTGACCATTGCGTAGAACACGCCGAAAAAAATCATGAACACGGCGACGAATTCGATCGCCGCCGTACCCTTTTGCTTTTTGGGGAGGCTTGTTCTCATCACCGCGTCTACCCTGACGGCTACTACTTGATATCAGCATAGAATCAATCAGCAAAAAGGGATGTTTTTTACGTGATCCAGGGTGCCGTGGTATTGGTGTGGTTGGGGCTGTGTGCGGCGCAGGACGCTCGGCAGCGGTTGCTGGCTAACCGCCTGACGCTGGGGGCGGCCCTGTTGGCATTGATCTACCTGCTGGGCACGGGCAGCACATGGCTGGGCGCGCCGGCCGGGCAGGGCGCGCTGGCGTTGGTGCTGGCGCTGCTGCTGACCCTGCCGGGTTACGCCCTGGGCCGCCTGGGCGCGGGCGATGTGAAGTTGCTCGCGGCGTTGGCGCTGGCCTCAAATGCCGAGTATTTGCTGGGGGCTTTTATCGGGGCGGCATTCGCCAGTGTGCTCTGGCTGATGCTTGCGCCAAAAGTGTGGGCGCTTCTGGGGCCGGTGTTTAAAGACCAAATGGCCGGTTTGGCGCCGCAATCGTCAAAAAAACTGCCGTTCGCGCCGTTTTTGCTGGTGGGATTCGTACTTACGTGGTTTTGGATCCATTAGTCGTCATGGGGGTATTAACGCTATGTACATAGTCGGAAAGTACGTCTACGTTTAAGTTGTGTAGGAATTTTGTTTAAGTTGTGTAGGGATATTCGTCGTAAAAGATGGGCCAATCTTTTGGCGTGCCTGGCATGGAGTAGCGTGTGAACAAGCTTACCTCTGCGGTTAAAGTGCTCGTGGTCGACGATCAGCCACTGATCGTGGAGGAGCTCTGTGAGTTTCTCGAAAGCAGCGGCTATCGTTGCGTCCCTTGTCAGTCCAGCCAGCAGGCCTTGACGTGTTTCAGCGAAGACGCCGAGATCGGCCTGGTGTTGTGCGACCTGCATATGCCGGACATGGACGGCATCGAATTGGTCCAGGCGTTGCAAAAGGTCGCCGGTAAGCAGCGGGCTTTCGAAGCCATCATGTTGACCGGGCGCGCCGACAAGCAGGATGTGATCAAGGCCCTGCGGGCCGGCTTCGCCGACTACTATCAGAAGCCGATCAACCTGGATGAATTGCTCGAAGGCTTGCAGCGCCAGGACGCCGCATTGCAAGAGCGCAGGAAGGATCTGCAACTGGGGCACTTGAATCAGAAGCTGCAATTTCTGTCCGAGTCCATCAACGAGCTGTATCAGGACATCGATAAAGTCCGCCGCAGCCCGCCAGGGGCGCAGGGCGAAGCGGTCCCGGCGGGGCCGTCGGAAATTCCGGCGATCTTCAAACCGCTGTCACCGCGCCAGTGGGATGTGGCGCGGCTGGTGGGCACAGGCCAGACCAACTATCAGATTGCCTGCGAATTGGGCATTACCGAAAACACCGTGAAGTTGTACGTCTCCCAGGTGTTGCGCCTGACCCACATGCATAACCGCACGCAACTGGCACTGGCGCTGTCGCCTGGCAAATTGGCGCCGCACCAGCAGGTGACGGCTCACTGATCACAACACCATCCCCCCTCCCACAAACTACTGATGATTGCCGCCGGTTTGCCCGCCGACTTTCTGTTCGAAAAACTCCGGGATCGGATGCTTGTAGCTGTCCAGCAACCGCTGGGCAGCCTGTTCGCGTTCGGCGGCGGTGGCTTTTTGCTGGGTGCTGGATGCGAGCTTGCCGCTGACCTGCAACGTCAGCCAATTTTCAGTGGCGGCCTGTTGCGGGGATGAGGGCCCGGGCTCTATGGCCAGGACACTCATGGGTAATGTCAGCACTGCCAGACTGGTGAGATAGGGTCGTTTCATCATCAATTCCTCGAGTTGCCGTTGGTCTCACGGACCGTGGCGAGCTGATCGCTGGCCTTGGCGACGGGAGCGCCGGAGCCTTTGAGTTTCTCGGCCCTGGCCTGGGCCTCGGTGACTTGTTCCGGGCTCAGGCCCATCTGGCCGACCACTTGTGCGGCCTGCTTCCAGTTGTCCTGATAGATCAGCAAGGTCACCAGGTTGATCGCCGCCAGCGGGTCGCTCTGCTTGAGTTCCATGGCGGTCATGAATTCGAAACGGGCGTCTTCCAGGCGCAGTTGGTTGAGGTACACCACGCCCAGGTCATTGCGGATTTTTTCGTCGGTGGGTGCCAAGCGTGCCGCACGTTGCAAGTGCGCCATGGCTTGCCCGTTGTCGCCCTTGGCCGAGGCCAGTTGGCCCAGGCCGTGCTCTCCTTCGGCGGCCATGCAGGTACCGAGCAGGCTGCGGTACAACGGCTCGGCCTCGCCGCGGCCCAGCAAACGATAGGCCTTGGCCTGGCGCAGGCGCACCTGGGGCAAGTGCGAGGGCAGGTTCTGCAGGTTGGCCAGGCTGGCGTGCAGCTTGCCGTCGTTGGCCATTTCATCGGCCAGGTTCAATGCCAGCTCCTGGTCGGAAGCGGGCTTGGGGCAACTGCCGGCGGCCGTGAGTGCGCTCCACGGGGTTTGACCATTGGTGGCACAACCGCCGAGCAATAACAGGCTCAAACCGGCTATCAAGGCTTTCATCGGGCGCTCCTCATAGGTTACTCAAGGCTCGGGAGATGCCGATGAACGCAGGCCCTCCGAGCACGATCAGCAAGGCGGGAAACAGAAAAACCATCATCACCACCGACATCTTCGCCGACATCTTCGAAACGAATTCCTGGATGCGGGTCAGGCGGCGGTCGTCGAGCAATTGCTTGAGCGCCAGCAACGACTTCATCGCGCCGCCCCCTTGCTGGACCAGTTGCTGGAGGATGGTGCAGGTATCGGTGAACTCATCCACGGCCAGCAGCCGGGCGGTCTTACCCAGCTCCTCGCTGAGTTCCAGGCCGGAGTCGACCCGTGTCAGGATCAGGCGCAGCTCATGGGTCAAGGCCGGCAGCAGGCGCTGCGCTTCAAGGCTGAGCACGCGCAGTGTCTGTTCGACGGCCATGCCTGATTCGAACAGGATGCGCAGCAGCGGGATGAAGGTTGCCACCTCGCGGGCGATCTGCTGCTGCCGACTTTTGGCGAGGCTGGACAACACGCGCTTGGGCAGCAGGTAGCCAATGCCCAAGGCGATCAGGGGCGCGAGCCAGGGCGAGTCGCTGTGGCCAAACAACACGCCCTGGGCCACCCCCACAAGGCCCATCAGCACCAGCGGCGTGCCGATCTGGAAGGCGGCGAACATCGAGCGTTGGCTGGCTTTACGCCAGCCGACCCGGTTGAGCAGGACCTGGGTTTCATGGTCCAGGCTGAGCGAACGTTGCGCCAGCGGGCTGCTGCCCAGTTGCTGCATCAGGCTGCCGAATTTGTCTTTGCGGGCCAGCTGGCCCTGCAGGCGCTGGGCAACCAGGCGTTGGCCGCGTCGCTGCCTGACCAGGTTGGCGAGCACCAGCGCCAGGGCGGCAAGGAACAGGACGGCGCTGATCAGCAGGGCAATCGCCATGTCATACACTCCGCAACATACGCCATAAGGTGAAGCAACCCATGAGCTGCATGGCCAGGGCCACGAACAGCAACAGGCGACCCGTGTCGTCGTTCCACATGGTCATCAGGTACGCGGGGTTCACTGCCAGGAAGTAGCCCACCATGGAAATCGGCAGGGCGGTGAGGACATAGGCGGTCACCCGAGTTTCGCCGGTCAGGGCGCGCAGCTGACGGGCGGCTTGCTCGCGTTCGCGGATCATCTTGATCAGGTTTTCCAACAGCTCGCTGGCGTTGCCGCCATAGCGGTGGTTGACCTTCAAGCCCAACGCGAACAGGCGAAATTCGTCGCGCTCATAGAATTCGGCAAAGTCATGCGTCGACTCCGGCAGGCTGACGCCCAACTGCACGTTGCGCTGGATGCGGCCCATGGCTTTTTTCAGTGGGTCTTCGCTGACCTCGATGCCGCCCAGCACCGCGTCGGTCAAGGTGCGCCCGGCCTTGAGGCTGCGTACGGTGTGATCGAGCAACTGCGGCAGCTGTTCGATCATGCGCTTGATGAGCCGCTGATACCGCCAGGCGAGGTACAAACGCAGCAACAGCGGTGGCACCAGCAGCATCATCACCAGGCCAAACCAGCCGGCAACCATCAACCCCAACGCGACGCCCAGGGCCCACAACGCCAGCCACAGCCCCAGGCTGTCACTGGGTTTGCCCAAGCCTGCGCGCAGGAACATGCGCTCCAGGCCGTTCCAGTGGCTGGCCTCTTCGGCGAGCTTGGGCTGGCCTTCGGCAAGACGGTCCAAAACGCGTTCGGTCTGGGCGCGGCGCAGGCCATGGTAAAACGATCGAATCGACAGGCCGGTCAGGATCAGGCAAATCAGCAGCAGGATGGCCCCAGTCATGGTCGAATCCCTTTCACGGCAATGCCGGTTCGCGGCGCAGCTTTTCACCGGCCGGGTTGACCGCCTCGCGCAGGAAGCCGAAGCCGGTTCGCCGGTCATGGCGGAACAGCGTGTTGGTCACGTACACGTCTTCGCGAATGCCCACCACCTCGACCACTTCGCTCACACAGCGGCGGCCGTCGGGCAGGCGGGTCAGTTGAATCACCACATCCAGCGCCGCACAGATCATTTGGCGCAGGGTTTTTTCCGCCACCGTCCGGCCAGTCAGGCCCACCAGTGTTTCCAGGCGCAGCAGGGCATCGGCGGCGTTGTTGGCATGCACGGTACTCATGGAACCGTCGTGGCCGGTGTTCATGGCGGTGAGGACATCGAGCACTTCCACGCCACGGATCTCACCCAGGATGATGCGGTCGGGGCGCATCCGCAGGGCGTTGCGGATCAGGTCGCTGGCCTTGACCTCGCCATGGCCCTCGGCATTCGGCGGGCGGGTTTCCAGGCGCACCACATGGGGGTGGCCCAGTTGCAGTTCGGCCACGTCTTCGATGGTCACCAGCCGTTCATGGGGGTTGATCAGTTGGCTGAGGATGTTCAGCAATGTGGTTTTGCCGGTGCCGGTGCCGCCGCTGATGAGGATGTTGCAGCGCTTGCCCACGGCCTCCTGGAAGAAGTCGAAGATGTTCTGGTCGATGGTCTGCATGGCCACCAGGTCGCTGCTCTTGAGCATGTCCTTGCGAAACTTGCGAATCGACAGGCATGGCCCGTCCAGGGCGATCGGCGGGATGATCGCGTTGACCCGGCTGCCATCGGGCAGGCGCGCATCGACCATGGGCGAGGACTCGTCCAGGCGTCGCCCGAGGGGCGCGAGGATGCGCTGCATCACACGCTCCACATGGTGCGAGTCGATGAACCGCAGGTCGCTCTGGTGCAGCAGGCCGTCGCGTTCTATAAACACCCGGTGCGGGCCGTTGACCAGGATCTCGGTAACGGACGGGTCGCGCAGCAGCACTTCCAGCGGGCCGAAGCCGGTCAGCTCGTCGACGATTTCTTCGGCCAGGCGTTCCATCTCATAGCGGGAGATCGCCAAGTGCATGCGGTTGCTGTATTCGGCCACTTTGTCGATGACAAACTGCGCCAGTAACTGGCGAGAACCTTCCAGCAGGTTTTTCCCCGACTCCTCGATGGCATCGATGATGTAGCGATGGAACACCAGCTTGAGCCCGTCGTGCTCGGTGTTGCTACCGAAGCCTGCGGTAGGGGCACCGAAAAGTTTTTCACTGTTCATTTGCCGGCTCTCAACAGGCGATCAAGCCATTTGTTGGAGGGTTGTTCGTTGCCTGCCGAACGTTTTGCCAGGCGCTCCCCGAGGGTTTTCAGACCCTGGGTCAGGGGTTCGCGTGGCGCCAGGGCGAACAAGGTCTGGCCCTGGTTTTTTGCATTCAGGCGCACGTCCGGGCTCAGCGGCAGCACGGCAATCACCTCCAGGCCAAAGCTTTTGCCCAGGGTTTCGGCGTCCGGTGCACAGCTCTTGAGGTAGCTGTCGACCAACAGTTTGGCGTGCTCCAGCTTCATGCCCTTTTCGCGCCACAGGTTCAGCACCGCGAGGTTGCGTCGGCAGTCCAGCACGCTCTGGTCGGTGTACCACAACAGCTTGTCGCAATGGCTGACGAAGGTGCGCAGGGCTTCGCTGTCCGGTTGGCCAACCAGGTTCACCACAATGTGCTGGAAATGTTGGCGCAACGCGCTGAGCAGCATGTACAACTCGGCGGCGCTGGTGCGCTCCAGGGGCTCATCGTTGGGGGCGTAGGCCAGAATGCGCAGGCCGTCTTGCGCGCTGGTGAACGCGCTGTTGATCAGGGTCGTGTCCAGCCGTCGCAGGTGGCGCAGGGCATCGCCGAAATGGAACGAGCTTTCCAGCCCCAGCAGCGCCAGGCTGTCACCTCGGGGCAGGCCCAAGTCCAGCAGCAAGGTGTGCTGACCACTCTTTTGTACGACCAGCGCCAGGTGGCTGGCCAACAGTGCGCCATCGGCATTGCCTTGGGTGCCATACAGCACGCTGAGGCCACCCAGCTGGGTGTTGGTGGTGACCGGCGGCAGGCGTTTGCTCAGGCGCCTTACCAGCCCGGCCACTTCGCTGGAGCGCGAGCCGTAGGCGACAAAATCCCGCGCGCCGGCGCGCATGGCATTGAGTACCAGCTGGTTGTCCATGCCGTCACCGAGGGCGACGATGGCGAGCATCGGTTTGGCTTCCAGGGCGCCTTCGATCAACGCGCTTTGGGCCACCACGTGTTCGCGGTCAAGGCCGATAAACACCAAGCCGGCGAAGGTCACATCGACCAAGGCAAGCAGTTCGTCCAGGGTGCCGCTGCCGGCGCTGACCACTTGGCCAAGTGGGGCCAGCGCGCCCTGCAGCCATTCCAGGTCGGTGGTGTTGCGCGTGATTGCCAGGAACGTCTGGCTCAGGCTATCGCTCATTGGGACAGTCCGTTGAGTCGGTCGAAGTTGCCGTTTTCCAGGAAGTACAGGCGATACCAGTTCGGGTCGTAATTACGCAGTTTCTCGCCTGGCAAGGACGGCAACTGGGCATTGGCCGCCAACGGCTGCACCAGGTGCGGGGTGACGATCATCAGCAGTTCCTTGTCCTGGCGATTGATGTTGGAATCGCGAAAGAACGCGCCCAGGATCGGGATGTCACCCAGGCCGGGAAACTTGCTGATGCTGGTGGTGTTGCTGCTGCTGATCAGCCCGCTGATCACGAAGCTTTCACCGTCTGCCAGGGACACGCTGGTGTCCGTGCGGCGAATGGTCAGGGCCGGGACCTTGATATTGTCGATGACCACCGCGTTGGTGTAGTCCAGCTCACTGACTTCCGGTGCGACTTTGAGGGAGATCCGGTTACGGTCGATCACGGTCGGGGTCAAGGTCAGGCGGATGCCGAACTCTTTGTATTCGATCGAGATATTGTTGCTGGCGCTGCTCGGCACCGGGATCGGCACCTCGCCGCCCGCCAGGAAGGTCGCACTCTGGCCGCTCATGGCCACCAGGCTTGGACGTGCCAGGGTATAGGCGAACCCGCTGCTTTCCAGGGCATTGATCATCGCGGATACGCGCCCCCCGCCAAACCCGATATTGAAGTTGTCGGGGCTCACCGGCAGTTTGAAGACCCCTTCGGAAGGCGATACCAGGCTAGGGCTGCCCAGGAAGAAGTTTTTACCATTGCCCAGAATCTTGGTGCTGGCCTCCTTGAGCTTGGTGCGGCTGACCTCGACAAAACGGATATCGGTCTGTACCTGGCTGGGCAGCAAGGGGTCTTCCGATGGCGACAACGACAGGCTGGTCAGCGCCGAGATGGCCTTGCCCTTGACGAACACCATGCTCTGGCGTGGCGTGTTCGAACAGGCGGTCCAGACCATCAGGCTGGTGGTGCCGGAGGCGACGCCGGTCAGCAGGAAACCCCGGTCGCCGTTGAGGTGGACGTCGGCAATTTTCGGGTCACCAATCGCCAGGCGGGTGATGGCTACCGGTGATTGCAGTTCCTGTTGCAAGCCTTCACCCACCGACAGGGCGGCGGGTAGTTGACCCAGGCTGGCGCAATTGCCGGGGGCAGCCACGGCCAGTTCCACGGACAGGCTCGACAGCAGCAGGGCACAGGCGATTTTCAGCGTGAACACGGGTGCGAAACGTCGGTTCATGCAGGGCATCCTTGTTCAGTCAGGCGTTTGTTGGGTGGCTTGATTGCCGCGGATCACCTCGATACCGGTGCGACGCGGGCTGCCCTGGACGAGTTTTTTCGGCGCTTGGGCGAAGGCCAGTTGCGTGAACTGATAGAGGTCGCGGTTGGCGCTTTGCACCTTGCCCGGCACATCGCTTTCGCCGGCCCAGTATTGGCCCAGTAAACGTTCGTCGGCACTGCGTACTGCCAGGCGTAAAGTGCCGGCTTGAGTGGCGAGCATCAGGCGGCTCAGCAGGGCCTCGGGCACCGCCAACACCACGGTGCGTGGCGGGCCGCGACGCTGGGCTCGTTCCTCGGCGGTGAGCGCAGGCGGGGAGACTGGGGTGCCATCATTGCTCAAGCCCATTTGATCGCCGACGCTGAGCAAACGCATGGCGGGCACCACCACCTGGGCCGATTGTTCGAGGTTGGCGGCGTCCTGGCGCAGGTACAGCAATACGTCCACATAATCACCGGGGCTCAGTTGGCCGGCCGCGCCAATCACTTCATCCACGGCTACGGCCAGTGCGCGTTCGTCGGGGCGAATCATTCGCGCCAGCGGGCCACCTGGGGTGAAACTGTCTTCATTCAACCAGGTGCCTGCCCGCAGGGCTCGCCAAGGCGTGCGGCCGATGGCCTGGTCGACGCTGCTCATGCTGCCGGCCGGTACGGTACGCAGTTTTTCCACCGCGAGATCGGCGGCGCTCAGGGGCACAAAGGGTGGGACGTCGCGGGCCAGTACCACCACCGGTTGGCGGGTCTGGTCTTCCACCACGGTAACGGCTTTTTCGACAGGTGCTGCCTGGGGGACCGGGGGAGGCGGTGCCGGTACAGGCGCCCGGCTCAGGACCAATCCCCAATAACCGGCAAACAGCGCACCGAGCAGAAGCACCCCGGCCAACACCATGCTCAGACGCGTGTTCATGACGGCGCTCCCTTTGCTGTTGCACGACACACCCGTCTCTCCGAGCGGGCTAATTTCGCAACGCGGCTGCTATGAACCTGTGACTAACTATTTCGCTATTTGAAGGTAGTTCAGCTAGGACAAAATGCCATTACTGACAGCAAGTTTTCTTGTGCGAAGGGCGGGATGACGTTGAAAACCACGGAATTAAGGCGTCAATAAAGTAACCCCCTACTTTGTGATTAATCAGTTCTTACAGTTGTGAGGCTGGGGTTTGTTGACAATGCTCAGATGGCACATCGCAATTACTGTGCGGCGTGCTGATAAGGCGCCCAGCGCCTGAGGAGAAGTACGATGATCCTTGAGTTGTTGGTAAAACTTCATATTCAACTTCAGTTGCTTTTTCAGCGCAAAGACGGCGCTACGGCGATTGAGTACCTGATTCTGGTAGCCATCGTGGCCCTGGTGATCCTGGCTGCCGGGACAACCCTGGGACCTAAAATCACGACCTTCTTCGGTAAAATCAACACTGCCCTGACCTGAGTTCCAGACCGTATCCTGCGACTGAGGAGAAGTGCTATGGTCCTTGATCTGTTGATGAAAGTGCGTGACCAGCTACTATTGCTGTTGTATCGCAAAGACGGCGCTACGGCGATTGAATACCTCATTCTCGTGGCTATCGTGGCGCTGGTCGTACTGGCGGCGGGGGCGACCCTGGGGCCGCAGATCACGACGTTCATTGCTAAAATCACGACCGCTATAACCTGAGCTTCAGACAGCATCGGTGAGTACACACGTCATTGTTTGGCAACGCTAGGTAGTACCCATGAATGCTGCAACTGCACCTTTTCGCCAACAAATCCTGTTGGTGGACGACGAAGAAGATGCCCTCGTAGAACTGGCCGAGTCGCTGGAGAACGAGGGCTTCGTTTGCTTTACCGCCACCTCCGTCACCCTCGCCTTGCAGGAGTTGACCCTGAACCCGGACATCGCCCTGGTGATCACCGACCTGAGCATGCCCGAGGAAAGCGGTATCTCACTGATCAAGCGCCTGCGCGAACACACTGAGCGCCAGCACTTGCCGGTGATCGTGATGTCGGGGCATGCTCAGATGGATGATGTCAGCGATATGCTGCGTTTGCAGGTGCTGGATCTGTTTCGCAAGCCCATCTACCTGGTGCGCTTGATCGATACCCTCAACAACCTCTTCCCCCTGATCAAACACCCCTTGTAGTGAGCGGGCTCGCCCCGCGCTGGGCTGCGCAGCAGCCCCAACAAGAACACCACGGTGTTACAGAAAAACCGGAGTTGGCCGGCTTTGGGGCGGCTTCGCCACCCAGCGCGGGACAAGTCCGCTCACTACAATTATTGCCAGAGCTTTGTCCGGGTGCGCTTGGTCGGTCCCCTCGCCCAGTAGTGAGCGGGCTCGCCCCGCGCTGGGCTGCGAAGCAGCCCCAACAAGAACACCACGGTCTTTCAGAAAAACCGGAGTTGGCCGGCTTTGGGGCGGCTTCGCCACCCAGCGCGGGACAAGCCCGCTCACTACAAGTTATCACCAGAGCTCTGTCCGGGTGCGCTTGGTCGGTCCCCTCGCCTTGTAGTGAGCGGGCTCGCCCCGCGCTGGGCTGCGTAGCAGCCCCAACAAGAACACCACGGTCTTTCAGAAAAGCCGGAGTTGGCCGGTTTGGGGCGGCTTCGCCACCCAGCGCGGGGCAAGCCCGCTCACTACGATCGTCAGAGCTGGTAGCTGAAGCTCAGCGTATACCGCGGCCGCCGGTTGAGGCTGTCGAGGGCGATATCCGACATGGGTTTGGAGGCTTCCAGCGCGATGTTGTAGTACTTGTTATCGCCAAAACGCAGGCCCACGGCCGCCGATGACATGTCGTTGCCCTTGACCGGCAGCGTGTTGAACCAGGTCTTGGCACGATCAAGCACAACGTAGGGTTGCAGCACCTTCACCCAGTCACCGGCGCGGTTGAAGCTGTAGTTGACCTCGTACGCCACGCCCCAACCCTTGTCACCGGAAGCCTGGTCGTCAGGGTAGCCACGGCCGAAGTTCTGCCCGCCGAAGGTGGCGCGTTCGCTGTCGGGCAGGGTGGCATCGCTCCAGTAGAACGCGCCCGACAGTACCCCTTGCCAGTTATCGAAGAACTTGTCGCTCTGCACGCCGGAGAGGCGCAGGCGGAAGAAGTCGAGGTCAGGCGTGGTACTGGTCAGATCACTGTGCGTCCTGGCGCCCAGGCCGTTGATACCCTGATACAGACCGGCGCTGAGGATGCGCAATTGCCGGGCGTCGGCCTTGCGCCAGTCACCTTCGAACGCCAGCGCGCGCAGGTTGGTTTCGATATCGAAGCGGTTGGGGTAGCCCACCAGTTGATAGCGTGTGGTTTGGTCCACCGCATACAGGCGCGCGCCCAGGGTCAAGGATTCGGTGGGCGAGGCGATCAGCGGGTGGCTGAGGCCGATGGTGTAGCGATCGATCGACTGGTGCGGCTTGAGTTCGAAGCCGCCGTCCAGCTGAATATTGCTTTTGGGGTCCGCGCGATAACGTTCGGCCCCCAGCACAAGCTGGCTGCCTTCGGCATTGATGAACTGGCTGTAGCCCACGCGGTAATAATGCTTTTTGTCGTCGCCGGGTGGAAACAGGCCGCTGACGTTGAGCTGTTCGCCCATGGATGTCTGGGCATTGCTGGTGGCGGTGAGCAACGCTTGGGTGCCGCTGCGGTTGTCTTCCTCCAGGCTCATGCTGGTGGTGAAGGGTTTGCGGCTGGCCTGGATCACCATGTGCGCGGCGCCATCGGTGGTCCCCGGCGGCGGTACTTGCGCTTGCAGCGTCACGCCGGGGATACGGCCCATAAGCGTGGTATAGCGCTCGAACGTCTTGCGCGTGAGCGGGCGTTCGGCGAGGAGTTTGTTCGCCAGTTTATCGACATAGGCCGACACCGAACCGATGTCGCCGCTCTGTTGGTAGTCCTTGATGTAGCCCTCCACCAGCACTACGCGTACCAGGCCGTTTTCAAAGTTCTGTTGCGGCAGGAAGGCGTAGGACAGCAGGTAACCGTCCTCTTGATAACGACGGGTGATGCTGCGGGTGGCTTCGATCAATTGCGCCAGGTTGGTCTCATGACCGATCAACGCCGAGTAGGCTTTGGCGGTCTCGCCGAGCGGGTAGATCGTGCCGCCCTCGATCTGCAGCTTGCGGATGGTGATTTTGGTGCCCATCAACAGAGGCTGGCCCTGGGAAGCGGGGGCCTCCGGCACCTGGGTCTTGGGCGTGACCGGTCGGTAGGCGTCGGCGGGCAGGTTAGGCACCGGCAGGTTGCGGATGGTGTCGTTGCTGTTGAGAAAGTTGGGCAGGCTCTCGGCTTGGGCGTAAGCACTGAGGGAAAGGACTAACAACGGTGTGAACACGCGCATAGGACACTCCATGGTCAACTGCAGCAGCGTCTCGGGCCCGCCGGGTTCTGGGACTCGGTTCGGGAGGACCAGGCGTTGTTCGACAAGGCCGGCCCATAAAAAAGACGAGAGACTTACTCAGGGTCTCTCGTCTCAACCAAGCGTAGGCGCTGGAGGGGAGGCCGTCTAATCGGCCAGGTGCAATTCTAATTAGGGCCTGTCAGGCCGTTCAGCAAGCCTCCCAGGCCACCTGTTGTCCCGGTGCTGGCACTGCCGTTGACCGAGGTGTTGGTCGTGGTGCTGGCGCCGACGTTCAAGCCACCGAGCAGGCCGCCACCCGTGCTGCCGGTTCCGCCGGTGACCAAGCCACCCACTGAGCCTACGGTGTTGCCGAGCGACGTTACCGTCGTGCCCACGGCGTTGGTGACCGGGTTGGCGTTGGCGGTGGTCAGGTTGGTGCCCAGGCTGCTGACAGCGCCGCCGACCTGGGTGACCAGACCGTTGACCGGAGCGCCGATGCCGGTGGTGGTGCCGACGTTTTGCGTCAGGCTGGTGACGCCGTTGGTGACCGGGGCCAGCGCTGTGCCGACGTTGGTCGCCAAGCCTGCGACTGGCGTCGTGGGGGCGGTATTGGCGACGCCGGTGCCGCCGATGACAGTGCCCAGCGAGGCCACGGTATTGCCCAGTGCCCCACCGGTGACACCCGCAGTACCGACTGTGCCGTTAGTACTGCCGGCCGTCAGGCCGTTACCTACGTTGGCGACTACACCGCCGACCAGTTCCGGCAAGCCGGGAGCAGCGGCACCGCCGGCGGGCGCAACATAGCCACCCGACTGGTTGAGCACGCCACCGACGCTGGCCAGCGCGCCGCCGGCCGCCGTGGTGACAGGGTTGCCTGCGCCGCCGGCACCGGCGACTTGGCCGCCTACGCCAGTAACGGTCGAGCCGACTTGATTCAGCAGGCCGTTGAGCGGAGTGCCCAGGCCGGTAGCTCTACCGAGGTTGCCAGTAGTGTTTTCCACCAGGGAAACCACCGGTACCAGTGCACTCCTGCTCAGGGTGTTGGTTGCGCTGCCCAGTGGTCCGGTGGTGCTGGCGGTACTCAGGGTATCGCCGAGCATGGTCACGGCTTGGCCAACGTTACTCACCAGCCCCCCCGCTGCGGTGCCGACGCCGCCGGTCAACCCGCCGACGACTGGCACGCCACCCAACGTGGTGCCCAGGGTGCTGCCGGTGTTCGATACGCCGGTGCCGAGGTTGGCCACGCCAGTACCGATGCCGGCGACGGTGGTGCCCAGCGCATTGCTGTTGGTGCCCAGGGTACCCAGGCCATTGGTCACGCCGCTGCCGATGCTGGTGACGGCATTGCCGGTCGCGGTGACGAGGCCACCGGCCGTGACACCGACGACGGGAACGCCGTTGAGTGTCGAGCCAAGATCGCCGACGGCAGCACCGACGTTACCGACGGTAGTGCCCAGCGTGCCTGCGATCTGGCCTGTGACCAGCGGGGTGGTTGTCGAACCGGTGCCGCCAGTACCACCGCCGGTGCCGCCAGTGCCACCGCCGGTGCCGCCAGTGCCGTCGCCAGTACCAGCAGTGCCACCGCCGATGCCGCCAGTACCGCCGCCGGTGCCGCCAGTGCCACCGCCGGTGCCGTCAGTGCCGCCGCCAGTGCCAGCAGTGCCACCGCCGGTGCCGTCAGTGCCGCCGCCAGTGCCAGCAGTGCCACCGCCGGTACCGCCAGTGCCGCTTCCAGTCCCACTACCGCCACCTGTGCCTCCACTACCACTTCCCGCACCCGCATCCGGGGAAGACGCCGCCACACTGCTGTGATGGCCGCCGCCACCGCTGCTGCAGCCGCCAAGGCTCATCGCCATGACCAGGGCCAGCGCGGTACTTGCTTTCCATAGCACTACTTGAGTTTGAGTTTTCATGATTGAGTTCCCTTGCACCTGTACAACCTTGGTTGTTTCAAACGTCGACTATTTCTAGGGATAGGCATACGTTTGTCCGTGGGCTAATCACAGACCTGAGTGCTCTTTATCGCAATGCTCAACTTGGTATTAACGATTTATATAGGCGCGGCATTAGTTGGCTTAATGACTAATACCAAGTGTGTAAAAGAGAGGGCTTTTGGATAGTGTTCTTTCATGAAGAACAATGAGTTAAGTAAAAAAGCGGACGTCGAAGCGTCCGCTATAACTTAGGGTTTATATACAATTAATTCCTGTGGTTCACGCAATAGGTCGCCACTTGCCGAGCATATGTTGAATGTCGCCGGCCCCCTTGAGTTGCAACTCGCCACTGGAACCCGCAGCCGTGGTGAGTAATACAACTTCACTGGGCAGGCGCACCGGCTTTTTGAATTCGACGTCTATCTCGACATTGGCGGCGGGCAAATGCTCGTGCAATGCGGCCAGTGTCCGGGCGGTATTCCACAGCCCATGGGCGATAGCCTGGGGGAACCCGAAGAGCCTGGCCGTCAATGCGCTCAGGTGGATCGGGTTGTAATCGCCGGATACCCGAGCGTATCGGCGGCCAATATCGGCGGGCGCCTTCCAGCGGGCCAGTTCGCTGACGTTATCGGTTACCGACAAATGCTCTTCCTGGGCGTCGCCTTCGAGTTTCACTGCGCGGCAGAGCATACGGCTATCCGCCTCCCACAACAGTCCCAGTGAATCCTCGACTGTGGTCACAATATCAAAGGTCGCCCCCTTGGCATGGGGCCGCAGGTTGTGCGCGTACACGCTGATCAGCACATTGCTCACGCCTCCCAGCGGACGATGGATACGGATCCGATTGCTCAGGTGAATCAGCCCCAGCAAAGGAAAGGGAAACTGTTTGTCGGTGAGTAATTGCATCTGCAAACCAAACGCCAGGATATGCGGATAAGTCCCTGGCAGGACCGAGCTGTCAGCGAACCCGCAGACCTGGCGATAGGCGGCCACCTCCGTGGGGTTCAGGCGAATGTGACAGCGCAGTCCTGCATCGGGCAGGGTTTCGCCGGTGATCTTGCGCTTGAGCGCGGCCCGCCAGTACAGCGGCGGCAGAGGCGGGGTGCGGTCGAGTGTCTGCCATTCCATGTTCAGGCTCCCAGCAGGCTTTGCCCACACACGCGCAAGGCTTGGCCGCTGACCGCACCAGAGCCCGGTTGGCCAAGCCAGGCCACGGCCTCAGCCACGTCTTGGGGCAGGCCGCCCTGGCCCAACGAACTCATGCGCCGCCCGGCTTCACGCAGGGCGAAGGGAATATGCGCGGTCATCTGGGTTTCGATAAACCCGGGCGCCACTGCGTTGATGCTGATCCCGCGTTCCTTCAGCAATGGCGCCCACGCCTGCGCCAACCCGATCAAGCCGGCCTTGCTCGCGGCATAGTTGGTTTGCCCACGGTTGCCGGCAATGCCACTGATGGAGGCCAGCAGCACCACGCGGGCGTTGTCGTGCAGGGTGCCGCTGTCGAGCAACGCCTTGGTCAGCACCTGGGGGGCAGTGAGATTGACCGCCAGTACCGCGTCCCAATATTCCGGGGTCATGTTCGCCAGGGTCTTGTCGCGGGTGATACCGGCATTGTGCACCAGGATATCGAGGCCATCCGGCAACTGTTCGATCAGCCGCGTGGCGGCGTCTTCTGCGCAGATATCCAGCACGAGGGTACGTGCCCCGAGACGGGCGGCGAGGGCTTCGAGATCAGCCTTGGCCTGGGGCACGTCGAGCAGAATCACCTCTGCACCGTCGCGGGCGAGGGTTTCAGCAATGGACGCGCCAATACCTCGGGCGGCACCGGTCACCAGGGCCTTGCGCCCGGCGAGAGGGCGAGTCCAATCCTCGACCGCAGTGGCGCAGGCTTGCAGGCGAATGACCTGGCCGGAGATATAGGCGCTTTTAGGCGAGAGGAAAAACCGCAATGCGCCTTCCAACTGCTCCTCGGCACCGTCGCCGACATACAGCAACTGCGCCACACCGCCGTTGCGCAGTTCCTTGGCCAACGAGCGGCTGAAACCCTCCAGGGCCCGTTGTGCGCTGGCGGCGAACGGGTCGCTGAGGCTCTCCGGCGCACGGCCGAGAATCACCAGGTGCGCGCTGTTATCCAGGTTTTTCAACAGGGGCTGGAAGAACTCACGCAACTGCTTGAGCTGGTCGGTGTGTTGCAGGTCACTGGCATCGAACACCACCGCCTTGAGCTTGGGGCCGTGGCCCGGAATCCACGTCGACGTCGTGGTGCCGTAGCTGTAGATGGCGTCGGTGAGTTTATGGGCGAAGGTGTGCACCTGGTTCGCCAGCGCGCCGGCGCCGAGCAGCAGGGCGCCTTCGACCGGGCGCAGGCGTCCGGCCTGCCAGCGTTCCAGGCGTACCGGTGACGGCAGGCCAATGGCGGCGACCAGGCGATGGCCGAGGCTTGAGTTGGCGAAGTCGATATAACGGTCAGACATGGAACGCTCTCCGAGTGCTGGGGTTCAAACGGTGGACCATCAATGGGTAACGGTCGTTCGATTGAGCCTAGGCTAGGCTTGATGATTCCACCCACCACCATCAGGGAGCTTTCCATGACTCAATTGCGCCGTGTAGCGATCATTGGCGGTAATCGCATTCCCTTCGCCCGCTCCAACGGCCCCTATGCCACGGCGAGCAACCAGGCCATGCTGACCGCTGCCCTGGAGGGCCTGATCGAACGCTACAACCTGCACGGCCTGCGGATCGGTGAGGTGGCGGCCGGAGCGGTGCTCAAACATTCCCGCGACTTCAACCTCACCCGCGAATGTGTGCTGGGCTCACGCCTGTCGCCGCAAACCCCGGCGTACGATATTCAACAGGCTTGCGGCACGGGGCTTGAGGCGGCATTGCTGGTGGCCAACAAGATCGCCCTGGGCCAGATCGAATGCGGGATTGCCGGTGGGGTGGATACCACTTCCGACGCGCCGATCGGCGTGAATGAAGGACTGCGCAAGATTCTGCTGCAGGCCAACCGCAGCAAATCCATGGCAGATAAATTAAAACTGCTGTTACAACTCCGCCCTCATCACCTCAAGCCCGAGCTGCCGCGCAACGGTGAACCGCGCACGGGTTTGTCCATGGGCCAGCACTGTGAGCTGATGGCGCAAACCTGGCAGATTCCGCGTGCCGAGCAAGATCAGCTGGCACTTGAAAGCCACCAGAAAATGGCCGCGTCCTACGCTGAAGGCTGGCACAACGATCTGCTGACACCGTTTTTGGGCCTGACCCGCGACAACAACCTGCGCGCCGACCTGACCCTGGAAAAACTCGCCAGCCTCAAGCCGGTATTCGAGCGCAGCGACAAGGGCACGCTGACCGCCGGTAATTCCACGCCGCTCACCGACGGTGCGTCATTGGTATTGCTGGGCAGTGAAGCCTGGGCCAAGGAGCGTGGCTTGCCGATTTTGGCGTACTTGCGCGATGGCGAGGCGGCGGCGGTGGATTTCGTCAACGGCGCCGAAGGCTTGTTGATGGCGCCCGTGTATGCGGTGCCGCGTTTGCTGGCAAGGAATGGCCTGACGCTGCAGGACTTCGATTACTACGAAATCCACGAAGCCTTTGCTGCCCAGGTGTTGTGCACGCTCAAAGCCTGGGAAGATGCGGATTACTGCAAAACACGCCTGGGGCTGGATGCGCCGTTGGGTGCCATCGACCGCAGTCGGCTCAACGTCAAGGGCAGTTCGCTGGCCGCCGGGCACCCGTTCGCCGCCACAGGCGGGCGTATCGTCGCCAACCTGGCCAAATTGTTGGATGCGGCGGGCAAGGGGCGCGGCCTGATTTCCATCTGTGCAGCCGGTGGGCAGGGGGTTACCGCGATCATTGAGCGATGAAACTGGCATATTGGATGCATTCTTAAGTGATCAACGGTCGGTAGCCCCTCCCACCGGCGAGCCGATTGCCGTATAACGAGTGCCACACGCGTGTTTGGTAATACAGGACCCACAATAAAAGCTGATGAAGACTCCTAAACGCATTGAACCCCTGATCGAAGACGGTCTGGTCGACGAAGTGCTGCGCCCACTCATGAGTGGTAAAGAAGCAGCTGTTTATGTGGTGCGCTGCGGTAACGAATTACGTTGCGCCAAGGTTTACAAGGAGGCGAATAAACGAAGTTTTCGTCAGGCGTCCGAATACCAGGAGGGCCGCAAGGTCCGCAACAGCCGGCAAGCCCGCGCCATGGCCAAGGGTTCCAAGTTTGGCCGTAAAGAAACCGAAGATGCTTGGCAAAACGCCGAAGTGGCGGCGTTGTTCCGCCTGGCCGGTGCCGGTGTGCGCGTGCCTAAACCCTACGATTTCCTCGAAGGCGTGCTGTTGATGGAGCTGGTGGCCGACGAGTACGGCGATGCGGCGCCGCGTCTGAATGACGTGGTGCTGGAGCCGGACCAGGCGCGCGAGTACCACGCCTTCCTGATCTCCCAGATCGTGCTGATGCTGTGTACCGGCCTGGTGCACGGTGACTTGTCCGAGTTCAACGTGCTGCTCACCCCGACCGGCCCGGTGATCATCGACCTGCCCCAGGCGGTGGATGCGGCGGGCAACAACCACGCGTTCAGCATGCTGGAGCGGGACGTGGGCAACATGGCGTCCTACTTCGGGCGCTTTGCCCCGGAGTTGAAAAAGACCAAGTACGCCAAGGAAATGTGGGCGTTGTACGAAGCCGGTACGCTGCACCCGGCCAGCGTCTTGACCGGCGAGTTCGACGAACCGGAAGAGCAGGCGGATGTGGGTGGCGTGATGCGCGAAATCGAAGCGGCACGGCGGGATGAAGAACGTCGCCAGGCAATTCGTGCGGCGGATGATGCGCCACCCGGCAAAGCGTCTGACGAACCCCCGCCACCGCCCTGGATGCAGTGATCTTGCAACAAATGAAGATCTGAAAAATGTGGGAGGGGGCTTGCTCCCGATAGCGGTGGATCAGTCAACTTATCTGTAGCTGACCCACTGCAATCGGGAGCAAGCCCCCTCCCACATTTTGATGTGTGGAGTCAGTCAGGCATCAGGTACAGCAACTGCCTGAGGCCAATTCCTTGAGGATCGGGCAATCCGGCCGATGATCGCCCTGGCAATGTTCCACCAGGTCCTGCAGCGTATCGCGCAGTTGTCCCAGCTCCAGAATCTTCTGGTTCAGCTCATCGATATGCTGGCGCGCCAAGGCTTTCACATCAGCGCTGGCCCGTTGCCGGTCCTGCCACAGGGTCAGCAGCTTGCCGACCTCTTCCAATGAAAACCCCAGATCCCGCGAGCGCTTGATAAACGCCAGCGTGTGCAGGTCGTCGGGGCCATATACACGGTAGCCGCTGTCGGTGCGGTGCGCGGCTTTGAGCAGGCCGATGGATTCGTAGTAGCGAATCATCTTTGCGCTCAGCCCGCTTTGGCGAGCGGCTTGGCCGATGTTCATGGGCGTTGATCCTCCAGGTCCTTGGGTTTCCACGTCTTCAACAGTAACGCATTGCTCACCACGCTGACGCTGGACAAGGCCATCGCCGCGCCCGCCAGTACCGGGTTAAGCAGGCCGAAAGCCGCGAGGGGAATGCCAATCAGGTTATACACAAAGGCCCAGAACAGGTTCTGGCGGATTTTTGCGTAGGTCTTGCGGCTGATGTCCAGTGCCGCGGGCACCAGGCGCGGATCGCCACGCATCAGGGTGATGCCGGCGGCGTGCATGGCCACGTCGGTGCCGCCGCCCATGGCGATGCCGATATCGGCCGCGGCCAGGGCTGGAGCATCGTTGATACCGTCGCCAACCATGGCCACCACCCCAGTTCTTTTCAGCTCGGCGACCGTGGCGGCTTTGTCCGCCGGCAGCACTTCGGCGTGCACATCCTCGATGCCCAGCGCTTGCGCAACCACCCGGGCGCTGCCGCGATTATCGCCGGTCAGCAAGTGGCTGCTGATGTGTTGCGTCTTGAGCCGCTCCACCGCTTCCAGCGCGCCGGGCTTGAGTGTGTCGCCGAACGCGAACAGCCCGAGCACACGGGGTTGGGAGCCTTGCTCGATCAGCCAGGATAAGGTGCGGCCTTCGGCCTCCCAGGCCTTGGCGGATGCGGCCAAGTCACCCGCGTTCAAACCGGCCTCTTCCAGCAGACGGCGATTGCCCAGGGCCAGTTGCCGGCCGTCGAGCGTGCCGGCGATACCGCGACCGGTCAGGGCTTGGCTGGCACTCACATCCGCCACGTTCAGCCCCTGCTCGTGGCAGGCGTCCAGCACGGCCTTGGCCAGGGGGTGTTCGCTGCCGCGTTGCAAGGCGCCGGCCTGTTGCAGCAACAAGGCTTGATTGCCATCCACCGCCGCCATATGGGCAATTTTCGGAGCACCGGAAGTGAGGGTGCCGGTCTTGTCGAACACCACGGCGCTGACTTCATGCGCACGTTCCAGGGCTTCGGCGTCCTTGATCAAGATGCCATTACGCGCGGCCACGCCGGTACCGGCCATGATCGCCGTCGGTGTCGCCAGGCCCAGGGCGCAGGGGCAGGCGATCACCAGGACGGCGACGGCATTGATGATTGCCGTCTCCAGGGATGCGCCGTACCACCACCAGCCCACCAGCGTGATCAACGCCAGCACCAGCACGGCGGGCACGAATACTTGGCTGACTTTATCCACCAGTTTCTGGATCGGCGCCTTGGCCGCCTGCGCCTCTTCCACCAGGCGGATGATTCGCGCCAGCACACTTTCCGCGCCCAGGGCCTGGGTCCGCACCAGCAAGCGGCCTTCACCGTTGATGGCGCCGCCGGTGACTTTGTCGCCTGGCTGTTTCGGCACCGGCAGGCTTTCGCCGCTGATCAGCGCTTCGTCGGCATGGCTCTGGCCGTCCACCACTTCGCCGTCCACCGGGAAACGTTCGCCGGGCTTGACCAGCACCAGGTCGTCGAGCTTCAACGCGTTGATCGCCACCTCTTCTTCACGGCCATCGAGCACCCGCACCGCACGTTCCGGACGCAAGGCTTCGAGGGCGCGGATGGCGCTGGCGGTCTGGCGTTTGGCGCGGCTTTCGAGGTATTTGCCGAGCAGTACCAGGGCGATCACTACCGCCGAGGCTTCGAAGTACAGGTGCGGCATGCCGCCTGCCGGGGTGGTGAGCCATTCATAGATACTCAAGCCGTAACCGGCGCTGGTGCCGATGGCCACCAGCAGGTCCATATTCCCGGCGCCGGCGCGTACGGCTTTCCAGGCGGCGATATAAAAGCGTGCACCAAAGATGAACTGCACTGGCGTGGCCAGGGCGAACTGCATCCAGCCGGGCAACATCCAGTGCAGGCCGAAGGGCTCCACCAGCATGGGCAACACCAACGGCAGCGCCAATAGAATTGCCAGCAACAACGACCAGCGTTCGCGATGCAGGCGCTGGGCCTGGTTGGCGTCCGTAGCGGTTTCACTCTGGGGCAGGCTGGCGCTGTAGCCGGCTTTGTCGACGGCAGCGATCAACATGCCGGGGTCCAGCTGCCCCAGGACTTCGACATGCGCACGTTCATTGGCCAGGTTGACGCTGACGCTTTTTACCCCCGGCACCTTGCTCAGGGCGCGTTCGACGCGGCCGGCACAGCTGGCACAGGTCATGCCGCTGATGGGCAGGTCTAAGGCGGTGGATCCATTCATGGGGCAGTCCTCCAGAAGAAGTTGCCCCTAGGATCAACCTTGACCTGTGGGGAAGGTCAAGGGCCGATCAGTATTCCAGTGCGGCGGGTTTCAGGTACATGCCGTCCGGACCCTGAGCGATACGCAACTTGCGTACATCCCCGGCCTTCAGCGTGATGTTCTGCGCCGGTGGCGCCAGCAGGCCCGGCAGGCAACCTGGAGCCTGGCCCGGCAGCAGCTTCAGGCGTAATGACAGGTACCCCGCCGGCAGGTTGAAGGACGTGGCCTGCTCCTGGAACAGTCGGCCCGCCAGTTGGTCGTTCAGGTACAAGCCGATTTCACAATTGGTCGGTACTTCCAGGCGCTCTCGGGAAATGATCAACACCGCATAGTCTTCAGCGGCTATGGCTTGTGGCGCAGCGACAGATAAGCCCATCAGGCCGGCAAGGGCAAAAAACAACCAGCGCATGGCGAATGCTCCGTGGTTTGAATCAACGATGGGTGAAGCTTGGCCTTTGAAGCCGCCGAATACCAGCCCGGCAGAAATTTTCAGAACTTGACCTTGCCATCGTGGCAAGCCCAAGACTGCCTCCAACCTTGTAGTGAGCGGGCTTGCCCCGCGCTGGGTGGCGAAGCCGCCCCAACAAGGCCGCCGCCGTGTTCCAGGAAAACTGCGGCGCCTGGTTATAGGGCGGCTTCGCCCCCCAGCGCGGGGCAAGCCCGCTCACTACTCCCTACCTCGTTCAAGGAGAAATATCATGCAAGTATTCAGTGTTGAAGGAATGACCTGCGGCCATTGCGTCCGGGCCGTGACCCAGGCGGTGCAAAGCCAGGACCCGGCGGCGAGTGTGAAGGTCGACCTGGCGGCCAAGGAAGTCGGGGTTGAAAGCCGTCTGTCTGCCGAGCAGGTGATCAGCCTGATCAGTGAGGAAGGCTACAGCGCCAGGCTCGCTTGAATTTTCTGATAGTTAGCGAGCTAACTTAATGTTCATGACACCCAAGCGCGGCTAGACTGTCGAGCTGCCGACTCACTTGGGTGTCTGATGAACCTCCGCATAATCCTGATTCTGGGCGCCTTGAGCGCCTTTGCGCCGTTGGCGATCGATTTCTACTTGCCCGGCTTTCCGGCCATGGCCACGGCCTTCGCGACCGACGAGAAGCATATCCAGTTGACCCTGGCGGTGTATTTCGGCGGCTTGGCCATCGGCCAATTGATCTACGGCCCGCTGGCGGACCGGTTTGGCCGACGCGGCCCACTGCTCAGCGGTGTGACCTTGTTCACCCTGGCCTCATTCGCGTGCGCCTATGCGCCGTCGCTGGAGTGGCTGATCGGTGCGCGTTTCGTCCAAGCCCTCGGCGGATGTGCGGGCATGGTGATTTCCCGTGCGGTGGTCAGCGACAAATGTGATGCCGTGGGCTCGGCCAAGGTGTATTCGCAACTGATGCTGGTGACCGGCCTGGCACCCATCCTCGCGCCGTTGGCGGGCGGGGTGATGGTCGGCCTGTGGGGCTGGCAGTCGATCTTTTTGGCGCTATCGATGTTCAGCGTGATGGCGGCCCTGGCTGTCGCGGTCGGATTGCCGGAAACCTTTCCGGCCGACAAGCCGCGCCAGCCGCTCTCCGGCTCGCTGCGCCGCTACGGTGCGCTGCTGTCGGATCGGGTCTACCTCGGCTACGCCCTCACCGGGGGGATCTCGATTGCCGGGATGTTTGCCTACATCGCCGGTTCACCGTTCGTGTTCATCAAGCTCTATGGCGTGGCCCCGGAGCATTACGGCTGGCTGTTCGGTTCCAATGCCGCAGGTTTCATTCTGGTGGCGCAACTCAATGCACGGCTGCTGTCCAAGCGCGGCCCGGCGTTTCTGCTGTCGCGCACGGTGTGGGTGTACGTGCTGGCGGCGTTGACTTTGCTCGGTATCGCCGCGTTGCGCACCGAAGCGTTGTGGCCATTGCTGGTGCCGCTGTTCATTTGCATCGCAAGCCTGGGCTGCATTTTGCCCAACACCTCGGCCTGTGCCATGGCCGGGCAGGGGGCACGGGCCGGCAGTGCGTCGGCGTTGCTCGGTTGCATTCAGTTTGGTGTGGCGGCAGGGGCTGCTTCGTTGGTCGGCGTGTTGCACGACGGCACGGCCATGCCGATGGCAATGGTCATCAGCTTGTGCGGTGTCTTGGCGGTGACGGTGGCGGTGTCGACCCAGCGCCTGCAACGGGCCAGGGCCATGCAGGCGCAGGTCTGACGCGCGATCAGCCGGCGGCGTAGTGCTGCTGGCTGAGGGGAATGTGGTGGGGCGCCTGGATTCGGGCTTTCAGGGTGTCGGCAAAAGCTCGGGCTTCGGCCTCACTGCGAAAGGTAATGGCTTTTTGGTCCAGGCGGACTTCCCATTGGGATTTTGCTAACGCTTTTATCAGGATCTTCATTGCTGACTTCCTCACGTAAAAGAATCGTGGCAAAGGCGGCCAATATAAACCCGAATGCGCGCGTAAATATGACAAAGATCAACTCTCGGACTAATGGTGTCGTCCATTACCCACATGAATAATGGACGCCTCCGACCGCTGTTATTCAGAACCCTTCAAGCACGATCTTGCCCTTGGCCTTGCCGCTTTCCAGCAGGGCGTGGGCGCGTCGCAGGTTCGCTGCGTTGATCACGCCGAAGTGCTCGCCGACCGTGGTTTTCAAGGTGCCGGCGTCGATCAGTTGAGCGACGCGATTGAGCAGGTTGTGCTGTTCGATCATGTCAGGGGTCTCGAACATCGAGCGGGTGTACATGAACTCCCAATGCAGCGACAGGCTCTTGCGCTTGAGTTTGCTCACGTCCAGCGCCTTGGGATCGTCGATCAGTGCCAGCTTGCCTTGAGGTAGCAGGGCTTCAACCAGTTGGTCCAGGTGATGGTCGGTCTGGGTCAGGCTGGCAACGTGGGTCACCTGCGGGTGGCCGGCGGCTTTCAAGGCTTCGCTCAGTGGTTGGCTGTGGTCGACCACCAGATCGGCGCCCAGTGCCTTGGCCCATTCCTGAGTCTCGGGGCGCGAGGCCGTGCCGATGACTTTCAGCGCGGTGAGCCGGCTGGCCAGTTGGGTCAGGATCGAACCTACGCCACCGGCCGCGCCAACGATCAGCAAGCTCTGGCCCTGGTCTTCCTGACCTTCACGGATTTGCAGGCGCTCGAACAGCAGCTCCCAGGCGGTGATGGCGGTCAGCGGCAGGGCGGCCGCTTCGGCGAAACCCAGGCTCTTGGGCATATGCCCGACGATACGCTCATCCACCGTGTGCAGCTCACTGTTGCCACCCGGGCGCACCAGCGAACCGGCGTAGAACACTTTGTCGCCGGCCTTGAACAGCGTCACGTCGCTGCCGACCGCCTTGACCACACCGGCCACGTCCCAGCCCAGCACCTTGGCGGCGCCATTTTCCGGGGCGACGTTGTGGCGCACCTTGGTGTCCACCGGGTTGACCGAGATGGCTTTGACTTCTACCAGCAAGTCGCGTGGGCCGGCGACGGGCTCCGGCAGTTCGATGTCTTGCAGGGATTGGGGATCGTTGATCGGCAGTGAGGCGTAGTAGGCAATGGCTTTCATGGGGGCTCCGGAAAAGGGCGGTAATCAGGCGAGAAATTTCAGGCGCTTGAGTTCGAAGTGTTCGAGGACATCCGCGGCTTTGGCGCGGAAACTCTGGATATGTGCACTCTGGTCGTGGTCGGCCAGCGCCGCATCGTCGCTCCAACGTTCGAGCATGTAGAAAGTTTCGGGGTGTTGCAGGTCCTGGTGCAGGTCGTACTGCTCGCAACCGGCTTCGAGGCGGGTCGGTTCCAGCAGGCCGCGCAGCAGGGTTTCCAGCGTGGCCTGTTGGCCGGGTTTGGCAACCAGCGTGGCAATGACATTAAAGGCAGCAGACATACTCAACTCCTGGCACGTGATAAGCGGTGGATAGATGATTGGCTATTTCCCGTGAAGGAAAAAGCGGCTAAAACAGCAGGCTGTTTCAATAAATTTTTGATAATGAGCGAGAACACATGCTGCGCTTCGATGATTTGCAGCTGTTTGTGCGCGCGGCGGACCTGGGCAGCCTGTCTGCCGCGGCGAGGGTCATGGACCTGTCGCCCGCGGTGGCCAGCGCTGCGCTCAAGCGCATCGAACAGCAACTGGGTACGCGCTTATTGGCGCGCTCGACGCGCAGCCTGCGGTTGACTGCCGAAGGTGAAGGTTTCCTGGAATACGCCCGTGCCGCATTGAGTTCGCTGGACGAAGGACGGCGCTTATTGGCCAGTGGCCAGGACCATGTCAGCGGCGTGTTGCAATTGTCGGCGCCCTCGGACTTCGGGCGTAACCAGCTGTTGCCATGGCTGGATGAGTTCCAGCGTGAATACCCGCAACTGGCGGTGCGCCTGTTGCTGGGCGATCGCATTGCCGACCTGTTCCGCCAGCCTGTCGATATTGCCTTGCGCTACGGCGAGCCCGAGGACTCGAGCCTGATTGCACTGCCCATCGCCCCGGACAATGTTCGCGTGCTGTGTGCCGCCCCCAGCTACCTCGCCCGGTATGGCGAGCCCCGGCACCTGGAGCAACTGGCCCAGCATAATTGCCTGCTCTATATGCTCGGCAGCCGAGTCCACGATCGCTGGAGTTTTCACGACGGCCGGCGTGAAGTGAGCCTGACGGTGGCCGGTGACCGTTTCAGTGACGATGCCGACGTCGTTCGTCGCTGGGCTGTCGCGGGTGTCGGCATTGCCTACAAGTCCTGGTTGGACGTGAGCACGGATGTGCTGGCCGGGCGTTTGCGGGTGATCCTGCCTGATCTGCGCGGGGAGCGCACACCGCTCAATCTGCTATGTGCCCACCGTGCGCAATTGAGCAAGCCGATCAACTTGCTGCGGGAAATGCTGGTATCCCGGTGTGCGACATTGACTGCGCAATGGTCGGAGCGCTTGAACCCTGGGCAATAGCTTCCACCACAGCAGGAAATTTCACTCAGATCCTGTCCCTATCTGCAGCGTCAGACCCGGCGGTGCGTGCGGGGTGCGCACCTATACTTTGGCGCCAACCGCAGCAGATAAATGATTCAACAGGGAGTGAATACGTGGAAGAAGCACCTTGCATCAGTCAGATCGCCAGCTTGCTCGCCGAGCCTAAACGTACGGCCATGCTCTGGGCCTTGATGGACGGTTCCGTGAAATCTTCAGAGGAGTTGGCGCTGCTCACCGGGTTGTCCGCCGCGTCGGCCAACGCCCATTTGGCTCGGCTGACCGCAAGCGGCCTGCTGCTCACCGAGGCCCGACGCGGCAAGCGCCTGTTTCGTGTGGCGGCCGCCGATGTGAGTGCCGCCATCGACGCGCTGGCCAGTACCACCATGGCCAGCGCTGCCCGTAGCCGCCCCGCTGTTTCGCCACCGGCGTTGGTGGCACCGCCGTTGTTGCGCCGTGCCCGGTTGTGCCATGGGCACCTCGGCGGGGAGTTGGCGGCGGGGTTGTATCAGCGCATGTTGGCGGCGGGTTGGATTGAGCGTCACGAACAACGTATCGAAGTCACGGTCAAGGGCGCGCAATGCCTGGCAGACCTGGGTATTTTTACTCAGGCGCTGGCGTCGCCGCTGGTCTGCGACTGTTTCGACTGGAGCCAGCCACAACCCCACTTGGGTGGCGCCTTGGGCGTGGGGCTGCTGCAACTGTTCCTGCAGTCGAACTGGATCAGTGTGATCAACGAGTTTCGGGCCTTGTTAGTGAACGACGTCGGGCTTGCACACATCCTGTCGATCGCGGCGCCCGAGCAACCCTGACGCCCGTCGGCCGGCGTCGTTCAGGGTTTCGACCAGGTCGCATCCAGCAATAACCCGCGCCAATGATGCCGCACACTGACCGAGGGGATTTTCACACTGGGGGTGCGGCATGGGTTTACAGGGCTATAGCGCGGCGGAGCGTCTGGAACGGTTGCCCATCAGCGGCTACCACCGAATCATCTTTATCATTATCGCCCTGGCGTTTTTCTTCGACTCCATGGACTTGGCGATGATGACCTTCCTGTTAGGTTCCATCAAAACCGAGTTTGGCCTGAGCACGGCCCAGGCCGGGTTACTGGCCAGTTCGAGCTTTTTCGGCATGGTGGTCGGCGCTTCGTTGTCGGGCATGTTGGCTGATCGCTTTGGCCGTAAGCCGGTGTTCCAGTGGAGCATCGTGTTATGGGGCATTGCCAGCTACCTGTGTTCCACGGCGCAGACGCTGGAGATGCTGACGTTGTTTCGTATCTTGCTGGGGATCGGCATGGGCATGGAGTTCCCGATTGCCCAGTCGATGCTGTCGGAACTGATTCCGGCCAAGGGGCGTGGTCGGTACATTGCGTTGATGGATGGCTTCTGGCCGCTGGGGTTTGTGGCGGCGGGTGTGCTGTCTTACTTCCTGCTGCCGGTGATTGGCTGGCGTGACATCTTCCTGGTGCTGGCGGTGCCGGCGGTGTTTGTATTGGCGATTCGGTTTTTTATCCCGGAGTCGCCGCGCTGGCTGGAGCAGGCCGGGCGGCATGCGGCTGCCGACCAGGTCTTGCAGGGTATCGAACAGAAGGTGCGTGCTTCATTGGGCCGCGTCGATTTGCCGGAGCCGATCCGCCTGCCACGGGTGGAAGGCACGCCGGGGACGTTTTTTTCGGCATTCCAGCAATTGTGGTCGGCGCAGTATCGCCAGCGCACGATGATGATCTGGTGCGTCTGGTTCTTTGCCTTGCTCGGTTTTTACGGCCTGACTTCGTGGCTGAGTGCATTGCTGCAGCAGTCAGGTTTTGCGGTGACCCAGTCGGTGTATTACACCGTGATCATTTCCCTGGGTGGCATCCCCGGGTTCCTGATGGCCGCCTGGTTGGTGGAGCGCTGGGGGCGTAAGCCGGTGTGCGTGGTGACCTTGCTCGGCGGCGGGGTGATGGCGTTTGTGTATGGGCAGAGCGCGGTGTTCGGCGGCAATGTCGGTTTGCTGATCACCTCGGGTTTATTGATGCAGTTCTTTCTGTTTGGCATGTGGGCGGTGCTGTACACCTACACGCCGGAGTTGTATCCCACCTCGGCACGGGCGACCGGCTCGGGGTTCGCCTCGGCGATTGGTCGGGTCGGCTCATTGCTGGGGCCGTTGGTGACGGGGTTGGTGTTCCCGGTTACCGGGCAGGGCGGGGTGTTTGCCTTGGGCGCGCTGTGCTTTGCAGTGGCGGCACTAGTGGTGTGGGTATTCGGGATGGAGACGAAGGGCAAGACTCTGGAAGAACTGACGCAAGCCTGAAGTTGACGAGCACAGTGTGAGAGGGGGTCAGCCCCCCTCTCACCTGTCGAGCTGCATTTATTGCGTTATGGCTTTACCAGGCGCGCATCCAGGCTGTTCTGCGCCAGGCGCTTGGCCTGGTCCTGGGTCATGTCCAGCGAGGTGTACAGCGCGTGGAAGTTCTCGGTGACATAACCGCCGAAGTACGCCGGGTCATCCGAGTTCACCGTCACCTTCACGCCACGCTCAAGCATGTCGAGGATGTTGTGCTGGGCCATGTCGTCGAACACGCACAGTTTGGTGTTGGACAGCGGGCACACGGTCAATGGGATCTGCTCGTCGATGATGCGCTGCATCAGGCGCTCGTCTTCGATGGCCCGCACGCCATGGTCGATACGCTGGATTTTCAGCAGGTCGATGGCTTCCCAGATGTACTCGGGCGGGCCTTCTTCACCCGCGTGGGCCACGGTGAGGAAGCCTTCGTGGCGGGCACGGTCGAACACGCGCTGGAACTTGCTCGGCGGGTGACCCATCTCCGAACTGTCCAGGCCCACAGCCACGAATGCATCACGGAACGGCAGGGCCTGGTCGAGGGTTTTCTCGGCCTCGGCTTCGCTCAGGTGGCGCAGGAAACTCAAGATCAAACCGCTGGTGATCCCCAGTTGCTGCTCGCCATCTTTCAGTGCGGCGGCGATGCCGTTGAGCACCACTTCGAACGGCACACCACGGTCGGTATGAGTTTGCGGGTCGAAGAAGGGTTCGGTGTGGATCACGTTCTGTGCTTTGCAGCGCAGCAGGTAGGCCCAGGTCAGGTCGTAGAAGTCCTGGGAGGTGCGCAGCACGTCGGCGCCCTTGTAATACAGGTCGAGAAATTCCTGCAGGTTGTTGAAGGCGTAAGCCTTGCGCAGGGTTTCGACGTCGTTCCACGGCAGCGCAATCTTGTTGCGCTCGGCCAGGGCGAACAGCAACTCAGGCTCCAGCGAGCCTTCCAGGTGCAGGTGCAGTTCAGCCTTGGGCAGGGCGTTGAGCCAATCGTACATGTCTAGTTTCTCATCAGGTGCAATGGCGGCATTCTACAGGCCATGGACGAAATATTTGGCAAAACCTGACCAGCAGGAGAGTTTTGCTTGGTTCACGCGAGAGCAGCGTGAACTAAGGTGTAACGAAACGTTAGCGATGTGCCGTAGTCTGTACCCCATCAATGACTGATTAGCTGTTTGATAAGGCCCGGAATGCTCACATCCCTCAAGCAAGAAAAATTCATGCTCCTGGCGCTGGTTGCCGCCATCGCCGCCTACCCGCTGGAGCACTGGATGCTCCACAGCGGACAAATGGTCGCGTTGCTCGCCGGCCTGGCGCTGATCGTTTTTATCGTGATGGCTTCGATGCGCGTGGCCCATCACGCCGAACAATTGGCGGAAAAGGTCGGCGACCCCTACGGCACCATGATCCTGACCCTGGCCGCCGTGCTGGTGGAAGTGGTGATCCTGGCGATCATGATGAGCAATGAGCCGTCGCCCACCCTGGTGCGCGACACCATCTATTCGGCGGTGATGCTCGATATCAACGGCATCCTCGGCCTGGCCGCGCTGATGGGCGGTATCAAGCATGGGGAACAGTCCTACAATGACGATTCGGCGCGCACCTACAGCGTGATGATCCTCACCGCCATGGGGGTGTCGATGGTGGTGCCGGAATTTATCCCTGAAGCTGACTGGAAAATCTACTCGGCGTTTACCATCGGTGCGATGGTGTTGCTCTACACCTTGTTCCTGCGCATGCAGGTGGGGCCGCACAGTTATTTCTTCAGCTACAGCTACCCGGAAAAGCGTCGTAAGAAACAGCCGGAAGAACACCAGGAGCCGCCGATCAACCTGGCGTTTTCCATCGCGACGTTGGTGTTTGGGGTGATTGTGATTGGCGCATTGGCCGAGGTGATGTCCAAGACCCTCGACCTGGGCCTGGAAGGCACGGGCGCGCCGCCGGTGATTACGGCGATCGTGGTCGCGGCCATTTCGGCCGCACCGGAAATCCTCACCGCGTTGCGCGCCGCCTTGGCCAACCGCATGCAGTCGGTGGTGAACATCGCGTTGGGCGCTTCGTTATCGACGGTGATCCTGACCGTGCCGGTGATGGAGGCCATGGCGCTCTACACCGGCCAGCCGTTTCAGATGGCGATGACGCCGGTGCAAACGGTGATGGTGTTTATCACGCTGATCGTCAGCGCGATCAACCTCAACGATGGCGAAACCAACGCCATCGAAGGGATGACCCATTTCGTGTTGTTCGCGACCTTTATCATGTTGTCGCTGTTGGGTTTGTAATCAGCCGGCGATCAACTGCCGTGCCGCCTGGGTGTGATCGGCAATCAAGCCTTTCAGATCCAGGCCCTCGACCTGGCCGTCGATGACCCGCCATTGGCCGCCGACCATGACCCGATCCGCACGATCCGCGCCGCACAACAGCAGCGCCGAGATCGGGTCGTGGCTGCCGGAAAAACGCAGTTCATCGAGCTTGAACAGCGCCAGGTCGGCCTGCTTCCCGACCGCCAACTCACCGATATCCGTACGCCCAAGCAATTGCGCCGAGCCTTTGGTGGCCCAGCCCAGCACGCCTTCAGGGGTGATTTTTTCCGCACCATAACGCAGGCGTTGGATATACAGGGCCTGACGGGCCTCAAGGATCATGTTCGACGCATCGTTGGACGCAGAACCGTCCACGCCCAGGCCAATGGGCGCGCCGGCGGCGAGCAGGTCCAGGGTGGGGCAGATACCCGAGGCCAGGCGCATATTCGAACTGGGGCAATGGCAAATACCGGTGCCGGCGGCACCCAGGCGTGCGATCTCGTCGGGGTTGAAATGGATGCCGTGGGCCAGCCACGTGCGCGGGCCGAGCCAACCGACACTGTCGAGATAGTCCACGGTGCGCAGGCCGAAACGTTGCAGGCAGAAGTCTTCTTCATCGAGGGTTTCCGCCAGGTGCGTATGCAGGCGGACGTCGAGCGTGTCGGCCAGTTCGGCGCTGGCTTGCATGATTTGCGGGGTGACGGAAAACGGCGAGCAGGGCGCCAGGGCTATCTGGATCTGCGCGCCCTCGCCACGCTCGTGGTAGGTGTGGATCAGGCGTTGGCTGTCTTCGAGAATCACTTGGCCTTGTTGGACGGTCTGCTGCGGTGGCAGCCCACCGTCGGCTTCGCCCAGGCTCATGGAGCCGCGGGTCAGCATGGCGCGCATCCCCAGTTCACGCACGCTCTGCACTTGCACGTCGATGGCGTTTTCCAGGCCGTCGGGGAACAGGTAGTGGTGATCCGCTGCCGTGGTGCAGCCCGAGAGCAGCAATTCGGCCAGCGCCACCTTGGACGCCAGCGCGAGTTTTTCCGGGGTCAGTCGCGCCCAGACCGGGTAGAGGGTTTTCAGCCACGGGAACAACGGCTGGTTGACCACGGGCGCCCAGGCGCGGGTCAGGGTCTGGTAGAAGTGGTGGTGGGTGTTGATCAACCCGGGAAGAACGACATGTTCGCGAGCATCGAACACCTGTGCACAGGGCTGCGCGGGTTCTTGCCCTGGGGCCAGCAGTTCGGCAATCACGCCGTCTTGCAGCACCAGGCCGCCACGGGCGTCGAGGCCGTTGGCAGTGAAAATTGCGAGGGGGTTTTTTAACCAGATACGGGTCGCAGGCATTGGCCGGCTCCTCTGAATGATGGGTTCAGGTTTGCCAGCTCAGTGTTGCCCTGTCTGCTGATCCAGGGTCGCCGGTGAAGGCGAGGGGGCAGTCTACGCGTGGGGCGTTATCGACCGCAATCGATCGATAACGCTCCACAGGGTTTACCAGGCGATGGTATCGCCCTTGTAGTCGATGAAGTGATGGCCGCCTTTGCCGGTGTAGGCGTTCACCTGGTCCACCAGGCCGCGTACGCTGGTGTCGACATCGATGTGCGCTTCTTCCCCGCCCATGTCGGTCTTCACCCAGCCCGGGTGCAGCGACAGCACGGTGAGCTTGTGATCGCCGAGTTGAGTGATGAAGCTGTTGGTCATGGAGTTGAGCGCGGCTTTGCTGGCCTTGTACAGCGCCAGGTCCGAGCCGTCGGGAATGGTCACGCTGCCCAGCACCGAACTCATGAACGCCAATACGCCACTGTCCTGACGGATCCGCCCCACGAAGCGTTGGGCCAGGTTGATCGGCGCCACCGCGTTGGTGAAGAACAATTGGCCGACTTCCGCCAGTGTGGCGTGGCCCGGCTCCTGATTGGCCGGGCCCTTGACGCCGGCATTGACGAACAGCAGGTCGAAAGTGCGGTCCTTGAGGCGCTGGCTCAAGGCGATCACGGCTTGTTGATCATCCATATCCAGCTTCTCGATATGCACCGGGCCCAATGCTTTCAGGGCATCGGCCTTGTTCGGATCACGCACGGTGGCGGTCACGTCCCAGCCGTCCTGAAGCAATTGCTTGACCAGGCCAAGGCCCAGCCCGCGCGAGGCGCCGATGATCAATGCGGTTTTTGGCGTAGACATGAAGGCTTCCTTTGGAGTCGCGGTTCAGTGAATTCGGCTGACCACATTACCCCAGGCTTGGGCAAATGGGGTCAAGTGTTGTTGAGCAAAAAACGAACAGTGCTCGCAACCCCTTGTGACAGAAGGGTTACAGACCGATGTGCTCAGGTTATCCACAGGCAGGTGCACAGTACATGTGGGCAGTTTCAACGTTGTAGCAGGATGCGCCCACGGCTGAGGTCGGCGAGTTGGGTTTGCAGGGTATCGATGTGAGCCTCGCCCAGTGCGAGTTGTAGTTCGACGCCATTGGCGGTGAAGTGTTCGTCCACCACCAAGCCGCCCAGTTCGGCGACGCGTAGTTTCACCAGGTTCAACTCGGAGAACCCGCAGGCACAGCTCAGCGGTACACGGCTGATCAGTTCGATACGCTCGGCATTCTGCAGGCATTTGTTCGCGCCACCCCCATAGGCACGGGCCAAACCGCCCGTACCCAGCTGGATACCGCCGTACCAGCGAATCACCAGCACGGCGACCTGATCAAACCCCTGGGCTTCGATAGCCGCCAGGATCGGCCGCCCGGCCGTGCCGCCTGGTTCGCCATCGTCATTGCTACGGTACTGATCGGCGAGCTTCCAGGCCCAACAGTTGTGCGTGGCGTTGAGGTCGCTGTGTTGCTCGAAGAACGCCTGGGCGTCCTGCGGGCTGGTGATCGGCGCGGCGAGAGTGATGAAGCGGCTTTTGCGGATTTCTTCACGAAATTCGCAAAGGCCGGTGAGCGTGAAAGGCATAAGTCGCTTCGTTCAGAGGGCCGGCTTGATGCCACAGCCTTTGAGAATGATATGGATCAGGTTGGTACCGGCGTCTTCCATATCCTGTTTGGTCAGCTTGGTACGGCCGGTGACGCGGCAGATTTGCGTTGCGAAGTCGGCATAGTGCTGGGTGCTGCCCCATAGCAGGAAGATCAGGTGCACGGGGTCGATGGGGTCCATCTTGCCAGCCTCGATCCAGGCCTGGAACACCGCCGCCCGGCCGCTGAACCAGGCGCGGTAGTCTTGGCTGAAGTATTCGGTCAGGCATTCACCGCCGCTGATGATCTCCATGGCGAAGATCCGCGAAGCTTGTGGGTGTCGCCGGGAAAACTCCATCTTGGTGCGGATGTAGCGGGTAAGGGCCACCGCTGGGTCGTCCTCGGCGGTCAGCGCGTTGAAGGTGCTGTCCCACAGTTCGAGGATGTTGCTGAGCACGGCGATATACAGGCCCAGTTTGTTGGTGAAGTAGTAATGCAGGTTGGCCTTGGGCAGCCCGGCACTCGAGGCGATGGTGTTCATGCTGGTGCCTTTGTAGCCGTGGCGCGCGAACTCATCTTCAGCTGCTTGAAGAATCGCTTGTTCGTTCTTTTGTCGAATGCGGCTGGCGGGCTTGCCGGCGTGGTGGCTGTGGGCAGGAACTTCGAGGCTCATGGAGGTTTCCGTGCTGATCGATAGAGGCGACGTGTGCACAGATAACCCACCCTCAAGCCTCAGACAAGTCCCGATGCAATAAAACCCTTAAAGCGGTTACAGCGTGTCGCTTTGCGCCGTGTGATTTGCGGCAATGTGCGTGGCTTTGGCTTCGGGCAATAACAGGCACAACAGGATGGCGGTCAGGCCGCCGCTGGTGATGGCCGAGTCGAACAGGTTCTGCACCAGGGGTGGCATCAAATGCAGCAGGTTGGGTTGGGCGGCGATACCCAGGCCCACGCCAAACGAGGTGGCGATGATCAGCATGCTGCGCCGGTCCAGCGGCGCCTGGGCGAGGATGCGCACGCCGGCGGCGGCCACGCTGCCGAACATCACCAGGGTTGCACCGCCCAGCACCGGCTTGGGGATTTGCTGCAGGATGGCACCCACCAGCGGAAACAAACCGAGACAGAACAGCAAGACGCCTATGTATAAACCGACGTAGCGGCTGGCCACGCCGGTGAGCTGGATGACGCCGTTGTTCTGCGCAAAGGTGGTGTTGGGAAAGGCGCTGAACGTGGCGGCGATCATGCAACTGACACCATCGCCCAGGACGCCGCCCTTGAGTCGGCTTATGTAAGAAGGGCCGCTGATAGGTTGACGGGCAATCATGCAATTGGCGGTGAGGTCGCCAACGGTTTCGATGCTGCTGATCAGGTAAATCAGCGCGATCGGCAGGAAAGCGCTCCAGTCGAAATTGAAACCAAAGCGAAACGGGATCGGCAAGCTGATTACGGGCAAGTCGGGCAGGGCTTGAGGGACCAGTTTGCCGCTCAGCCACGCCGCAAGGCTGCCGAGGGCCAGGCCGATGATGATCGCCGAGAGACGCACCCACGGCGTGTTCGAGCGATTGAGCAGGATGATCGTCAGTACCACGAACAGGCCCAGGGCCAGATTGCCGGGAGCGCCGAAGTCCGGCGCGTTGAAACCTCCGCCCAGGTCGGTGATGCCCACTTTGATCAGGCTGATGCCGATCAGCGTGATGACAATCCCGGTCACCAACGGCGTGATTACCCGGCGCAACTGGCCGATGAAACGGCTCAACAGAATCTGCACCGCGGCGCCGAAAAAGCACACGCCGAAGATCATCGCCATGATGTCCTCCGGGCTGCCGCCGCGTTGTTTGACCAGGAAACCCGCCGACAGCACCGCACCGAGAAACGCAAAACTGGTGCCTTGCAGGCAGATCATGCCGGCGCCTATCCCAAACGGCCTACGCGCCTGGATGAAGGTCCCTACACCGGAGACCATGAGCGCCATGCTGATCAGGTAGGGCAAATGGGCGGTCAGGCCCAATGTGGAACCGATGATCAGCGGCGGGGTAATGATGCCGACGAAGGCGGCCAGCACGTGTTGCAAGGCGGCCAGGCAGGCGGCGGCGGGTTTTGGCCGGTCGTTGAGGCCGTAGATCAGGTCATTGGTGTTGGCGGAATCTGGTGGCATGGCGGGCAAACTCAAGGCGGACGGTTCAAGGTCCTGGCTCTCTTGCAAAAAGCTGTCCAGTTGCTCAGCTTTTTTGTGCGAGGCCCGAGTTAGCGCGTTGCGGCCAGGCTTTCGAGGAAGCTTTCGAGCACCAAATGAGGGCGCCGGCCCTTGCGCGTGACCGATGCCAGGCTTAAATCGTAAAAGCGTGTAGCCGGTTTCAGCGCACGTAGTCGGCCTTGTTGTACCCAGAGGCTGGCGTAGTGGTCGGGCAGATAACCGATGTAACGCCCGGTGAGGATCAGGAACGCCATGCCTTCGCGGTCCGATGCGCTGGCGGTGCAGTTGAGGGCCTGATAATGGGCCTGGATCTCGGCGGGCAGGCGGAAGGTGGGGGCGATGGCGTCCTGGCTGTCGATGCGGGCGTCGTCCAGCAGCGTGTCGTCGGCATAAAACAGCGGGTGGCCGACCGCGCAGTAAAGCAGCGACCGTTCGCTGTACAGCGGTTGGTATTCAAGCCCCGAGAGGGCGCTGGCCTGGGGGACTACGCCGACATGCAGGCGGCCGTCGAGCACGCCTTGTTCGACCTCATTGGGCGCGATCATGCGGATCTGGATCTGCACGTCCGGGCCGCGTTCTTTCAACTGCGCCAGGGCATGGGTGATGCGCATGTGCGGCAGGGTGACCAGGTTGTCGGTGAGACCGATGATCAGCTCGCCGCGCAAATGCTGGTGCAGGCCGTTGACCTCGGTGCGGAAACTTTCCAGGGCACTCAAAAGTTGCAGGGCCGACTGATAAACCTCGCGGCCTTCTTCCGTCAGGGAAAAACCGGCACGTCCGCGCTGGCACAACCTCAAGCCGAGGCGTTGCTCCAGGTCGCTCATTTGTTGGCTGATGGCTGAGCGCCCAATGCCCAGCACGGTTTCAGCTGCCGAGAAGCCACCGCATTCCACCACGCTGCGAAAAATGCGCAGCAGGCGAATATCGAAGTCGCTGACTTGGGCCAGGGGATCGGGGCGACGGCTGCTCATAGTTTAGTAAAAGCCTGACTGAAGGTTAGAAGAGTTGGATTTCACCGACTTTATCGCCGTGGCAACTTAGCTGCAACCTGTGCTTTCCAATCCCGACGCTGCCTTTTGCCCTGCGAGGTTTTGCTGATGAACATGCCCGAAAACGCCCCTTCGTCCCTGGCCAGCCAACTGAAGTTGGATGCCCACTGGATGCCTTACACCGCCAACCGTAACTTCCAGCGTGACCCGCGCCTGATCGTGGCTGCCGAAGGCAGTTGGTTGACCGATGACAAGGGCCGCAAGGTGTACGACTCGTTGTCGGGCTTGTGGACCTGCGGCGCAGGGCACACCCGCAAGGAGATTCAGGAGGCGGTCGCCAAGCAATTGAGTACCCTTGATTACTCCCCAGGCTTCCAATATGGTCATCCACTGTCCTTTCAGTTGGCGGAAAAGATCACCGATCTGACCCCGGGCAACCTGAACCACGTGTTCTTCACCGACTCCGGCTCCGAGTGTGCCGATACGGCGGTGAAGATGGTGCGCGCCTACTGGCGCCTGAAGGGCCAGGCGACCAAGACCAAGATGATCGGCCGCGCCCGTGGCTATCACGGTGTGAACATCGCCGGCACCAGCCTGGGTGGTGTCAACGGCAACCGTAAGATGTTTGGCCAGGCAATGATGGATGTTGACCATCTGCCGCACACCTTGCTGGCGAGCAATGCTTTTTCCCGTGGCATGCCGGAGCAGGGTGGGATTGCGCTGGCCGATGAGCTGCTCAAATTGATCGAGTTGCACGACGCCTCGAACATCGCTGCTGTATTTGTCGAGCCGATGGCTGGCTCCGCTGGCGTACTGGTGCCGCCTCAGGGGTATCTGAAGCGTCTGCGTGAAATCTGTGATCAGCACAACATCCTGTTGGTGTTCGATGAAGTGATCACCGGTTTCGGTCGTACCGGCTCGATGTTCGGTGCGCAGAGCTTTGGAGTGACCCCGGACCTGATGTGCATCGCCAAACAGGTCACCAACGGCGCAATCCCGATGGGCGCAGTGATTGCCAGCAGCGAGATCTATCAGACCTTCATGAATCAGGCGACGCCTGAGTACGCCGTGGAGTTCCCGCACGGCTACACCTACTCGGCGCACCCGGTGGCTTGTGCAGCCGGCCTGGCGGCACTGGACTTGTTGCAGAAGGAAAACCTGGTGCAGAGCGTGGCTGAAGTCGCCCCGCACTTTGAGAATGCGCTGCATGGTTTGAAGGGCAGCAAGAATGTGATCGATATTCGCAACTATGGCCTGGCCGGCGCTATCCAGATTGCCGCGCGTGACGGTGATGCGATCGTGCGTCCATTCGAAGCCGGTATGGCCTTGTGGAAGGCTGGTTTCTATGTGCGCTTTGGCGGGGACACCCTGCAGTTCGGGCCAACCTTCAACAGTAAGCCGCAGGATCTGGATCGCTTGTTCGACGCGGTCGGCGAAGTGCTGAACAAGATCGACTGATTTCTCCTTCTATATAGAACAACGTTTCAGGAGCCTTGCATGAGCCTTATCCAACACTTGATCAACGGTGAACTGGTCAATGACAGCGGTCGTAGCGCCGATGTGTACAACCCGTCTACCGGCCAGGTGATCCACCAAGTGCCATTGGCCAGTCGCGAAACCATTCAACAGGCGATCGACTCGGCCAAGGCTGCGTTTCCGGCCTGGCGTAATACCCCGCCAGCCAGGCGTGCCCAGGTGATGTTTCGTTTCAAGCAATTGCTGGAGCAGAACGAGGCGCGTATCTCGCAGTTGATCAGTGAAGAGCACGGCAAGACTCTGGAGGACGCCGCAGGTGAGCTGAAGCGCGGGATCGAGAACGTCGAGTACGCCTGCTCGGCGCCGGAGATTCTCAAGGGTGAATACAGCCGCAACGTGGGGCCGAACATTGATGCATGGTCGGACTTCCAGCCGCTGGGTGTGGTCGCGGGTATCACCCCGTTCAACTTCCCTGCGATGGTGCCATTGTGGATGTATCCGCTGGCGATCGTCTGCGGTAACTGTTTTATCCTGAAACCGTCGGAGCGTGATCCGAGTTCAACGTTGCTGATCGCGCAACTGCTGCAAGAAGCGGGTCTGCCAAAAGGCGTGCTGAACGTGGTGCACGGGGACAAGGGGGCAGTGGATGCGCTGATCGAAGCACCCGAAGTAAAAGCCCTGAGCTTTGTTGGCTCGACTCCGATTGCCGAGTACATCTATGCCGAAGCCACCAAGCGTGGCAAGCGCGTGCAAGCGCTGGGTGGGGCGAAGAACCATGCGGTTCTGATGCCGGATGCCGATCTGGACAACGCCGTCAGTGCTTTGATGGGAGCGGCGTATGGTTCCTGTGGCGAGCGTTGCATGGCTATCTCGGTGGCCGTATGCGTGGGCGACCAGGTGGCGGACGCGTTGATTGCCAAGTTGGTGCCGCAGGTCAAGGCGCTGAAGATTGGTGCGGGCACTTCTTGTGGCCTGGATATGGGGCCGTTGGTGACAGGCCAGGCACGGGATAAGGTCAGTGGTTATATAGAAGACGGTGTGGCGTCGGGTGCCGAGCTGGTGGTGGATGGTCGTGGCCTGAGTGTTTCCGGGCATGAAGAAGGCTTCTTCCTGGGCGGCAGCCTGTTTGACCGTGTGACCCCCGAGATGCGGATCTATAAAGAAGAGATCTTTGGGCCTGTGTTGTGTGTGGTCCGGGTGAACAGCCTGGAAGCCGCGATGCAACTGATCAACGATCACGAATACGGTAATGGCACCTGCATCTTCACCCGTGACGGGGAAGCAGCACGCTTGTTCTGTGATGAGATTGAAGTGGGTATGGTTGGCGTAAACGTTCCACTGCCGGTGCCGGTGGCCTATCACAGCTTCGGAGGCTGGAAGCGTTCGCTGTTTGGCGACTTGCATGCCTATGGGCCGGACGGGGTGCGTTTCTATACCCGTCGCAAGGCGATCACCCAGCGTTGGCCGCAACGTGCCAGCCATGAAGCGTCGCAGTTTGCCTTCCCTAGTTTGTAAGGTGAACGGAAAGCCGGCCCTTTGGGCCGGCTTTGTGTTTTTGGGGCTTTTTTGGCTGATATGACAGAAATGTGAAAAAAAGCGGTTGACGGCAAATTGTATCTGTCTATAATTCGCCCCACTTCCGGCGCAGTCGAAACTGAAAACTCCTTGGTAAACAAGAAGTTACGAAGATTCAGGCAGCGAATAGCTTCAGTTCATCGAAGCCCAGAAGGAGTTGATAGGGCGGTGTTGTTTGGCTCTATCAACGGTTCGATCTTCTCGGTCGAAAGCGGAGAAAAAGAGGTGTTGACAGCAGCGTGTAACGCTGTAGAATTCGCCTCCCGCTAACGAGAGATCGGAAGCGCAAGTGGTTGAAGTTGTTGAAGAAATCTTCGAAAGCTT
>NZ_JBNPJU010000050.1:0-15135 GCF_050312575.1 Pseudomonas sp. R11F | reverse complement strand
AGTTGACTGTCACACTGCCATCGGGAGCAAGCCCCCTCCCACATTTGGATCCTGGTATGCCTTGAGACCTATATCAGGCCCGCATCCGTCGTCGGCACAATCAATATCCCCGCGCGCAAACCATTCTTCACCTTCGGGTTGGGGAAGATGATGCGTGCACCCTCCTCCTCGATCACCCAGCGGGTCTTGGCCACGTCTTCGGCCAGCAGGTAGCCCTTTTCCAGCTCCGAAAAATTTTCCACGTCTGCCGGCAGGTGCAGCAGGAAAGCGTCGCTGTGCTTGATCACTTCACGCGCAACGGCGAACAGTTTCAGGCCGTCGAGGCTGTCGGTCTCGGGCTCGGTGCCTTCGATGATGTGCTTGAGGCGAGCTTCCAGGCGCGACACATCCACGCCGTCGTTCTGCCCGAACGGCCGCGCCTTGCCCAGCTCCAGGGTGAACGCCTCGGCGCCCAGTTGCTCATAGGTAAAAGCAGAGAAGGTAATCGAGGTCTTGTTCTGCATCAGCACCGCTTCCATGCCGGCCGCACGCAGGCGCGCAAGCTCACGACGCGAATGCTGGCGCCCCTCCTTCCAGGGGTACAGGGCGAATTGCTCGATCTTCGAACCCCGAATCGCCGTATGCAAGTCGTAATGCAGGCGCGAACGGCCTGGCTGGCTGAAGAAGCTGCGGGCCAGTTGCTCAAGTTCAGCGGCACGCATGGCTTCAGGGCCGATATTTTTTTCATGACGGCCGTTGAACAGCCGGTTGATGTCCAGTTCGAGGTAACGCTCACCGCGACGCATCGCCTCGGGGTTGCCGAACAGGAACAGAATACGGTTGCGGGGTTTGATCTCCCCACGGGCGATGCCATGCAACAGGCGGTCGAGCAGTTCGATCGGCGCGGTTTCGTTGCCATGGATGCCGGACGACAGCAGCAGGTCGCTGCCGTTGTCCTTCGCTTCAGGCGGGCGGACTTCAAGTGCGCCCTCGCTGAGCCAGCGCATCTGCACGCCGTCGACAGTCAGTTGAATTTTTTGCGCCGGTTCGCGACCGGCGAGGGTCAGTTCAAGCAGTTTGCCGAGGGCGAGCATAAGCAGCTTCCTTAGTGGTTGCAGCCAGGACCGTGGACGTGATCGTCGTCATCGCCGTCGACGTCGGCCGGCTCCATTTCCAGTTGCAGGCTCATCAGGTTGGTGGCCAACGGGCGCATCAGCAGGTTGGCGTACTCGGCGTCGCCTTCTTCCACATCCACGCCGATCAGCAGCTGGCCACGGCCGTCGTGCTGGATCCAGATCTCCTTGCCCTGCCACACCACGGCAACGCGGGTGCAGGAGGTTTCCAGCTGGGTGCCGTCGGTATCTTCAAGGATCAGTTTCAGGGTGTCGGTGGTCATAAATAACTCTCGGTGGTGCGGCGTTAATTGAGCTGGAAAGGATAAACCGAGCCCAGTTTAAGGATTTGCGTCAGTTCATCCAGTGCCGTCCGGCACTCAAGCAGCAATTGCGGGTCAGCCAGGTCGGATTCACGCAGGCTGTCGCGGTAGTGCTTGTCGACCCATTGGGTCAGCGTGCCGTACAACGGTGCCGTCATGATAACGCCTGGATTCACCGCCGCCAGTTCCGTTTCATTCAAGGCCACCCGCAAGCGCAGGCACGCCGGGCCACCGCCGTTCTGCATGCTTTGCTTGAGGTCGAAGACTTTCACTTCGCGGATCAACCCACCGGACGCGGTCAAGCCTTGCAGGTACTGCCAGACGCGTTCGTTGGCGCGGCACTCTTCCGGCACGATCAGCAGCATCGAGCCGTCGGCGCGGCTCAGCAATTGGCTGTTGAACAGGTAGGAGCGCACAGCATCCTCAACGCTGACCTGGGCCCGGGGTACGCACACCGATTGGAAATTGCCGCCCAGCTTGCCCAACTTGCCCTGCAACTCGGCCAGCATCTGTTCGGTATGGAGGAACGCGTCCTCGTGATAGAACAGCACCTCACCGTTGCCCACCGCGATCACGTCGTTGTGGAACACGCCGGCATCGATCACCGCCGGGTTCTGCTGAGCGTAGACCACGCCGTCATCGCTCAGGCCGTGCAGGCGCGCAACGGCTTGGGACGCTTCAAGCGTCTGGCGCGCCGGGTACTTCTGCGGCGCCGGGTAACGGGTGTCGAACGCACTGCGGCCGAACACAAAGAATTCAACGCCCGCCTCGCCGTACTCGCGGCAGAAGCGCGTGTGGTTGGCCGCGCCTTCATCGCCGAATTGCGCCACTGCCGGCAACGCCGAGTGGTGGGCGAAGTGTTTGGCATCGGCAAACATCGCCCCCAGCACGCGGCTGGTGGTCGGGTGTTCGATACTGCGATGGTATTTGCAGTTGAGGTTGGCGGCGGTGAAATGTACGCGGCCATCGGCCGTATCGGCGCTCGGGCTGACCGTGGCGGCGTTGGCCACCCACATGCTCGACGCGGAGCAGCTTGCGACCAACAACGGCATCGCCTGCTTGGCCGCCTGCTGGATCACTTGCGCATCGGTACCGCTGAAGCCCAGGTTGCGCAAGGCCGCCACGTCAGGGCGCTCCTGTGGCGCCAGCACGCCCTGCACAAAGCCCATGTCCATCAGCGCCTTCATTTTCTGCAGGCCCTGCAACGCCGCTTCCTTCGGGTTCGAAGACTGCTGGCTGTTGCTCTGGGACGCGACGTTGCCGTAGGACAAACCGCCGTAGTTATGGGTCGGCCCCACTAGACCGTCAAAATTGACTTCATAGGATTTCATCGGCGAGGCTCCACGAACATCTGTTTTTATAGGCATCAAATTACTTGAACACACCACAAATCAAGTGTGGGAGCGGGCTTGCTCGCGAATGGGGTGGTTCAGTCACCTGAGATGTCGAATGACACACCGCTTTCGCGAGCCAGCCCGCTCCCACATTTAGATAAGCGTAATCCCTGGCGTCAGGGTTGCCGGGACCACCAGGCTCGGGGTCTCAAGCGATGCCACCGGGTACGCACAATAATCCGCCGCGTAATACGCACTGGCGCGATGATTGCCCGAAGCCCCTACCCCGCCGAACGGCGCCGTGCTGGCGGCACCGGTCAGTTGCTTGTTCCAGTTGACGATACCGGCGCGGCTCTCCAGCCAGAACTGCTGGTAACGCGCCTCGGAATCGGACAACAAGCCCGCGGCCAGGCCGTACTGGGTGTTGTTGGCCTCGGCAATCGCCGCGGCGAAATCAGCGTAGCGGATCACCTGCAACAACGGGCCGAACAGTTCCTCGTCCTCGCGCTCGGTCACGCCCGTCACGTCGATGATGCCCGGCGTCAGCAAAGCGGCTTGATCCTGCGGCTGGGTCATTTCCAACAGCGCCACGGCGCCATTGGCCAACATCAGCGCCTGGGCGTCCATCAAGGCCTTGGCCGCGCCGAGGGAAATCACCGAGCCCATGAACGGCGCCGGTTGCTGGTCGAACGCGCCGACCTCGATGCTCGAAGCGACCGCCACCAGGCGCGCCAGCAACGCGTCACCCCAGGCACCTTGCGGCACCAGCAAGCGGCGAGCACAGGTGCAGCGCTGGCCGGCGGAGATAAACGCTGACTGGATTATGGTGTAGACCGCCGCATCCACATCGGCCACTTCGTCCACCACCAGTGGGTTATTACCGCCCATTTCCAGGGCCAGGATCTTGTCCGGGCGCCCTGCGAACTGCTGGTGCAGGTGGTTGCCGGTACGGCTGGAACCGGTGAAGAACAACCCGTCGATACCGGGGTTGGCAGCCAAGGCAATACCGGTTTCCCGTGCGCCCTGCAGCAGGTTCAGCACGCCCGCCGGCAAACCGGCTTCAATCCAGCATTGCACGGTCAGCTCGGCGACTTTCGGGGTCAGCTCGCTTGGCTTGAACAATACGGTGTTACCCGCCAGCAAAGCCGGCACGATATGCCCGTTCGGCAAGTGACCGGGGAAGTTGTAAGGGCCGAACACCGCCACCACGCCGTGAGGCTTGTGGCGCAACACGGCAGTGGCGTCGCCCAGCGGGCCGCTCTTCTCGCCGGTACGCTCGCGGTAGCTCTGCACCGAAATCGCAATCTTGTTGGCCATGCTGGTGACTTCAGTCGCCGATTCCCACAGCGGCTTGCCGGTTTCTTCACCGATGCAGCGGGCGATTTCATCGGCACGACGCTTCAGGGTGGCCGCGAAGGTTTCCAGCACGCCGATGCGCTCTTCCAGCGGGCGCCTGGCCCACTCCGGGAATGCCTGGCGCGCAGCCTGCACGGCGGACTCGACCTGCTCAGCGGTGGCGCCATTGCCGGCCCACAGCACTTGCTGCGTCACCGGGTTGCGCGACTCAAACAGCTCACCCTGGCCGGCCAGCCAGCTACCTGCGATATACAGCGAATTCATTATTTCGACTCCCGAGCAGCGGACAACGGTACGGCGCGCACTTGATCACCCACGACCAGTTGCAGGCGCTTGGCGGTTTGTGGATCGACCACCAGGGTGCCTGCGGCCAAGCGGGCCGGTGCGGCGGTGATGCGGCAATCCTCGCGTTTGCGGTTATGAATCAGGAAAGGCGTGGCGTCGTCCCCTGGCGTGCCGATGGCCAACACCAGCGACTGGCTGTCACGCACCGCACGGATCTTGCTGGTTTCACACTCCACCGCCGGGCCGGCGTCGAAGATGTCGACGTAACCCTGGTAGCTGAAACCTTCGCTCTTGAGCATGCTCAATGCAGGCTCGGTATCCGGATGGACCTTGCCGATCACATTGCGTGCGTCTTCGGACAGGAAGCAGCTGTACAGCGGAAACTTCGGCATCAACTCAGCAATGAACGCCTTGTTGCCCACGCCCGTCAGGTAATCGGCCTGGCTGAATTCCATCTTGAAGAAATGCCGGCCCAGACTCTCCCAGAACGGCGAGCGCCCGGCATCGTTGGACACGCCACGCATCTCGGCGATGATCTTGTTGCCAAACAGTTGCGGGAATTCGGCGATAAACAGCAGGCGCGCCTTGGCCAGCATGCGGCCGTTGAGGCCGGTGCGGTAATCGGCGTGCAAAAACAGCGAGCACAGTTCGGAATTACCGGTAAGGTCGTTGGCCAGGAACAGCGTTGGAATCTCGCGGTAGATATTCAACTCCTGGGAGGCGCTGACGGTCAGGCCGACCCGGAAGTTGTACCAGGGCTCGCGCAGGCCGACGGCGCCGGCAATGGCGGAAATGCCCACCACGCGGCCTTCGTCGTTTTCCAGCACGAACAGGTAATCGGCATCGCCGCGCCCGGCGTCGCCGCGAAAGGTTTTTTCCGCCCAGCCAACCCGATGGGTCAGGCGCTCTTCGTTGGCCGGCAAGGTGGTCAGACCGGTGCCGGTGCTGCGTGCCAGATCAATCAGGGCCGGTAAATCGCTGCTGCGTACGGGACGAACGATCATGCTATCTCCTCGAACGGGCCGCCGTTGTCAGCCACCCGCGAAACTCTGTTTAAACCGGCTCTCAAACCGCAACGAGGCGCACGCTCGCGCCCTCGCCAACACCCAGGGCTTCGGCTGCCGCCAGGTCCAGGGTCACCGGTTTGCCGGGCGCGTAGTCCAACTCCAGCATCACCGCGCGGTAATCCTGCAACTGCGCATTACTCACCAGGTACTGGCGGCCGACCCCCTTGGCCATCTCGCCGATCTTGACCGGCACCACACGGCTCTGGGCGATGGAACGAATGCCCGAAACCCGCGCATGCAACGTCGGGCCGCCGTCGAAGATGTCGATGTAATGATCGGTCTCGAAGCCTTCGCGCATCAGGATGTCGAACGTGATCTGCGCACGCGGGTGCACCTGGCCCATGGCCTCCTGGGCTTCGTCCGGCAGCAATGGCACGTAGATCGGGTAGTGCGGCATCAGCTCGGCCAGGAAGGTGCGGCTTTTAAGCCCGCACAGGCGCTCGGCGGCGGCGTAATTGAGATCGAAGAAGTTGCGCCCGATGGCGTCCCAGAACGGCGAGTCACCGTGTTCGTCGCTGTAGCCGACAATTTCGGTCACCACCGAGTCGGCAAAGCGCTCGGGATGGCTGGCGACGAACAGCAGGCGGCCACGGGAATTGAGTTCCGACCACGGCGAACCGACCAGCTCCGGCACCACGTAGAAACTGGTGAGCAGGCTGTTGCCGGTGAGGTCGTGGCACTGGGAAAGCACGTGGATCTTGTTGTGGATCTTTAGCTCGCGCGAGGCGTGAACGAAGGTCTCATTACGAAAGCTGTAGAACGGCTCGGAATAACCCGCCGAGGCGACGATGGCCGAGCAGCCGGCGAGCTTGCCGGTCTCGGTGTCTTCCAGCACGAAGAAATAGCTCTCTTCACCGTTGAAACTTACCTCGGCCGCGAAGGACGCTTCGCTGGCGGCGATCTTGTCGCTCAGGCGTTCCACATCGTCCGGCAAGGAGGTGACACCAATCGGGCTGTCCGCAGCCAGACGCTGTACCTCGCCCAGATCAGCCATTTGCGCGGGGCGCATCACCAGCATGGTGTCACTCCTTAACTCGAAAAACTCATAGGAAAAAAATACCGGACAGGTCCGGCTTCAACACAGGTCAACAGGTGGGAGGGGGTTGCCCCCTCCCACATTGGCTCCGGTTCAGCCAATCAGGCTTGGGTCAGCGTTTTTACCGCTCGCTCGAAACGATCCAGGCCTTCCTGGATGTCGGCTTCTTCCACCACCAGGCTCGGGGCGAAACGCACCACGTCAGGGCCAGCTTGCAGGATCATCAGGTTTTCTTTCTCGGCCGCGTTGAACACGTCCTTGGCCTTGCCCTTGAAAGCCTCGCTCAGTACGCAACCGAGCAGCAGGCCCATGCCACGCACTTCGGTGAAGATGCCGTACTGCTTGCCGATCTGCTCCAGGCGTGCCTTGAACAGCGCATGCTTGGCGTTCACACCGGCCAGCACTTGCGGGGTGTTGATCACATCGATCACCGCTTCCGCCACTGCGCACGCCAGCGGGTTGCCGCCGTAGGTGGTGCCGTGGGTACCGACCACCAGATGCTTGGCCAGCGCTTCGGTGGTGAGCATCGCCGCGATCGGGAACCCACCGCCCAGGCTCTTGGCGCTGGAGAGGATGTCCGGCGTCACGCCGTAATGCTGGTAAGCGAACAGATGGCCGCTGCGGCCCATGCCGGTTTGCACTTCGTCGAAGACCAGCAGTGCGTTGTGCGCGTCGCACAACTCGCGTGCGCCTTGCAGGTAAGCCAGCTCGGCCGGCAATACGCCGCCTTCGCCCTGGACCGGTTCCAGCACCACGGCGCAGGTCTTGTCCGAAACAGCGGCTTTCAGCGCGGCCAGGTCGTTGTAAGGCACGTGGGTGATGCCGGTGATCTTGGGGCCGAAACCATCGGAGTACTTGGACTGGCCACCGACGTTGACCGTGAACAGGGTACGGCCGTGGAAGCTGTTCAGCGCAGCGATGATCTCGTATTTTTCGCTGCCGAACCGGTCGAACGCGACGCGACGTGCCAGCTTGAACGCGGCCTCGTTGGCCTCGGCGCCGGAGTTGCAGAAGAACACGCGCTCGGCAAAGGTGGCATCGATCAACTTATGCGCCAGGCGCAGGGCCGGCTCATTGGTGAAAACGTTGGAGACGTGCCAAAGCTTGTTGGCCTGTTCGGTCAGCGCACCGACCAGCGCCGGGTGGGCGTGGCCCAATACGTTGACCGCGATGCCACCGGCAAAGTCGATCAGCTCGCGACCCGCCTGGTCCCACACGCGCGAACCTTCGCCACGCACAGGAATGAATGCGGCCGGTGCGTAGTTAGGCACCATGACCTGGTCGAAATCGGCACGTTGCACCGGGGCTTGCTCAACGGACATCGGAGTCTCCTGAAGAGGAACGCCTGCCTGAAACTGGCGGGCGATGCAGGGATTGTAAGGACAGTTTTCAGTAGGGCCTTGTCGCCAAGCGACAACTTCTTATAGCGCCAACCCCCGATTTTCGAGGGTTTACGTCAATGCGACAAATAGCGTCGCAATGGCGCAGTTTAAACCGCCCGGCGTGTTTGCGTCAGGGTCAATGGCCGCTCTAATTATCTAGGGCCAAGTGCTCCACACCGGCTGATTTACTGGTGCCCTTTCCATGGCACCAAGAGATTCGCCCCATGAGTACTCCTCCCGAGAGCCATTACGAACGCCTGAAAAATGCTATGCCCCAGTGGCTGGGCCAGGCGAGCGCGGCCAAACATCAGGCTCTGCGCCAAGCCAAGCCGCACCTGGGCAAACCCTTGCAGGCGGCCACAGCCCGACAACAAGCCTTGTTCAAACAAGCCACTGCCCACCATTGGCGCGCACAGAACACCGTCGATGACGCGCTGAAAAACCTGCGAGATCCCAAGGCCTACGCCAGGCCCCTGCTGCAAAACCTGCTGCGTCAACGCTTCGCGCTGAACTTGGACGTCGATGAGGTGTTCATCCGCCTCTATATCCCGCTGACCATTCCCTGGTTTGCGATCCGCTCTGGAGCGGCGCGCACCTGGACGGTGTCACTGCTCGATGCAGCGTTGCATAACTTCGATTACAAGGAAGCAGATGCAGGTTTCTACGAGCCCGACTCGACATTTATCAGCCGCCCCTCGGCCACCGGCCAATTCACCACCCTGCCCCATATCCGCGACGTCATGTCGATCAACGCGTTTGTGCGCCTGTGCCGCGAGTTGAACCTCGGCGCCACATACGCGCACCACCTGCGCAACGCGCTGGGGTTGAACACTCCGAGCGCCGGCAACAGCCTGGCGCTGAAAGTCGATACCAGCCAGCGCGCGGCCTTGCGCGCCGCACTGCAACTGGCGGACATCCGCGGCGACATCAAGCCGGACTTCGCCCAGGTGATCAGCGCCATGCTCGAAGGCGCCCCGCGCCTGAGCCTTGGGCAACTGCCGGTGCTCTGCCATACGTTCACCCTGTTGCAGACGCCACTGTGCGGCATCCTGCTGTTCGCTCCGGACCTGGAGCAGGCGCGCAGCTCACAACGGATCGTCGCCTACGTGCCGGACGATCCGCAGCACCCACTCAAGGAATACACCTCGCCCCTGGAGTTCAAACGCGAGCTGACCCGCCAACTGCGTAACGAGGACTACCAACTGTTCTTCAGCCGCTTTGTGCCCCATGAGCGTCTCGGTGTTTTTTTCTCCGGCCTGAGCCAGCGCCTGTCGAGCATCAACTGGCACCCACCGGAACCCGGCGCCAAGCATGGCATGTGGCGCAAAGAACCCACCCTCGACCCCAAACTGCAATTTGTCGCAACGCCCATTCCCGACGAGCCTTGGCGTTATCTGTATCGGCAGAAACTCAACAAGATCCTCAATGACGCACGCTCCCAGGCCGTCTCCACCGCCAACGCCGACAGTCAGGCACGCTGGGCCTTGTGGGACTCCTTCGTGGATATCGCCTCAACAATTCTCAACGTCGCACTGCTGGTGGTCACGCCGTTCATTCCCGGGCTGGGCGAATTGATGATGGGGTACATGGCCTATCAACTGCTCACGGACGTCTTCGAAGGCGTGATCGACTGGGCCGAAGGGCTGACGGACGAAGCGCTCACCCACCTGGTCAACGTGGTGCAATCCATTGCGCAATTGGGCGTATTTGCAGCAGGTAGCAGCCTCGCCGGCATCGCGATGGACAAACTGTTATCGGCCGAACAACGGGCCTTCATCGAGCGCTTCAAACCCGTGAGCCTGGCTGATCGTAGCCAGCGCTACTGGCAACCAGACCTCGGCCCGTACCAGCAACACCTCGACATCGCCCCGACGCTGAGCACCGATGAAAAAGGCCTGTACCCTGTGCGCGGTGAGTCAGTGCTGCCCCTGGAGGGCCGGCACTATAAGGTCGAGCCCGCCGACGACGGCCATTACGCAATCAAACACCCGACCCGCGCCGACGCCTATCGCCCCAGGCTGCGGCACAACGGGTCCGGGGCATGGCACACCGAACTCGAACAGCCCCTGGCATGGGATCGCAAGACTCTGTTGCGGCGCCTCGGCCCCATCGCGCAAGGCTTGAGCGAAACCGACTGCGAGCAAGCCTTGCGCATCAGTGGTGTCAGCGAAGACACCCTGCGCAAGATGCATCACAACAGCGAGCCCATCCCGCCCATGCTTGAGGACACCCTGGTGCGGCTGCGCATCGACCGTGAGATCCAACAGTTGATCCAGCGCCTGCGCAGCGATGACCCGGCGCAGTACAACGCCATCGACCCTCAAGAGCAACTGCACTTGATGACCAGCTTCGGTTACTGGCCCAAGGACAAGACTCTGCAACTGCTGAACGCCCGCAACGAAGTGGTCTGGCAGATGGGTGAAAGCGATCAGCCGCTGGTGCAGATTCACGAAGCGCAACTGCAAAAGGGTGACTGGCTCAAAACCGTATTGCAGGCCCTGAGCCCCGAGGAACTCAGCCGCCAGTTCGGCGAACGCACCGGCGACCCACAATTGAGCCTGGAGGCCCGCACCCGACACCTGCGCAAAGCCCTCGCCGATATCGCCGAGCGCAAGCGTGCATCGCTGTTCGAATCACGTTACGGCCCCTCGCAGACCGCCAACCACCCAGCGGCCCAGCGCATCCTGGACACCTCGCCCGACCTGCCCGCCAGCGTCGCCCACCACCTGCTGCGCCAGGCCAGCGGCGCGGAACTTGCCCAACTGGACGCCCGCCGTGTCCCGCCACGCCTGGCCGACCTGGCTCGTGCGGCGCTGGACGAGGTACGCGTGACCCGCGCCTACGAAGGCCAGCAACTGGACAGCGTGCAGACCATCGACAGCGACCGCCTGGCCCTGAACGCTCTGCGGCTGCTGCCCGGTTGGTCGGACCAGGTGCGCCTGGCGGCGCGCCATGATTCACCCCGCGGTTCGATCTGGAACGAGGTAGGCGTCGAGGACGCGCCGTTGCGCCGCACATTGGTACGCCGGGATAACGGCCGTTATGTCGCCTATGACGACGACACAGCGCTGTGCGCTGAAACCGACCTGTACAGCGCCATCCTGCACGCCTTGCCCGATCGCCAGCGCGAGGCGCTGGGCATTCAGATTGACCAGGGCGCCGAATTGCAGCAGCGTTTGCGTCGACATCCACTGGCACGCAATGAAGTACGCCGGGTCCTGGCCAGCGGCGCCCCCAAGGAGCCATCGACCGACACCCTCAAGCACCTTGGCAGTGACGATGGTTATCGCGCACATACCCCAAGCCCGAACGCCCCGCTGCTGTACCCGCGCGCCCGGGCACTGTATCCAGCGTTGAGCGACGAGCAGATCGGCGCCCTGCTCGAACACCTGCAAAGGCAGCCCGGCGGTGCATCAGTGCGGCTCACGGCGCTCACCGAGGAATATCAGCAATTGGAAACCGAGCTGCACAGCTGGCAGCAAACGGTGCCCACCGAACATCCGCAAACCGGTGTCGCGCTCACGCCGCGCGAGCAAGCCTACGAACGCCAGAATCGCCAGCGCATCGCGCAATTACTCAAGCGTTGCTGGCGCCGAGGCACCGAGCTCGACGATTACTTCGAAGACCCGAGCCGGGACGGCTATATGTTGCGCCTGGATTTTCCGATCATCGGCGAGCTGCCCACACTGAATGCCAATTTCGAACATGTGTCGTTGCTGTCCATCAGCGGCAACGAAGGCACCCAAGGCGTGACCGCCTTTATCAACCAGTTTCCACGGCTGCGGCACCTGGAAGTCAAAGACGTCCCCATGGACGATCTGCCGCCTCAACTCAGCAGCCTGCCTCACCTCAACACCCTGGGGCTGTCCAACTGCAACATCACCCTCACGCCTGCCAGCCATGCCCGCCTGGCGAGCATGAGCCACTTGCAGACGCTGTCACTCAACGGCAACCCCCTGGGCCTGACACCCAGCGTCGAGGCGATGCCGGAGTTGGTGGCCCTGGACCTTGCCGACACCGGTATCGACCGCCTGCCGCCCGGCTTGCTGACCCGCCCGGAGATGCAGGCCGCGCTGTTGAACGGCAACCAGATCCGCGACGTACCCGCCGCGCTGTTCGAACTGCCTCCTGAGGCCAGCGTGCACTACGATCTTTCCGACAACCCGCTGTCACGGGCGAACCTGGAGCAGGTCAAGGAGTACTACCAACGCCACGGCACGTTCTGGGAGGTCGATGCCATGCCCGTCGACCTGCAAGATACACAACGGCTTTACCCGTCGATGGACAAGGACGAAGCCACACGCTTCATCTATTCACTCCCCGGCGATATTGAGGCGGGCAAACGCGAGCTGGCGCGCCTGGCTGGAGAACTGGAAACCTTGCAGCAGGAGCTGGGCGCCTGGTCACAGGCCCCCGACCTGACCTCCCTGGAACTGGCCCGCAGAATGGCGCTGCATGTGCAGCTGGAAAAAGCCTGGCGCCGCGAACCCGCCCAGGAAACCCGCCACGTTCGCACCCTCAACATCAGCCAGACCTTGGCCGGTGAATTGCCGCGCCTGAGTGCACGGTTCAAGCACATAGGCTCGTTGATCATGCACGGCAACGGTGGCCCGATGGACGTCGGCGAGTTTCTCCAAAGCTTTCCGGCCCTGGATATCCTCGACATCGAACACGCGACGCTGGAGGACATCCCGCCGCGTATCTTCGAGCTGGAAACACTGACTTTCCTGGGCCTGCCGGACTGCTCGCTCAAGCTCAGCGACACCAGCCGTGCGGCCCTGCAAAACATGAACCGCCTGGAATATCTGGACCTCAGCCAAAACCCCAACCTTGGGCAACTGCCGGAGTTCAAGGCGATGCCGGCACTGTCCAGCGTCCTGCTGAAAAACGTCGGCCTCACCCAAGTGCCCTCCGAACTGCTCGTCGACGTGCCCCGCAGCGCGGTCAACCTCAGCGACAACCAGATCACCGAGATGCCGGCGGCCGCTTTCACCCTGCGCGCCGAAGCCGCCAGCGCGTTCGACCTGTCCGGCAACCCGTTATCCAAAGTGACCCTGGAGCAGATCAAGAGCTACTGCCAGCGCACCCAGGAATCCTTCAATGCCACGGCTCCCGAAGCCGAGCGTGTGCGCCTGCAACAGCTATACCCGACGCTGGTCGAAAGCGAAGCGGATCGTTTTATCTTCCGCCTGCCCGGCGATATGGACGCGATCACCCCGACCCTGGCGCGCCTTGAAGCCGAGTATGCCCAGCTCAATACCGACCTCGATCAATGGGTGCTGGATGTGCCACAGCGCCATCCTGTCGACAACAGCCCGCTCGATGACGCCGCCCGCGCCCACCAACAATTGCTGCGCGACAATTTCAAAATGCTGGTAGAGCAAGCCTGGCGTCGCGAGAGTGCGGAGGATGAAGAGAGCCTGGTGGATGAGTTCACCCATTCATTACTGCTCGACACCCCGGTGATGGGTGAGCTGCCGTCACTGAGTGCGCGGTTCGAGCATGTGTCGTGGTTTGAATTGACGGGCAACGGCACTACCACCCAGGTTGACGGTACGCTGCGCTGTTTTCCGGCGCTGCAAACCCTGGCACTGAGCCAATGCCCGGTGGGCAGCCTGCCCGAACCGATCTTCAGCATGCCCAAGCTGGCCAGCCTGGAATTGACCCAATGCGGCATCCGCCTGACGCCGTTGTCAGCCCGCTCCTTCAACGACCTGGCGGCGCTGGAGTTCGTCGACATGAGCGATAACCCGCTGGGGGAAACCCCAGACGTCAGCAGCTTGCACAACCTGAGCTCGCTGCACCTGCGCAATGCCGGGCTCAAAGCGATGCCGGAGGGGGTTTTCCAGCTCAAGGCGTTGCACACGCTGGACTTGAGCGGCAACCAGATCGAAGACATCGGCGCGGGTTTGCTGGAGACCGATACGGTGTTTCATGAAGACAGCGACCTGAGTAACAACCCGCTGTCGGCACAGAGCCTGGCGTACCTGCGCGAGTATTACCAACGTACCGGCATTGACTTCAATGTGCCCCAGGCCACGCTGGATGAAACCGGCGCACCACTATCGCCCGCGCAGCCCCGGCCACAGGAGGAATAACCGCCCCTTCGGGCTAGCCAGGGTGAGCCGTGCTCAACCGCGTTCGGACGGTACCGAGGACAATTCGAACGGGCTGCTGCTGCGACGCTGGTTGCGGTCTTCACGCGGGGTCGCGCCGAAGAAGTTGCGGTAGGCGCTGGAGAAATGCGGCCCTGAGGAGAAACCGCACGACAGGCCGATCTGGATGATCGACTTGCTGGTTTGCATGAGCATCTGGCGGGCCTTGTTCAGGCGTAGTTCCAGGTAGTACTGGCTGGGGACACGATTGAGGTACTGCTTGAAGATGCGTTCGAGTTGTCGTCGCGACACGCAGACGTGCTGGGCAATTTCGTCAGTGGTCAGCGGCTCTTCGATATTGGCTTCCATCAACAGAACCGCCTGGGTCAGCTTGGGATGGCTGGAGCCCAGGCGGTTTTGCAGTGGGATACGCTGGCGCTCGCCGCCTTCGCGGATGCGCTCCACCACCAGTTCCTCGGACACCGCGCCGGCCAGTTCGGCGCCGTGGTCACGGGCCAGCACCGCCAGCAACAGGTCGAGCACCGACATGCCGCCACAGGCGGTCAGGCGGTCGCGGTCCCAGTCGAACAGATGGCTGGTGGCGATGACCTTGGGGAAGCGCTCGGCGAAATCATCCTGCCAGCGCCAATGCACGGCAGCGCGGTAACCGTCGAGCAGGCCGAGCTGGGCCAACGGGTAGACACCCGCCGACAAGCCGCCGATCACGCAGCCTGCGCGCACAAGCTGCTTGAGCGCCGTGCTCAGTTGAGAGGCGATCACCGTCGGCGGCTCGTCCGCCAGCAGGAACAGCTTCTGGAAACCTTCGAGCTTGCCCGCCCAAGCCTCGCCCGGCAATTGCCAGGCGCCGTCGGCAGCCGGTTCCGCGTGCAGGAACGACAGTTCGTAGACCACGTCCGGATGCACCCGTTGGGCAATACGCAAGGCCTCCTCAGCCAGCGCCAGCGTCAGTGCTTTTGTGCTGGGCCAGATCAGGAAACCAATTCGATGGGCAGTCATGGAAGGCTATCCGAAGCGAGTAACAATAATGAAGACAAGGGCCAATGCTAGCCCGGAAACGAACACAAATCTCAAAAACTGATGAAGATCAATGTGGGAGGGGGCTTGCTCCCGATGGCGGTGTGTCAGCCAACAGATTGGTATCTGAT
>NZ_JBNPJU010000042.1:0-16766 GCF_050312575.1 Pseudomonas sp. R11F | reverse complement strand
GCAGCCGCCCCAAAACCAGGCGCCTGAGAACTAACTGGAAGAACGCGTTGGCCGGATTGGGGCGGCTGCGCCCCCCAGCGCGGGGCAAGCCCGCTCACTACAAACAGGGAACAACAGGTTGATCCTGGCAACCAATTTGGCCCTGATTTGCTGATCCTCGCGCAGGCCCATCATTGCAGCGACTCCAAAGGCTCCACCGCCTTGCGCTTGCCCACGCCATACCAATCCAGCTTGCGGGTCAGCACCATCACCGTCCCCAACAACCCGAACAGCAGCAGCGAGCCCATCAGCAACGCATAATCCTCGGCGCTCAACAGCCCGTACAACAAGCCGTACAAGGCTGCGAGCCCCGCCGAAAAACCCAGGCCGTGACTGACGCTGCGCAGCACATGACACACGTAGAAGCCGATCAGCAACACGCAGGCGCCGGCAGAGCACAGATAGGCCATGGCGAAGCCTATGTGCTCGGACAATGACAACAGCAGCAGGTAAAAGAACGCCAGCGCAAAGCCCACCAAGGCGTATTGAACCGGGTGCACCGCCAGGCTCTTGAGCACTTCGAACAGGAAGAACCCGGCAAACGTCAGCGCAATAAACAGCAGCGCATATTTGATCGCGCGATCGCTCTTGAGGTACTGGTCCACCGGGTCGATGAAGTTCACGCCAAAGCTGCGATTGTTGAAGTCGTTACAACCCCGCTCGTCCAGGCAGGTTTGCAGGGCTTGTTCCAGGTTGGTGGAGAAAAACGAGGTCTGCCAGTTGGCGGTGAACCCCGTGTCGGTGACCTCGCGCTGGGCCGGCAGGAAATTGCCGATAAAGCTCGGATGCGGCCAGTTGGAAGCCAGGGATACTTGGCTGGTCTTGCCCACCGGAACCACTTGCAGTTGCTCGGTGCCTTGCAGGCGCAGGTCAAAAGCGAAATCCACCACGCTGGTTTTTTTGCTGTCCAGCTCAGGCAGTGTCACGTGCACGCCCTCCCCCAACCAGTCCACTTGGGAGCCAGGCTCGAAGTCCAGGCGCTGGCCACCCAGCTCAAGCTTCAGCGCGTTTTCGATGCCGCGAATATCGCTGATACCGACCGCCAGAAACGCCGCTTCAAAGCGGTAATCGGCAAAGTCCTCGGTGATGCCCAGTTGTGCAGGCAGCTCGAAACGCCCATTGATACGACTGTCGGCATGGAACAGCCGCGCCTGATAGATGCCCCGTGCGCGCAGTTCGGTCTGTACCTTGCCGTCGAGTTCAAAACGGTCCGGCAGGAAATACAGACGACCGCGCTCTTCACGGACTTCCTCGTAGCGCTTGTTGAGCTTTTCATTGAGCTTCCACTCGCGCACGGTCTTGCGATAGGGCACCACCATCACCGGGCCCGTGAGGCGCTGGCTGTAGCTGGAGCTACGAGCAATGTCCATCAAGACGCCGTCGCGCAGCTGCTGGCGGTCGCTGATGATGCCGTTGATCATCAGCAGCGGAATCAGCAACAACACGATCAGCAGCGCAATCGCGCCCAGTTTGAAAAGCAGACTGCGGTTCATGGGTCTCTCCCTGTGTTTGATAGGCAGAGACTGCGCGGCGCGTGTGGGAGATTTATGTGGGCAGTGTGGAGACTGTGTGGAGATGCAGCACCACTTGCACCCCGCCAGGCACATTGCCGATCTGCAACGCACCGCCATGCAGCTTCATCACTTCTTCAACAAAGTTCAGACCCAGGCCGGTGCTTTTGCGCCCGCTGCCCGGGCGTGGCAGCGAGTAGAAGCGCTCACTCAAACGTGGCAGCGCATAGTCGGGAATCGGCGCCGCCTGGTTGAACAGGCTCACCTGCACGTCGTTGTGTCGCGTTTGAGCGCTGAACCGTAGAGCGCCACCGGGTGGCGTGAAGTCCAAGGCGTTATCCAGCAGATTGCCCAGGGCCTGGCGCAACAGGAAGGGCTCACCGAACACCTTCACATCCGTGGCAATCCCTTGTTCGACATGCAAGCCCGCACCTTCGATGCGCGCGCATTGTGCCTTGAGCACTTCGTCGACCATCGCCGCCAGCGCGATGCTTGCCTGCTCTTCCAGGCCCTGGCGTTGCTCGACTTGCGCAAGGTTCAGCAGGCGTTCGATCAGTTGCTGCAGGCGCGCACTTTCACTGTCGATATTGCCAACGAAGCGCTGCTGCTGCTCGCGGGTCATATCGCCCTGCAGCAACTCCGCCGCGCCACGAATCGCCGCCAAGGGGCTTTTCAATTCATGGGTCAGGGTGTGTACGTAATGTTCGACATAGGCCTTGCCTTCCAACTGCGTGCGCATGTGTTCCACCGCCGTGGACAACTGCTTGAGCTCGCCACCGCGGTAATGCGGCAGTTCGGCACGCCGCCCTTCGCTGACCGCCTCGGCGTAAGCGGTCAGTCGTCTTAACGCCGCGCTCACCCACCACGACAGCAATGCGCCCAACAGCAGGCCGAGGACCACCAGCCCGGCGCCGTACCACAGCAGGCGGCGTTCGGTGCGGTCGACATAGGGCTGCAGCGAGCTGTTAGGTTTGGCCACCGTGACCACGCCGATGATCTGGCCGTTGTCGCGGATCGGCGCGCCGACGTGCATCACCGAAGAGGCCGGATCGCCCGCATCGCTGCGGGTGGAACGGGCGCCATACTCACCGCGCAGGGTCAGGTACACGTCGTTCCATTGCGAATAATCCTGGCCCACCGCTTCGCCGCTGGAGTCGAGCAGCACGACGCCCTTGGCATCGGTCACGTAGATACGGTGGTTGACCTGATTCTTCGGCAGCCCCCAGATGGTCGCGCCTGGCTGGCGATTGCCGTAAGCCTTGAGCAGTTGCGGCCAATGGCTGTCGCCGAGCGTGCCGTTCTTCACGTCATCGCGCAGGATCTCGGCCAGCAGGTTGGCGGTGTCCACCAGGGTTTCTTCGGTGGACTGGCGCACGCCGGGGCGGATTTCCTTCATCACCGTGTTGAGCACGAAGTAGCCGGTCAGGCCGATGAACAACGCGTACACCAGGAAGATCCGCAGCCCCAGGCGCATCAGCTATGGCTCGGGCTATAGCTGTAGCCCAGGCCGCGATGGGTCTGGATCGGTTCGGCATCCGCCGCAATATTACGCAACTTGCTGCGCAGACTTTTGATATGGCTGTCGATATTGCGCTCGTAGCCGGCATCGGCGGGGACGCCCACCGCATCGAGCAACTGCTCGCGGCTGAAGACGCGTTCGGGTTGCTCCAGCAGGCTTTGCAAGAGGCGAAATTCGTGGCGCGTCAGGCTCAACGGCTGGCCGCGATACTGAATCTGCATACGCTCCAGGTCGATCTGGAATGACGTCGGCGCCACGCTGGGGCCGACCCGTTTGAGAATCGCCTTGACCCGCGCGGCCACTTCCCGAGGGCTGAACGGCTTGACCACATAATCGTCGGCGCCGATCTCCAGCCCCACTACCCGGTCGATTTCAGCATCCCGGGCACTGAGAAACATCACCGGCACTTCCGTGAAGCGGCGCAGTTGCTTGCAGGTTTCAAAGCCGCTGATGTCCGGCAGCCCGATGTCGAGGATGATCAAGTCCGCCGGGGTCTGGCGTTGATGAGCCAACGCCTCCTGGCCGAGGCTCAGCCAGGTAGTGCCGAACCCCTCGCCTTGCAAGGCGAATATCAGCGTATCGGCAATCGCCGCTTCGTCTTCGACAATCAGGATGTGGGGCATGGGCTCGATCAGCAGTCGGGTTTGTCGGCAGTGTAACGGCGCGCCGGGTTTACCGCTGCGCCGAATTCACGCAACGCCTTGGCGCCGATCAACAGCGGGTAGTTGAAGCTGCTGCGGTCGGTCAGGTTGACCTCGACCGTGCGCTTGACGTTGCCCAGGCACATTTCCAGGTCGATAACCGGGCGCTTGGCCACGGTGGCTTCGTCCTTGTCCTCGTCCTCATCGGCGCGGCTCTTGATCTTGCTGATGCGCGACACCTTGTGTTCATAGACCTTGTCGCTCGCATCCTTGCCACCGAGGCGGAAACGCACCCAGTCGTCGCCGTCGCGCTGGAAGGTCTCGATGTTGCGCGCCGACAGCGACGCGGTCAGTGCACCGGTGTCCATCTTGGCCTTGAAGGTTTGGCCGATCTCCGGCAACTGGATGTATTCGTAGCGACCGTAGAGGGTCGGTTCGGCGGCCATGACAGGCAAGGCGACCAGGGCAAGCGAGGCAAGGAGCAATTTCACGGAGTGATTTCCTCGAAAGAAGTAGGCGGATTCTAGACCGCAAAAGCGCTGCTTAGTTAGCTCGCTCAACCATACCCGGCACATTGTGAAACATTCGTCCGGCAATTTGCGATTTGGCCTCTAGACTCAGCTTGCTTATCATGGCCCGCCAAACCCTCCCAAGAGTTGCTTATGCGCCGCCTGCTCACCGGCTGTTTTGTCACATTGCTGCTACTGCTCAACACCCTGGTGCTGTTCGGGCCATTGATGGTGTTTGCCCTGCTCAAACTGGTGGCCCCCGGTCGCTTTCGCGACTACGCCTCATGGGCGGTGATGTGGATTGCCGAAACCTGGGCCGAGATCGACAAACTGATCTTTTCGCTGTGCATCCCGACCCAATGGGATATTCGCGGCGGCGCCGACCTGCGCGGTGACACTTCCTACCTGGTCATCAGCAATCACCAATCCTGGGTCGATATTCCGGCGTTGATCCAGACGTTGAACCGGCGCACGCCGTTCTTCAAATTCTTCCTTAAAAAAGAACTGATCTGGGTGCCCTTCCTGGGCCTGGCGTGGTGGGCGCTGGACTACCCGTTCATGAAACGCTACACCAAGGCGTTCCTGGCCAAGCATCCGGAACTGGCGGGGCAGGACTTGAAGATTACCCGGCAGGCTTGCGAACTGTTCAAGCGCCAACCGGTGACGGTGGTCAACTATCTGGAAGGTACGCGCTTCAGCGAGGCCAAACGCAAGCAGCAGGACTCACCATTCACCCGGTTGCTCAAGCCCAAGGCGGGCGGCGTGGCGTTTGTCTTGGCCGCCATGGGCGAACAGCTGGACGCGATCCTCGACGTGACCGTGGTTTATCCGCAGCAGAAGATTCCGGGCTTCTGGGACTTGATCAGCGGCTCGGTACCAAAGGTGATCATCGATATCCGCACGCGCGAACTGGACCCGGTGTTATGGCAGGGCGATTACGAGAACGATCCGGCTTTTCGCCAGACCGTCCAGAACTGGGTGAACCAGCTCTGGAGGGAGAAGGACCAGCGCATACAGCAACTGTTGTCAGATCAGGCAGCGCCTTAGCGCAGAAGCGACCTGATCTCCAGCATCGTCTGGCCAAGGGATGCAGGCTTTTCAGTCAGCTTGCTGGGATGAATAAACTCCGGGTTCAACGAAGCAATCACCTCTTCGTCCGACATAGGCTTGTAAATATCCACCTGTAACCTGCCGCCCCGCACGGCCTGTGCCAGCTCATCCGCTGAAGGAGTATCGCTCAAGCGCTGCCCCAGGGGCTGATGGTGCTTGCGAACCATGGTGTCTTGCTTGGCGACAGCATCCGCCTGAGCCTGTGTTCCCTGATAAGGCACGGATGCAAGTGCGGTGTCCCTGGCGATCAGTTGCAAGGCGTTATTGAGGCTCGATGCATGGGCAATGTTCATATGAGATGTTCTACCTGAATGAATTGAAGAATCCGCTCCGGGCCTTGCGGCGCCCCGGAACGGTCTCTCTGGGTGGTAAAACATCCCATACGGTTCAAAGAAAAATGTTGCACCACATTCTCAAAACACCTCGGATCTGATCGCGTCAGCCGCCCCAGACACTGCCCAGGCTTTGCAGCAAGGAACCGCCCACGCCTTGGTCGCCCAGGTATTTGAGGATCACCGGTGCAAACTGGCCGACCATCCCACTGTCCATGCCCAAGGCGCTGAACGCGGTGTTCAGGTCGTTGGTGTCTTTCACGTTACCCAGCAGACCGTCCAGGCCGCTGGTCTTGCTGCCGCCGCTCTGGCCGAGCATGCCGCTCAACGCGCCCAGGCTGCCCAGGGAGTTGGTGCCGGCCAGCTTATCCAGGCCGGGAACGCTCTTGCCCAGTTGCGAATAGTCAGTGCCGCTCAATTGGTTCTTGGCCAGGCCCAGCATGGCGCCGGTGCCACCAATCGCTTGTTCCGGGGTGACATTCAGTTGCGAGGTCAGCGCCTGCAGCAGGCCGGCGGTCTGGGAACTTGGCGCTGCGGCAGCCGCCTTGTTGTTGCCCTGGGCGCCGGAAACGGCATTGGCCACATCACCCAAGCTGAAGCCTGCGGCAAACACCGGGCTGGCGGCCACGGTCAACAGGCAGGACAGGGCAAAACCGCGTGAAATCTTCATCAAGACAACCTCAGAATGTAAGAGCTAAAAAGCAGGCGTTTGACTGACACTCCTGAAGGAATGTTCCCACCCTCAGATTAGTTCAGAAAATATTGCATCCGCAGTTGTGGAAAATTCCGACGAGGTGCGCCGCCCATATTGCTGGGTTCAGGAACCCATCGCCCTTGGCAAGGTCCATGAACTGACTACAAATTTTGTCAGGAACAGACTTATGACTGCGAACCAACCCCAAGTCATTGAGCACAAACCCTCATTCTGGAGCGGCCCTCGCCTGTTCATCGGCGCCTGCGCAGTGGTGGTTGCCGGTATCGGCGGCGCCCTTTATACCCAGGACAGCGTCAAATCCGCTGCCACCCTGGTCACCACCGAACAACAACCGGCCGCGCAGATCATGGCGCACAAGGATTACCTGGAAGTGCAGCCGATCGCTGCGACTGCCCCTGCGCCGGACCACAGCCTGGAGCTGTGGGCGATCCCCGAAGGCGGCACACCGGTTTCACTGGGCCTGTTGCCGGAAGACGGCAAAGGCATTATCGGACTCAACCCTCGCCAACAGGAATCCATCCGCAAGCCGGTGGAATTGATGGTGAGCGCAGAAACCAAAGGTGGCTCGCTCAGCAAGCAGCCGACGGGGCCGACGGTGTACCAGGGGGCGCTGGCGGCTCGATAACGCCATTGTTCAAGCAAACGCATAAGGGCGGTCTTCGGACCGCCCTTATGCGTTTCAGGTAACCTCCAGTAGCAGCTTGCGAAGGAACGAAAGCCCATAGACTCCCACTCAGGTTGGCCTCCCGCGTACCGACAACCCGCGAGGTTTACCCGTTAACAAGGAGTTAGAACTATGGTAATCGGCCTACTGCTTTATGCTGCGCGCACTCATCTGCTACCGCCCCCGCCTCCCGGCATCGACCAATGCCCTGCCACAAAAACTATCCACTCAACGGCCTACACGGATCCTGGCCTGCCACCGCCTTACGGCGAGGGTTATCAATACACGGCCACTGTCAACGGCAGGACATGGACAGGGCAAACGGCGGGAACCGACGATGATTACCTGGCCGCTGAATACGCGCTGCGGCCCGAAGCCATCCATCAACGCAACGGCACGCTGCTGTGTGATTACGGTGGCAATCGCGTGGTCAAAAACGGGGAAGTGGCCGCCCCCTACCTGAGGCTGTCGACACTTAAATGATCAAAAAAAATGGCGACCTGTGAAGGTCGCCATTTTTTTCACTGCGCTTTATGCCGCACTGAACAGTTTGTGCGGGTCAATCACAAATTTCTTCGGCACGCCCGCATCGAACTCGCCATACCCACGCGGCGCGTCATCCAGGCTGATCACCTGCACGCCGACGATTTCGGCAATGTTGATACGGTCCCACATGATCGCCTGCATCAGTTGGCGGTTGTACTTCATCACGGGCGTTTGCCCAGTGTGGAAGCTGTGGGATTTGGCCCAGCCCAGGCCAAAGCGAATGCTCAGGCTGCCCATTTTCGCAGCGGCATCCACCGCACCTGGATCTTCGGTGACGTACAGGCCCGGAATCCCGATCTTGCCCGCCACCCGCACGACACCCATCAACGAGTTGAGCACGGTGGCCGGGGCTTCGGCTTTCACGCCTTCGTGGCCGTGGCCACGGGCTTCGAAACCTACGGCATCGACGGCGCAGTCAACTTCGGGCTCGCCCAACAGTGCGGCGATTTGCTCGTGCAGAGGCGTGTCTTTGGACAGGTCGGCAATTTCGAACCCCTGGGCCTTGGCGTGAGCCAGGCGGATCGGGTTGACGTCGCCGATGATCACCACCGCCGCGCCCAGCAGGCGGGCGGAAGCGGCAGCGGCCAGACCGACTGGGCCGGCACCCGCGATGTATACGGTGCTGCCCGGTCCAACGCCCGCCGTGACGGCACCGTGGTAGCCGGTCGGCAGAATGTCGGAGAGGCAAGTCAGGTCGCGGATTTTCTCCATGGCCTTGTCACGGTCCGGCAGTTTCAGCAGGTTGAAATCGGCATACGGCACCAGCACGTATTCGGCCTGGCCGCCGGTCCAGTCGCCCATGTCGACATAACCGTAGGCGCCACCGGCACGCGCCGGGTTGACGGTCAGACACACGCCGGTGTGCTGCTCTTTGCAGGAACGGCAGCGGCCGCAGGCAACGTTGAAGGGGACGGAAACCAGGTCGCCGATTTTCAGGTTTTCGACGTCGTTGCCCTTCTCGATCACTTCGCCGGTGATCTCGTGACCGAGCACCAGGCCGGTCTGGGCAGTGGTACGGCCACGCACCATGTGTTGGTCGGAGCCGCAGATATTGGTGGAAACCACGCGCAGGATGACGCCGTGCTCAATCTTCCTGCCACGGGGGTCCTGCATTTTGGGATAGTCGATTTTCTGTACTTCGACCTTGCCGTTGCCGAGATACACGACACCACGATTACCAGACATGCTTTCACCTCGCTGTTGTTTTTATGGAACCACGTTGCCCAGGCAGGCAGCGCGTTAAGTGCTCGGGTACAGATGCTGTTTTTGCGTTGTTAGTGAGGGCCTCATCGGGGGCAAGCCCCCTCCCACATTTGAAGGCATTCACAATTCCAGGGTGGGAGGGGGCTTGCTCCCGATAGCCTCAGTCAGAGCACCACCGTTCTATTGGCGTTCAAAAACACCCGCCGCTCAATGTGATACCCCACCGCACGGGCGAGGGTCAGCCCTTCGATATCCCGCCCTTTGGCAATCAAGTCCTCGGGATAATGGCTGTGATCCACCACCTCCACGCCCTGGGCGATGATCGGCCCTTCATCCAGATCGTTGTTGATGTAATGCGCCGTAGCCCCCACCAGCTTCACGCCCTTGTTGTACGCCTGGTGATACGGCTTGGCGCCCTTGAACCCGGGTAGCAACGAGTGGTGGATGTTGATGGCCTTACCGTCCAGCTTGCGGCACAACTCCGGCGACAGCACTTGCATGTAGCGCGCAAGGATCACCAGTTCAGCGCCGGTGTCTTCCACCACTTGCCACACCTGACGCTCCTGGGACGGCTTGTCATTGGGGTCGAGGGGGAAATGGTAGTAGGGAATCTGGTGCCAGTCGGCCAGGGGTTTCAAATCGGGATGGTTGGACACCACCGCCACCACGTCCATCGACAGCTGGCCGATACGCTGGCGATACAACAGGTCGTTGAGGCAGTGATCGGCCTTGGACACCATGATCACCACTTTGGGCCGATAGTTCGGCGCCGTCAGCTCGAAGATCATGCCGAAGGCTTCACCGCGTGTGGCCAGGCCATCGCGGAAGGCCTGTTCGTCAAAACCGTCGGGCTGACGGAATTCCACGCGTATGAAGAACCGGCCCGAGAGCCGGTCATCGAACGAGTGGTGCTCGGTAACGTAACAGCCCTGTTCGAACAGGTAGCGGGTGACCGCGTCCACCGTGCCGAGCACGCTGGGGCAGTCGGCGGTCAAAATCCATGTATCGGGTGCGCGGCTCATAACAGGTAACTCCTTGATCGTTCCCACACTCTGCGTGGGAATGCCGCCATGGACGCTCGGCGTCCGCTCTTGGGGACGCAGAGCATCCCGGGATGCATTCCCACGCGGAGCGTGGGAACGATCATCATGCAACTACGCTGAGGCCGAATTCGGCCGAGGCATCCTGCAACCACAACCACCAGTAATCCGAGAAGCTGCGACGAATCACCAGTTCCCAGGTGTCTTCAGCGGTGTGGCGGATCACCAGTTGCGACTTGGCGAACACCGTGCCCACGGCCTTGCCCACCGGGAAGTTGTTGGGGTGCACGTCATAGCTGGTGGACTTCATCAACACATCACGCACATTCGGGCCGCTGAGCTCGAGGATCTGCTGGCCGCCACTGACGTTGACGACCTGGATATGCAGGTCACCCAGGGCGGCGCGCAGGTTCTGCTCGGCGGCGAACTCTTCACCGCTGGGCACCACTAGCAACCATTCATCCGGGCCGAGCCATTGCAGGCTGGTTTCGCCCTTGACGATGACTTGCAGGGCACCGGGCAACTCGATGCCAAGCGCCTTGTGCACGCCGGCGGCGAAGGCGGCGTCATGCCCATCGCCACGAAGGGTCAGGTGGCCCAGGAGTTTTTTCTCGCGGACGGTAACGCCTGCGTTTTTACGGCCCTTGCCCACCAGGCTGGCGAGGTCGGCATGGTGCAGCGACGACTCGGCCTTGGCGCCGTTAGTGGGGCGTTGTTGGTAAACATTGGCTGCTGTCATATAGCACCTGTTCTGAATTGATCGTTCCCATGCTCTGCGTGGGAATGCCGCCATGGACGCTCGGCGTCCGCTCTTGGGACGCCGAGCGTCCCGGGATGCATTCCCACGCAGCGCGTGGGAACGATCAGGTGTCAAATGTTCTGGCGATCGCCTTTCGGGTCAAAGAACACCGAAGACACAATCTCCGCTTCGATCACGCTGCCATCGGCCTGCGGTGAGAACACCCGCTCGCCGATACGCTTCAAGCCGCCCTTGACCACCGCCATCGCGAACGAATAACCGAGGGAGTTGTGGGCATAGCTAGAGGTCACGTGACCGACCATCTTCATCGGGATCGACTGCTTCGGATCGAACACCAACTGCGCGCCTTCCGGCAGCCACACTTTTGGATCGACCGGCTTCAAGCCCACCAGTTGCTTGCGTTCTTCACGCACGCAGTCTTCACGGTTCATGCCGCGCCAGCCGATCCACGAGAACGGCTTGGTACGCCCGACACACCAGCCCATGTTCAGGTCGTCAGGGGTCATCGAGCCATCGGTGTCCTGGCCGACGATGATGAAGCCCTTCTCGGCCCGCAGGACGTGCATGGTCTCGGTGCCGTACGGGGTCAGGTTGTACTTTTTGCCGACCTCGACGATTTTTTCCAGCACGCCCATCGCGTAGTCGGCCTGTACGTTGACTTCGTACGACAGCTCGCCGGTAAACGAGATGCGGAACACCCGCGCCGGCACCCCACCCACCAGACCTTCTTTCCAGGTCATGAACGGGAAGCCGTCCTTGTCCAGGTCGATGTCGGTGACTTCGGCCAGCAGCTTGCGGCTGTTGGGGCCGGACAGGGTCATGGTCGCCCAGTGGTCGGTGACCGAGGTGAAGTACACCTTGAGGTCCGGCCATTCGGTCTGTTGGTAGATTTCCAGCCACTGGAGAACGCGCGCGGCGCCGCCGGTGGTGGTGGTCATCAGGAAGTGGTTGTCGGCCAGACAGGCGGTAACACCGTCGTCGAAGACCATACCGTCTTCCTTGCACATCAGGCCGTAGCGCGCCTTGCCCACGTCGAGCTTGGTCCAGGCGTTGCTGTAGATGCGGTTGAGGAACTCGCGGGCATCCGGGCCTTGAATGTCGATCTTGCCGAGGGTGGAGGCATCCAGCAGGCCGACGCTGTCGCGCACGGCCAGGCATTCGCGTTTCACCGCAGCGTGCAGGTCTTCGCCATTGCGTGGGAAGTACCACGGGCGTTTCCATTGGCCGACGTCTTCAAACTCAGCGCCGTTCTTGACGTGCCAGGCGTGCAGCGCGGTGTAGCGAACCGGTTCGAAGATGTGCCCACAGTGACGGCCCGCCACTGCGCCGAATGTCACCGGCGTGTAGTTGGGACGGAACATGGTGGTGCCCATCTGCGGGATGGTCACGTTCAGGGAGCGCGCCGCAATCGCCAGGCCGTTGACGTTACCCAGCTTGCCCTGGTCGGTGCCGAAGCCCAGCGCGGTGTAGCGTTTGACGTGCTCGACCGACTCGAAACCTTCGCGGGTTGCCAGTTCGATGGCGGCGGCGGTCACGTCGTTCTGCAGGTCGACAAATTGCTTGGGCGCCCGTGCGGTGGCTTTTTCGTGAGGCACCTGGAACAGCGCCAGGGTCGGCTCTTCCAGACGGCTCAAAGCCTTGGGCAGCGTACCTTCCACGGGTGCAAACCCGGCTTCGCTGGCGGCGCGCACGCCCCCTTCAAAACCATCGGCCAGGGAATCGCCAAGGCTGTAGACGCCGTTGATGCCGCCGACACACACCCGTTTCTGCGGGGCTTCGCCCGGTACAAAACCGAGGATGTCTTCACGCCAGGTCGGCTTGCCGCCCAAGTGCGAGGCCAAGTGAACCACTGGGCTGTAGCCACCGGAGCTGGCGACCAGGTCGCAGTCCAGCCACTCGCCGGGGCTGGTGACTTTATGCGCCTTGACGTCGATGGCCGCCACACGTGCGCCGGTCACATGCTTGCTGCCACGCGCTTCAATCACGGCGCTGCCGGTGAGAATGCGGATGCCTTTGGCGCGGGCCTCTTCAACCAGGGCGCCGCGTGGGTTGTGGCGTGCATCGGCCACGGCCACCACTTGCAGGCCTGCGTCGAACCAGTCCAGCGCCACGCGGTAGGCGTGGTCGTTGTTGGTCGACAGCACCAGTTTTTTGCCCGGTGCCACGCCGTAGCGGCGCACATAGGTGGAGACCGCACCGGCGAGCATGTTGCCCGGCACGTCGTTGTTGCCGTACACCAGCGGGCGCTCGCAGGCACCGGTCGCGAGGACGACACGCTTGGCCCGTACCCGATGGATACGCTGACGCACCACCCCCACCGGCGCACGGTCACCGAGGTGGTCGGTGAGGCGTTCGTGAATGGTCAGGAAGTTATGGTCGTGGTAGCCGTTGACGGTGGCGCGAGGCAGCAGCACCACGTCCGGCAGGGCTTTCAATTCGGCGATCACACTGGCGACCCATTCCATGGCCGGCTTGCCGTCGAGGCTTTCGCGGGAGTCGAGCAGCGACCCGCCGAACTCTTCCTGCTCATCGGCAATGATCACCCGCGCCCCGCTGCGTGCGGCAGCCAGTGCAGCGGCCAGGCCGGCAGGGCCTGCGCCCACTACCAGCACGTCGCAGTGACGGTTCATGTTGTCGTAGGTGTCCGGGTCGTTCTCGGTCGGCGAGCGACCCAGGCCGGCAGCCTTGCGGATGTACTTCTCGTAAGTCATCCAGAACGATTGCGGGTACATGAAGGTTTTGTAGTAGAAACCCGGCGGCATCAGCTTGCCGCCGACCTTGCCGAGGATGCCCATCATGTCGTTGTTCACGCTCGGCCAACCGTTGGTGCTGGTGGCGACGAGGCCCTGGTACAGCGCCTGTTGCGTGGCGCGCACGTTGGGAATCTGGGTGGCTTCGGTGGCACCGATCTGCAGCACCGCGTTCGGCTCTTCGGCGCCGGCGGCGAAGATGCCGCGTGGACGCGAATATTTGAAACTGCGGCCGATGATGTCGACGCCATTGGCCAGCAGTGCAGCGGCCAGAGTGTCACCTTCGAAGCCCTTGTAGCTCTGGCCGTTGAAGGTAAACGTCAGGACTTTATTACGGTCGATGCGGCCACCGTTGGACAGGCGATTGGTCTGGCTCATACCTTCTCTCCAGAGGCCTTGGCGGTGAATTGTGGCTTCTCACCGATCTTGTAGGTTTCAAGAATTTCGTAAGTCACGGTATCGCGGGTGGCGTTGAAATACTGGCGGCAACCGGCGGCGTGAATCCACAGCTCATGGTGCAGGCCGCGCGGGTTGTCGCGGAAGAACATGTAGTCGCCCCACTCTTCATCGGTGCAGGCATTCGGGTCCAGCGGGCGCGGGATGTGCGCTTGGCCGGAGGCATGGAATTCCTCTTCGGAGCGCAGTTCGCCACAGTGAGGACAGAAGATATGCAACATAGGATTTTTCTCCTGTTAGTGGGCGACGGCCGCAGCGCCGTGTTCGTCGATCAACGCACCGTTGTGGAAACGGTCGATGGAGAATGGCGCGGCCAGCGGGTGCATTTCACCCTTGGCCAGGCTTGCGGCGAACACGTTGCCTGAGCCTGGGGTGGCCTTGAAGCCGCCGGTGCCCCAGCCGCAGTTGAAGAACATGTTCGGTACCGGGGTTTTCGAAATGATCGGGCACGCGTCCGGCGTGGTGTCGACGATGCCGCCCCACTGACGGTTCATGCGCACGCGCGACAGCACCGGGAACATCTCGACGATGGCCTGGATGGTGTGTTCGATCACCGGGTACGAACCGCGCTGGCCGTAGCCGTTGTAGCCGTCGATGCCGGCGCCGATCACCAGGTCGCCCTTGTCGGACTGGCTGATGTAACCGTGCACGGCGTTGGACATGATCACGCTGTCGATAATCGGCTTGATCGGCTCCGACACCAGTGCCTGCAGCGGGTGGGATTCGATCGGCAGGCGGAAACCGGCGAGCGACGCCATGTGCCCGGAGTTACCGGCGGTGACCACACCGACGCGCTTGGCGCCGATGAAGCCCTTGTTGGTTTCCACGCCGATGCACACACCGTTTTCCTTGCGGAAACCGATGACTTCGGTCTGCTGGATCAAGTCCACGCCGAGTGCGTCAGCCGCACGGGCAAAACCCCAGGCCACGGCATCGTGACGGGCCACGCCGCCACGCCGTTGCACGGTGGCGCCGAGTACCGGGTAACGAGTGTTTTTCGAGCAGTCGAGGTACGGGATCTCGTCGGCCACTTGCTTGGCGTTGAGCAGTTCGCCGTCTACGCCGTTAAGGCGGTTGGCGCTCACACGACGTTCGGAATCACGGATGTCCTGCAGGGTATGGCACAGGTTGTACACGCCGCGCTGGGAGAACATCACGTTGTAGTTCAGGTCCTGGGACAAACCTTCCCACAGCTTCATCGCGTGTTCGTACAGGTGCGCCGACTCGTCCCACAGGTAGTTGGAACGCACGATGGTGGTGTTGCGCGCGGTGTTGCCGCCGCCCAACCAACCTTTCTCGACCACGGCCACATTGGTGATGCCGTGTTCCTTGGCCAGGTAGTAGGCGGTCGCCAGACCATGCCCGCCACCGCCGACGATGACCACGTCGTAGACCTTTTTCGGGGTCGGCGTGCGCCACATCTTCTGCCAGTTTTCGTGGTGGCTGAGGGAGTGCTTGAAGAGGCCGAAGCCCGAGTAGCGTTGCATAGTCATTACTCCAAAACCGCGCTCAGCGATAAACCGGGAAATCAGCGCACAGGGCAGACACGTGCTTGGCCACGTTGGCCTCGACGTCGGCGTCGCCGAGGTTGTCGAGGATGTCGCAGATCCAGCCGGCCAGTTCGATGCACTGCGGCACTTTGAAACCACGCGTGGTCACCGCCGGGGTGCCGATGCGCAGGCCCGAGGTCACGAAGGGCGACTGCGGGTCGTTCGGCACGGCGTTCTTGTTGACGGTGATGTGGGCGCGGCCCAGGGCGGCGTCCGCCTCTTTGCCGGTGAGGCCCTGACGGATCAGGCTGACCAGGAACAGGTGGTTATCGGTACCGCCGGACACTACATCGTAGCCGCGTTTGATAAACACGCTGGCCATGGCCTGTGCGTTGTCGATCACTTGTTGCTGATAAGCCTTGAAACCAGGTTCCAGCGCTTCCTTGAAGCACACTGCCTTGCCGGCGATGACGTGCATCAGCGGGCCGCCCTGGGCGCCGGGGAATACGGCAGCGTTGAGTTTCTTTTCGATTTCTTCGTTGGACTTGGCCAGGATCAGACCGCCCCGTGGACCGCGCAGGGTCTTGTGGGTGGTGGTGGTCACCACGTCAGCGTACGGCAGCGGGTTGGGGTACAGGCCGGCGGCAACCAGGCCAGCAACGTGAGCCATGTCGACGAACAGCAGCGCGCCGACCTTGTCGGCGATCTGACGAAAACGTGGGAAATCCAGAGTCTTGGAGTAGGCGGAAAAGCCTGCAACGATCATCTTCGGCTTGTGCTCAACCGCCAGACGCTCGACTTCGTCGTAGTCGATCAGGCCGGTGTCAGTGTTGATGCCGTATTGCACCGCGTTGTACAGCTTGCCCGAGGACGACACCTTGGCACCGTGGGTCAGGTGACCGCCGTGGGCCAGGCTCATGCCCAAAATGGTATCGCCCGCTTGCAGCAGGGCCAGGTACACCGCGCTGTTGGCGGACGAACCGGAGTGCGGCTGTACGTTGGCGTAATCGGCACCGAACAGTTGCTTGGCGCGCTCGATGGCCAGGGCTTCCACCTTGTCCACATGCTCGCAGCCGCCGTAGTAGCGCTTGCCCGGGTAGCCTTCGGCGTATTTGTTGGTCAAGCCACTGCCCTGGGCTTGCATCACGCGTTTGCTGGTGTAGTTCTCTGACGCGATCAGCTCGATATGATCTTCCTGGCGCTGCTCCTCGGCATTCATGGCCGCCAGCAGTGCGTCGTCATATCCCTGGATCTGGTCTTGTTTGCTGAACATCGCGTCTCTCCCAGCCTTTCGTATTGGTGAGGCCCATACAGGCCCTTTGATGCGATGGTAGGGCTGGCGCAGACAGGTCAAATGCCTACGCACGCCACGCAAAGGTGCGTTTACGACATGGCCCGAACAACACAGAACAAATGTGGGAGGGGGCTTGCTCCCGATAGCGGTGGGCCAGCTTTCAAATGCAGTGGCTGACACACCGCTA
>NZ_JBNPJU010000033.1:0-17452 GCF_050312575.1 Pseudomonas sp. R11F | reverse complement strand
AATTTGAGTCGAAAGGCCAGATTGCGGTGTGTGAAGACGCTATGAACCGAAAGTTCGACGCTCACAAGACACCGACTCTATTACATACCCAATTTGCTGAAGCGAAGCCGACTGGCTACGACTCAGTACCCGAATTTCTTGACGACCATAGAGCATTGGAACCACCTGATCCCATCCCGAACTCAGCAGTGAAACGATGCATCGCCGATGGTAGTGTGGGGTTTCCCCATGTGAGAGTAGGTCATCGTCAAGATTAAATTCCGAAACCCCATTTGCGAAAGCAGATGGGGTTTTGTTTTATGTAGAAGCACATGAAATTCACCGGCACGTTGCGAATGCAACGGACTGGTATACAGAATTTCTTGACGACCATAGAGCATTGGAACCACCTGATCCCATCCCGAACTCAGCAGTGAAACGATGCATCGCCGATGGTAGTGTGGGGTTTCCCCATGTGAGAGTAGGTCATCGTCAAGATTAAATTCCGAAACCCCATTTGCGAAAGCAGATGGGGTTTTGTTTTATGTAGAAGCACATGAAATTCACCGGCACGTTGCGAATGCAACGGACTGGTATACAGAATTTCTTGACGACCATAGAGCATTGGAACCACCTGATCCCATCCCGAACTCAGCAGTGAAACGATGCATCGCCGATGGTAGTGTGGGGTTTCCCCATGTGAGAGTAGGTCATCGTCAAGATTAAATTCCGAAACCCCTGTCTGCCAATGCAGACAGGGGTTTTGTCGTTTAAGGGGGTATGCTGCCCCAGCATCAACCCAGCCCTGGGCCCCTACGCGCGTTGCCAGCACTTGCGCTGCGGCAATGGACGACAGAACTACCGCCTGTCTCTTTCCTACGCTTAAACAGGACGCCTCTCACAATATTTCTAAGATTTATCGATTCTTGGCCGAAAGCCTGATGAGCCATGCGTGCACTGAAATAGAGCGGCCTAAGAGTCCGCCTATCCCTTACATGGAATGTTCCACTCGGCACGCTCATCCCCCTTTGGCAAAAGAAGTCGATGAAATGAATCTTAAGTTCAGTCATAAAATTCTGTTGGCCGCGTCAGGCGTCGTGGTTTTGGCCTTCGCATTATTCACGCTCTACAACGACTACCTGCAGCGCAGTACCATCAAGCAAAATTTGGCATCGTCCATTCAGCAGTCCGGTGAACTCACCGCCAGCAGCGTGCAGAACTGGCTCAGTGGGCGCATTTTGGTGCTCGAAAACCTGACGCAAAACATTGCCCATCAAGGCAGCGGTGCCGACCTTCCTGGGTTGGTCGATCAGCCAGCGTTCACGTCGAATTTCCAGTTCACTTATGTGGGTCAAACCAACGGCGTGTTCACCCAGCGCCCCGACGCGAAGATGCCTGACGGCTATGACCCGCGTCAGCGCCCTTGGTACAAGCAAGCAGTAGTGGCCGACAAACCCATGCTTACTCCTCCTTATATGGCGGCTGTGGGTGGGCAGATCGTGACGATCGCCATGCCAGTGAAAAAGAACGGCGAGTTGCTCGGCGTTGTTGGCGGTGACTTGAGCCTGCAAACCCTGGTGAAGATCATCAACTCGGTCGACTTCGGCGGTATCGGTCATGCGTTCCTGGTGAGTGGCGACGGCCAGGTCATTGTCAGCCCTGACCAGGACCAGGTGATGAAAAACCTGAAGGATATCTATCCTGGCACCAACCTGCGTATCGAGAAAGCCAACCAGGACGTAGTCCTCAATGGTCAGGATCGCATCCTCTCGTTCACCCCCATCAGCGGTTTGCCAGGCGCAGACTGGTACATTGGTCTGTCGATCGACAAAGACAAAGCCTACGCGCCACTAGGCAAGTTCCGCACCTCGGCATTGATTGCGATGTTGGTCGCCGTGATAGCTATCGCAGTGCTTCTGAGTCTGTTGATTCAGGTATTGCTGCGTCCGTTGACGACCATGGGCGTTGCTATGCAAGACATTGCTCAGGGGGAAGGCGATTTGACCCGCCGCCTCGACGTGACCAGCAAAGACGAATTCGGTGAAGTGGGTAGCGCGTTCAACCAGTTCGTTGAGCGTATCCACGCTTCCATTTCCGAAGTGTCGTCGGCAACGCGTCAGGTGCATGATCTGTCCCAACGCGTGATGGCCTCATCCAACGCGTCGATCATCGGTTCCGATGAGCAGAGTGCACGTACCAATAGCGTGGCTGCGGCGATCAACGAACTGGGCGCCGCCACCCAGGAAATCGCACGTAACGCTGCTGATGCTTCGCAGCACGCCAGTGGCGCCAGCGAACAGGCTGACGATGGTCGCAAGGTCGTTGAGCAAACTATCCAGGCAATGTCGGAGTTGTCGCAGAAGATCAGTTTGTCCTGCACTCAGATCGAAACCCTGAACGCCAGCACCGACAACATCGGTCACATTCTTGATGTGATCAAAGGCATTTCCCAGCAAACCAACTTGTTGGCCCTTAACGCAGCGATCGAAGCCGCTCGTGCGGGTGAAGCCGGGCGTGGGTTTGCCGTGGTGGCGGATGAGGTGCGTAACCTGGCGCATCGTACGCAAGAGTCGGCGGAAGAGATCCACAAAATGATCACTTCCCTGCAAGTGGGCTCGCGTGAAGCCGTGACCACTATGAATGCCAGTCAGGCCTCCAGCGAGGAGAGCGTTGAAGTCGCCAATCAGGCGGGTGAACGGTTGGTCAGCGTGACCCAGCGGATCGTAGAAATCGACGGTATGAACCAATCGGTGGCTGCCGCCACCGAGGAGCAAACCGCTGTGGTTGAAACCCTCAATGTCGACATCAACCAGATCAATCTGCTTAACCAGCAGGGTGTGGCCAACCTCAACGAAACGCTGAGGGACTGCGATGCCCTGTCCCAACAGGCAAGCCGATTGAAGCAATTGGTCGATAGCTTCAAGATCTAACCGTGCTGCACCGGAGCGAGATCACTCGCTCCGAGTGCTCAGCTAAGCATTCGGCGCACATTACGCAGTGCGCTGTCCGCGAACGCCTGCACAAACGCTTCGAACTCTACTTGCGTTGAAGCCAATGGCTCACCCACAAGCGTCCAGGTGGCCCTGGAGCTGCTTGCGCTAAGTGCTTGCACACTCATCGCCGCCCAGAATTGGGTCAAGCCCAGGGTGTTGTAGAGGGTGGTCCACGTCATCGACATGGCGGCTTCGTCTCGACTGTTGAGTTGCTCCACGACGCAATGCCCATTGTCGAAAAATTTCGTGCGCAATGCACCCACGCCTGCGCCGGTCATCTCAATGCGTGACAGGCCTGGAACGAAGGCATCAAAGCCTGCGAAGTTGCCCACCAACGCCCACAGGCGAGCTGCCTCGCAAGGGACAACGATGGAGGCCAGGATCGGTGTGCCGTTAGGGTTACGGATTAACGTATCGGGTTGTAGCGGTTTCATGAAGGTGTCCTGAAGCAATTCAGAGAAAGCCGGTGGTCCTGAGGTAGTCGCAACCCTTACGTAGCAATGCCGGGTCTTTTGGCGGGTAATGTGTACCCATCTTCTCCACCCCCCAGCGTGCGTTGTCATAACAGATCATCGACGTGTCACCGATGTCCTCACCCAGCACGCCCAGATAGAAACCCAACACACCAAACAACGCATTATCACGGCTTACTGCGCGCAGTGACCGTTGCCACTGTTCAATGCTTACCCGTTGGAAAATGTGCCCAGCCTGGCTGAACGCATCGAGATACTGATCCCAGCTCAAGGGTTGTGGGTTGTGCAGGTTGAAAACATTTCGCCCAGCGCAAAAACATGAACCGTGGAACGCTATGAAGCGGGCCAGGAAATCTACGGGCATCAGATCGAAATTCACATCCAGCTGTGGCGCCAGCCCCAATTGCAGGGACCCCTTGAGCATCAACATCAATCGATTTTTCTGCGGCTGGCAAACGCCACTTTGACTGTTGAAACTGATGTTCCCCGGTCGCAGGATATTCACCCAGGCGCCTTGCGCGACGGCACGTCCCAGCAAGCGTTCAGCGACCCACTTGGACAGGTTGTAGCCATTTTTCATATAGAGCGGCAACGTACTCGCGGCACCGGTTTCTAGAACGTGCCTATGGGCGTCGATACTGCTGCAGGCGGACAGTGTCGAAATGAAATTGAATACCTTCTTGCAATAGGTTTCGCAAAGGCGCAGGCACTCAAAGATCGGCTCGACGTTGTCCTTGGCGAGTAAGGCGTAATCCATTACGTGATTGACCTGGGCGGCGTTGTGCACCAACACACCGTAACTGCGCGCGAGGTGCTCATACACGTCGCAGGCAAGGCCCAGGCGAGGCAAGCGCATGTCAGCGGGGTACACCCGCACGCGGCTCAGGTCCAGATGTTGTTCCAGGCGATAGGCTCGTAACGCCTCGCTGAACCGAGCCGCCGCGCAATCGCCAGGCAGCTCCCGGATCAGGCACGCCACTTCATGTGCTCCGCCATCCAGCAGCGCCTGGACAATATGGACCCCGACAAAGCTGTTAGCCCCTGTGACAATGACCTTGCGCGGGTCACCTGCACAGTCCCCATGCAGCATCTCGACCCCCAGCACCCTTGTCGCATCTTTCTCCATCAGGCTTGAGGGTGTCTGGGGCAGTGCGCAGCCCTCCATCAGCGCTGCAAGCGTACGGATCGTGGGTGTTTCAAAGAAACGGCTCAAGGAAGGGCTGCGGCCAAACCGTTCGCGCAGGCGCAACAAGAGGTTCGACAGCAGAATGGAGTGGCCACCCCGGTTGAAAAAGCTGTCGTCGATAGACAACTCGTGCACAGCCAACCCTAGTAACTCCGCCCACAGTTCCATCAACTGCGCTTGAAGAGGGGTTTGTGCCGTGTAATGAGTCACCTCACGAGCGGCAGGAGGCGACAGTGCTCGTAACGCCTGGCGATCAATCTTGCCATTGCTTGAGCGGGGCATGCTTGGCAACTCGCTCCAGCTCACGGGTTGCATGTATTCAGGCAACCACTGTCGCGCGTGTTCCTTGAGGCTTGCCAGTGTGGCGCCGGGCTCCGGCTGAGCGGCAAAACCGATGATCTTGTGCATTGGTGTGGTCACCACGGCCACCTGGCGGAACAGGCGACTGTTGCGCAGGCACTGCTCGATCTCCTGAGGTTCGACTCGAAAGCCACGGATCTTGATCTGGTCATCCCGGCGACCGCACAGCTCGATTCCGGTTTGCGTCCACTTGGCCAGATCGCCGCTGCGGTAAGTCGCCAGCAACTGTCCGTCCGGCAAGGTCAGCGTAACGAAAGGGCTGTCGGCCTGCGATGCTGCGTTCACGTAGCCCAGGCTCACGCCGGGACCGGCGATATACAGTTCGCCGACCACCTGATCCTCCACCGGACGCAGGTGCTCGTCGAGGATCAGCACTTGGCTGTTGGCAATGGGACGGCCGATGTTGCGATGGCTGTCACCCAGCTGGAATGTCCGGTGGGTCGCCAGTACCGTGGCTTCAGTGGGGCCGTAGAGGTTGTGCAACTGGCACTGGCCCGCCAGTCGCTCGATCACGTAAGGCTCGCAGAAGTCGCCACCGGTGAGCACATGGGTAAGGCCCAATGGTTGGTCCAGCGGTAGGATGCTGAGCAATGCTGGCGGTAGAAACCCATGGGTGACGCGCTGCTGACGAATCAACTCGACCAGTTGCAGAGGATCCAGCCGTTGTTCTGCGGCAGGCACAATCAACTCGGCGCCAGCCATCAGGGCCGGGAAGATGTCGATCAGCGACGAATCGAAACTCAACGGCGAAAACTGCAGCACACGACTCTGCTGATCCATCATCACGCAGGCACCGAGCCAGGCGGTGAAGTGCGCCAGGTTGTGTTGGCTGAGCAATACGCCCTTGGGTTGACCCGTGCTGCCCGAGGTAAACAACGCCATGCAAGGCGCGTCTACACAAGGCCGATAATGCATCAGCGGCTGCGTGCAATCGCTGTGGCGCGGGTCGATCCTGCTGACATCCAGTGTATCGAAATGCTCCCTTAGAGGGTGCCGGCCGTCTTCCAACAGCATGCAGGCTCCGATGCTTTCCAGCATGCTGTGTTGGCGCTGCACCGGGTGATCGGGTGACAGGGGTAAATACACTGCGCCGCACCCCAGCACCGCGAGAACGCTGGCGTAGAGTTCGACGGACTTTTCCAGGCACACGCCGATTACCTGGGGTGTCTCACGGCTTCCCAGCAGGGGTACCAATTGCTGCTGTATCGCCAAGGCGTATGCGTGAAGTTGGTGATAAGTCAGCACCTGCCCCGCGATATTCAGCGCAGGCCGATGGGCGTAGGCCTGAAGGCTCGCCTGCAACCGTTCGATCATGGGCACCTGGGCTGCCTGCAACAGTGCCGGTTGCGCGCTACGATTGAAGCGGTGCAAAAACGCCAATGCTTCCAGCCCTTGCAAACCTTGTTCGGGCCATTCGTTAACCGTGACCGGTGCGCAGAAATAATCGGGGTCTCTCGAGAAATCGCTGACCAGCACGGCGACCCATTCCACCAGTGCGTTCGTTGCCTCTTGGCGCAGCCTCTGGCCGTTACCGCTTGGCTGCGCGCAAACGTCATGCACGGCCAGCAGGCACCGCTCACGGTTGTAACAGCGAAACTGGAGTGCAGGCAGCCCCTGTGCACCGATCGGGCCGATGCCCACGCGCAGGCTCAGCCGGGGTGTGTCGGCAAATACACTCGGCAGCGGTTGGCTACCGTCCTCGATCACCAGATCGACCGCCTCCACCCCGGCTGCGTGCCCGTACTGTTCCATCATCTGCCTGATGGCCCCGAGGGCCTCGCTTGGGGAGCCCCATCCAATCGTCAAGCACCTCATGCCAACCTCCCCGGCTGGGCCAGGTAGTCATTTAAAGCCTGGGCGACACTGGGGGTTTGCAGCACACCGCTGTGATGTAGAAAACTCACGATGTTGCCCACCAGCGGATGCCGGCGAGTAATAGGAAAGTCCATCGCGCCGATCTCATGGCGCAGTGTCACGCGGATGTCGAGATCGATATCCAAATGCTCGATCAGGTGCAGATCGAAGTCCTTCTGCAGCTCATTGGTCAGGTAATGCGCCAGGAAAACCGGCAGGATTTCAGCAATGCTGTCACGGTCCTCCGGGCTTGCCCCCTGCCAGTAGAGACGTACCAACTGCGTCCAGAATTGCGCGTGGCGACCCTCGTCAGCCAAGTGATCAGCCATCAAGCCACGGATGGACCGCTTGACGCTGTCGTCCTTGGAGAACGCCGCTACGTCCTGCGTCACCGTATTTTCGGCAATGGCCACGGCAATCAACTCCACGGCATCGTGCAAGTGCGCCGGAGCGCCCGCCTGCGCTGCCGGCAGGGCGCGGCTCAGCTCGATTTGCCGGGGGAGTTCGAGAGGCTCAATACCCGTCATGTGCACGGCTTGCTGCAGGAAGTCCAGTGCGACCAGTGCGTGGTAATCCTCATCGATCACGACGGTCATCGCGTCGATGCGACAGGCCGCCGGGAAAGGCAGCGAGAAGCCGTTTTTGGCAATGCTGCGGGCGGTCTTGTCGACGATCTCGGTTTCGAAGATCACCACATTATTGACGAATTGGTAAAAGCTTTGCGCCAGTACGAAGTCGCGCCATTGCGGGCAATGGTCAAGAAAGGTCTCGCTGAGTACCAGCGGTTGGCGGCATAGGGGGTAGATTAATTTTTCGTCGTTCTCCAGCAGGCGTCGGGGGCGAGTGCGGATGGTTGCACGACGTTCCCAGTCTTCGGCAAACGAGCGGTAGCCAATGGTATTCATGGGTGCGCCTCTCGCATCGAGGCCTGCACGTCGTTCCAAAACAGGATGCGGCTTTCCATGGCGCTGATTGCAGTGCTGTCGGCCTGTTTCTGGCGCGTCGGGTCTGCGCCGATCAGGCGCTGGAGCAACTGATGGGCTGCCGGGCCATGCGCGTGGCTGTCCATCTCGATATGGCGGTTGAGGTAGTGATGGAAGGTAGGTGCCTCACGCTCAATGAATCCGTGGCTGCGCGAGATGCGTTCGAACATCGACGGAATGACGCTTTCGCGGCCGTGCAGGAAGGCTGCCGCCACACAATGGCTGGGTGCGTTCCAGGCGATCTGCAACGTGCAGTCAACGAAGCGAGCAACGCCAAGGGGCGCGCTGACGGCTTGCAAGGCTGCGTTTGCCTCCACTTCCTGAAGCTGCAGGTCAATGAAGCGTGTGATCGCAAGTGTGCTGGCGCCCACTTCTGCCATTGCATCCAGGTACAGCTCGAAGTGACTGCTGTAGCCGCGAGTTGGATGCTCGTCCGACTCCTCGGCCAACACGATTTCATTGATCAGGCGGGCCGCGTGTGGGTCGGAGGGTGGGAACCAGGGGATCCCGGTGCAGGTCAGGTCCTGCTGCAAGCGTTTGGTCAGTGTCATGAAGTCCCAAACGGCAAATACGTGGTGCTCCATAAAGACTTGTAACTTACGGAGTGAAGTTATTTCTATAAATAGCGGGTGGCTGCACAACTGCAGTCTTTTTTGTTCAAGTAGATGTTGGTGCATGGTTGACGCCTGTATTGCGAATGCTCTGAGCAGTGATAAGGATTTATTAATTATTAAATAGACGGGTGGCGCCAAGTCGGGGCCGCGGGCGCAGCTCCACCGTGATAACGGTGTGTGTTGCCAATTGAGAGGCTGGGGCTGTTGGGCGAAGATAATAAGCTGAATAAACGTTTGGGTGAGCTTATAAATGTATTAGATGTTTTTTCGAAAAATAACAGTGGGCGGAAATTGTATTTTTAAAAGTGGGAAGTTTCTTTGTTGTCGGTCGGTTTAATTGAGCGTGTTCAATTTTTTATAACTGATTAGCGCGGGACGCTTCCAGAGAAGTTGTCCCGCTTAATAAACAGTCAGGGAGGGGGAGCGGGAAGGGCTTACAGGGACCTTTTATTGTCGCTGGTGTCGAGACCATTGAGGTAATTGGCGATCACTTCCATCCCGCGCATCAGGTGATTGCGTAGCGTAAGGATGCTCTCGTCGATTTTTTTCTGTGCCACCAGGCTCAGCAGTTCCCGGTGATCTTCCTGGGACGTCGGGCCCAGGCCCATCGCCTCGAGGTTGAAGCGCAGGAACCGCTCCTCCTCGTTCAGCCCATGTTCGACCAACTTGAGTAACCGCTGGTTAGGTGCCTTGCCATACAAGGCCATGTGGAACAGGCGATTGAGGCGTCCGATCTCGGTGTAGTCTTTTTCACGCTCCAGAGCATTGATGCAAGATTCGGCCTCTTCAATGTCGGCGTCGGTGAGCAAGGGGATCGACAAGCGCAACGCTTCGGACTCCAGCAACATGCGCAAGCCATAGGTCTCAGCTGAGTTGTCCTCGATCAAGGGGGCTACCACGGCGCCTTTGTGGGTCACCACATGCAGCAAGGACTGTGCCTCCAGTTGGCGCAGGGCTTCTCGCACGGGCATGCGGCTGACACCGAACAGGCTGGCCAGTTCTTGCTGGCGCATAGCCGTGCCACAGGGCAGACGCCCATCGAGAATGGCGTTTCGTAATGTTTCTTCAATAACGGAGCGGGCAAGATGGGCGGGAATAGGCTCGCTGATTTTGATGCTGCTTAAAGGGTTCGGCTTCTGCGTCACGGTTACGCTATCCTCCTTTCTTGAATAGAGTCTGTTTAATTGGATCCAATGCACACTAAAGATGGGTTGCACGCTTGTCAAACAACCAAAGTTTCCGTTTGTAAGGGCTTACAGGAAGTACTTTGTGCATCCCACAAATTGCGGTTATAAATTTGGTCGGCTCATGAATGATTGCACTGTGCCATTGTTTTTTCCGGGTCAAAGCTTCACCATCCCTTGAAATTCCGTCTTTCTTCACGGACTGAACGCCTTGGCGGTAAGTTTTATTTCTTCTCGAATCCTCAGCTGGCTGTTTTCAGCGCTATTGTTGGCCGGCTTGATGCTCGGCGGGCTGCATGCCGATTGGGATTTCTCCCAGATCAGCCGCAAAGCCACCGCCTTGTACGGACCGTTGGGGAAGGGGCAGCAACGTATCGACGAGTGGCAGCGGCTGCTGGCGACGCAGAAACAAGTCAGTGAACAAGAGCAGCTCAAGGTCGTCAACCTGTTCTTCAACCAGCACATGACCTACACGGAAGACATCGATCTGTGGCATGTGGAAGACTATTGGGAGACGCCTGTCGAAGCCTTGTGGAAGGGTGCCGGTGATTGCGAAGACTACGCTATCGCCAAGTATTTCAGCCTGCGCCACCTGGGGGTTTCCAGCGACAAATTGCGCATTACTTACGTCAAGGCCTTGCGTCAGAATCGCGCTCACATGGTCCTGACCTACTATCCGACCCCCGACGCTATCCCGTTGGTGCTCGACAGCCTGATGGACGAGATCCTCCCGGCCACCCGCCGTACCGACCTGCTTCCGGTGTACTCATTCAACGCCGAGGGGCTGTACTTGCCGGGTGCCAAGGGCAACAAGAAAGTCGGCGATACCAAACGCTTGTCGCGCTGGCAGGATGTGTTGAGAAAAATGCGTGCGGAAGGCTTCCCAGCCGAGCCTGCCAACTAGGAGTAACTGATCGGTGTCTTTGTTCAAACAACTATTGATCGCAATCTGTCTGTTCCTCGTAGTCGCCTTCAGCGGCAGCTTCATGGTCAGCCTGGAGAGCTCGCGCACGCAATACGTCAACCAGTTGCGCTCCCACGCACAGGATGCGGCGACGGCATTGGCGCTGTCGCTGACGCCCAATATCGACGATCCGGCGATGGTGGAGCTGCTGGTCAGTTCGATCTTCGACAGCGGTTATTACGCGAGCATCCGGGTGGTGGACCTGGCAACCGACAAGACGATCGTCGAGCGTAGCGGCATTCCCGACAACAATGGCGTGCCCGACTGGTTCGTCAAGTTGATCGGCCTGGAACCGGCCGGGGGGGATGCGTTGGTCAATCGTGGTTGGGAGCAGGCGGCGCGGGTGGAGGTGATCAGCCACCCGATGTTCGCGCTGGCCAAACTCTGGCAGAGCGCCCTGGGCAGTCTCGGTTGGCTGCTGCTGTGCGGCGCGGTCAGTGCGGTGCTCGGCGCACTGTTGCTACGGCGACAATTGAAACCGTTGGACTACATGGTCAAGCAGTCCCATGCCATCGCCCGCCGCGAATTCCTCAGCCTGCCTGAGCTGCCCCGCACGCCGGAACTGCGGCGCGTGGTACAGGCCATGAACCAGATGGTGGAAAAGCTCAAGGCGCTGTTCCAGGAGCAGGCCGAACGCAGCGAAAAATTGCGCACCGAATCCTATCAGGACAACCTCACCGGCCTGGCCAATCGTCGCTACTTCGAGATGCAGCTCAACGCTCGTGTCAGCAACCCGGAAGACACCAGCACCGGCTATCTGCTGCTGTTGCGGGTCAAGGACCTGGCCGGTCTCAACCAGCGCCTGGGTGGCCAGCGCACTGACCAGTTGCTGCAAGCGGTCGGTCAGCAACTGCTGCGCCAGTGCGAGCCGTACCCGGAAACCCACAACCTCGTCACGCGTATTCGCGGTGGTGAGTTCGCCGTGCTGGCGCCCGGGCTGATGCGTGAAGAGGCGCTGCAGTTGGCGCAGAACCTCGAAAGCACCTTGCACAGCCTGCAGGCCACCGGCGCCAGCGATGTCACGCCGGTCGCTTACATGGGCCTGGCACCGTTCAACCATGGCGATGCCCCCCAGGCGCTGCTGACCTTGGCTGATCAGGCCCTGGCGCAGGCTGAGGGGCAGGGCGATAGCAGTTGGGTATGCCTTGACCATAGCGCCGCCGCCAGTGTTGGTGACGATCACCATGCCTGGCACAGGCTGTTGGACCAGGCACTGACGCAGCAGCGCTTCGAGTTGTATTTCCAGCCGGTGGTGGCCAGCCAGGACCCGCAATTGGTGCTGCACTATAAAGTCCTGTCACGCCTGCAGGATGAAGACGGCCATACGATACCCGCCGGGCGTTTCCTGCCGTGGCTTGAACGCTTCGGCTGGACGTCCCGCCTGGACCGCCTGATGCTCGAACAAGTGCTCAAACAGATGGCCGGCCACACCCATAGCCTGGCGCTGAACCTCTCGGCCGCGACCTTGCAGGACGCCCAGGCGCTGAATCGGATTGTTGAACTGCTACGCCAGCACAGCAACCTGGGCCCGCGCCTGACCCTGGAGATCGGCGAGGAACAACTGCCGGAGCAGGCCCTGCTCGAGCAATTGACCCATCGCCTGCGCGAGCTGGGCTTTTCCCTGAGCCTGCAGCGTTTTGGCGGGCGCTTCAGCATGATCGGCAACTTGGCGCGCCTGGGCCTGGCGTACCTGAAGATCGACGGCAGCTACATCCGTGCCATCGACCAGGAGAGCGACAAACGCCTGTTTATCGAGGCGATCCAGCGTGCGGCCCACAGCATCGACTTGCCGTTGATCGCCGAGCGCGTCGAGACCGAGGGCGAGTTGAAGGTGATTCGCGAGATGGGGATCTTCGGCGTGCAGGGGCAGTTATTTGGCGAGCCTGCGCCTTGGAAGTAATGCGGGTCTATTGCGTGGGCTGAGCACTCCAGCACTCAGATCAGCCCAGTCTCTTCATCATTGATCAAGTGGCTCAACCCACCCAATGATTCCCGCGCGTGGGTACGGTCGATCAGTTTTGCCTGGGCAGCGGGCGGCAGGTCCGTCACGCTGATAATGCCTTTGCTGGTCAGCACCTGGATCAAGTCGTCGAGCACCCGGATCATCTCCAGGTCACTCTGCTTGAGTTGCGCCAGGCTGGTTTCCACCACTTCGTTGGCGTACCAGGCCTGGATCTCATGGTGATCGGCCGGCAGGGTTTCGGTCGACTCGGCAAAGGCGGCGGCCTCCACGCGGCTTAGCGCGCCCTGGGCATCACGTTGCACATAAAACATAAGAACCCCTCGAAAATGAGCCACACGCCGTCGCCAGCATCGGTCAACAGTGTCTTGATAGGCACAAGTATGCGATGCAATCGCCCGGCAGGGCCAGCAACGAAATCGGCCGCCGGTGAGGGCGGCCGATATCCGAGGCTTAGGCGGTGTGGTCGATCTTGATGGTCGGGTCGGCACCACTGATCAGCGAGTTGATGCTGGTGTGGGACCAATCGTTGCCTTCCAGCTTGATCGTCACGTCGGCATTGGCCAGGCCACCGGCGGCGTTGAGCTTGCCTTCACTGCTCACTTGCAGGGTCGACACACCGTCCACCGTGGTGATCTTCAAGTAGTTGTCGATGGTGCTGTCCGTTTCACCCTTCAACAGGTCCCGCAGATCAATGCGGTCGCCTTCCGACGCCTTGAAGTCCTTGATCACATCGTTACCGACGTCACCGGCTTTCCACACGAAGGTGTCGGCACCCGAGCCACCGATCAGGATGTCGTTGCCCGGCCCGCCGATCAACGTGTCGTTACCGGTGCCGCCCAACAGGATGTCATTGCCTTTGCCGCCGTCCAGGTAGTCATTACCGCCCTGGCCGAACAGGATGTCATCGCCTGCGCCGCCCAGCAGCGTGTCGTTGCCGTCTTTGGCGCCGGATACATCGAAGTCGGCGTAGTGCTCGGTCACGTACTGGTGCACGTTCGAAGGGGTCACGTCCGTCACGGCTACGCCGGTTTTCTGCGCCACAAAGGCTTGCAGCGCGTTGTAGCCCTCACCGGTAACGCCGCTGAAACTCACCAGGTCGCCGAAGATAATATCGTTGCCGTCGCCGCCGTTCACGGTGTCGCTGCCAGGCAGCGTAGCCTCGGTGTGACCGAGGATGGCATTGGCCAGGTCCTTCGGATCGATGTTGCTTTGCGGCTTGCCATCGCTGTCGTACGGTTTGAGGTCATTGAGGCTGACATCGCCGTTGATACCGATCGCTTCCACCTGCGACAGCCCACCCAGCAGCGCAAACGCGCTCTTGGCGTTGCTCAACGTCGCCGAATCGGTGCTGTAGCCTGTACCGTTCAGGTTAGACAACTCGTAGGTGCCGTCACCTTGGGCGTGAAGGGTGCCCAGATTGTTAAGGACCCAGCGCGATCCATTCCAGGTTTGCAATTGCGCTGCGCCCGAGGTGTCGATGCTGAAGTAGTGGGTGTTATCCAAGTACTTGCTGAACGTTGTCCCCAGTGTGTAGTTGGACGTCGTCACCAGATCGTCGAGTTTGGTGTTGTAAATCGTCGGGTTGGTCTGCTCGCCGCTCTGGTAGTACGTCGGCTGGCCATCAGTGATGAAGTAGGTCAGGTTGGTGGCGCCGGTGTTGCTGGTCGCCAGGCCGCTCTGGAAGAAGTTCGCCGTGGTCTTGAACACGTCCTCATAGTTGGTACCGCCACCCGATGTCATCGAGTCCAGTACCCCCTTGAGCACGTTCAGCGCGTTCGGATCGTTGAGGTTGATCGCGACCGACTTGTTCACTTGGGTATCGAAGTCTGCCAGGAAGATATTCACCGTGCCCGAGGTGTTGGCGCCCAGGCTGTTTTTGAGCGAGTTGAACACCGAGGTCAGCGAGTCTTTCGCCGCGCTGATCGAAGCCGGGGTCATGCTGCCTGAACTGTCCACCATGAACGCGATGTTGTAGTTCTTGCCCTGCACCACGTTCAGGCCGCCGATGTCGGAAACCATAATGTCGTTGCCATCGGTGCCGGTGAGCGAGTCGCTGCCCGAGGTGCCGGTGGCGGCGCTATAGGTCGCCGGGTACACGGTGACCGGCAATTGCGCGGTAGTGGTTGCAGAACCGCCGAGGCTTTCGGTGGAGGTCGAGGTGACCGCCAGGTTGAACTGGCCGCTGTAGTAGGTCGGTGGCTTGATCGACAGGGAGCTCAGGTCCCAACCGGTCACGTTGACTTCGCCCACAGCCTTGGTCGCGGTGAAAGTATGCCCGGATGCATCGGTGAGCACGGAGCCGGCCGGTATGCCGCTGATCTTCACGCTGAGGGTTTCCGAGCCGTCGGTGTCGGTCAGTGCGGTGGTGACCTTGGACAGCTTGACGGTGCCGTTTTCCAGACCTTCGTTGAGCTTGTAGCCCACGTAGTAACCGTCGCCGTTGCTGCCATGCAGGTCGGAGACGGTCACGCCGGCGTTGGTCAGGTCGGTGATGCCGGTGTACAGCGGCACGCCGCTGGTGCTCAGGTCTTGAACCGGGCCGCCATTGACCGACAGGTTGACGTCGTAGCTGCCAGGGCCGGACTGGTTGGCGTGATAGATCTCGAGGCTGTAATAACCACTCACTGTCGGTGTGATCGAGCCGCTGAACTTGCCGCTGTTGTTGCCCCACTGAGCGCTGGCCACGTCTTTGCCGCCGACGTTGATCACCAGGCTGTCATCGCCGGTACCGCTGAAGGTGTAGGTCTTGCCGGCTTCCATGTACATCAGGCCGGAGATCTTCGAGCCGCTGCCTGCCGTGACATTGGTGGTGGATTCGACGTTGGTCACCAACCCGCTGCTGTTTGGCGTGCCGGCGTTATCAATGGCGTTTTTCAGGTCGGCCGGTGCTGCGCCGTTCCCGTTGGTGCCGAGACCCGAAACGCTGTTCCAGCTTTGCTTGAGCAAGCCGATCGAATTGACGTTGTTGTCGGCCACGTTCAGGGTCGGAGCATCGGCCACCGGGGTGATGTCGACTTTCACTGTGGCGCTGTTGCCCAGGTCCTTGCCGTCGGTAGGCTGGAACTTGAACTGCGCGTAATCCGCCTGCTTGTTACCAACGCCGGTGCCACCATAACCGTCGGCGCCGGACTCGTTGGCGTTCGGCATAAAGCGCAACTGGCCGCCGTCGATCTGGGCTTTGGTGAAGGTCTGGCCTGCGGTCACGCTGGTCCAGGTCGTGCCATCCGCCGCCAGGTATTGCAGCTTGCCGGCCACCGGCAGGTCGGTGATTTTCACGCCGAGGCTGCTTTGTGGCGAGTCCACATCGGTCACGCCGAAGTTGGCCCAGGTCAGCGCCAGCGGCGTGTCTTCGGTGCCGGTCACGGCACTGCCGGTTGCCACCGGTGGATCGTTGACCGCCACCACGTTGACGGTGGTGGTCGCCACGTTGGAGTAATTGCCGCCATCGGTCACGGTCACGGTAATGGTCCGTGGCGTGGTGCTCGGGTCGTGGCTGCTGTTGGTGAACGTAATGTTCTGGATACGCTGCATGTAGTCAGCCAGCGTGGCGCTGCCCGACAACGTCAGGGTGATGGTGCCCGTCTGGTTGTTGGTGCTGACGGTAATGCCATTCACGCTGTTGCCCAGGTTCAGTGCATCACCGGCCTGTGCGTTGGTCAGGGTGACGGTCGCGCCGGTCAGCAGGGTGCTGTCCGGGTCGGTGATCTTGATATCCGTGTCGGCAATCGACACACCCGGCCCGGCGGTGCCTTCGGTGAAGGTCGTCTTGTAGTCGGCACCGGTTGCGCCGCTGGAGTTGTTGGCATCCAGGTCGATGACCGGCGGCGCATCGTTATCGATGATGTTGGTGCTGACGCTGCCTTTGTCGACCACCAGGTTCTCGAAGTTGCCACCCGTGGTTTTGTCGATGGTGATGACGATCTGCTCGGTCGGCTCGGTGATCTTGTCATCGATGGTACGGATATCAAACGGCACGCTGCTGGAGCCGGCAGGGATCTTCACGGTGTACACGCCGTTGAAGTCCGAGCCGTCGGTGGCGGTGCCGCTGTATTTGAGCGTCACGGTCACATCGGTTTGCGCCGGGTTGCTCAGGGTCAGGGTGTAGTGCGCGGTTGCGCCTTCGGTCACCGATGTGTCGCCAGTGATGCTGATGGTGGTGTTGTTGACCACGTCGGTGACTTTGGTGACTACGGTGCTGCCGTCGACGATCAGGTGCTCGTACTTGTCACCGCCGCTGACCACGCCGGTGATCTTGTTGCTGACATCGTTGGCGCCCACGTACGCATCGTTAGGCGCGGTGGCGGTAGTGACGCCGCTGGACTTGCCGTTACCGATAGTGATGGTCGAACCGTTATCCAGCTTCACCACCAGGTCGGAACCGACGTTGTTGACTGCCACACCGTTCTTGTCGACCAGCGACGCGGTGTAGATGATCTGTCCGCCTTCGCTGGTAGACCCCGTGGCCTTGAGCGACACGGTCACATCATCGATCGTGTCGTTGATGGTAGTGGTTGCGCCGCCCGGTGTGATGCTCACACCTTCGAAGTTACCGCCAGTGGTGCCAGTGATCTTGACGGTCTGGGTGCTTTTGTCGATGAACACGTCATCGCTTGGCGCCGGGACGGTCACCGTACCGACAGTTGCACCTTGCTTGATGCTGATGCTCGAACCGTTATCGAGCTGGATCACCATGTCGCTGCCGGCCTTGTTGCTCAAGGTGGCGGTGTAGGTGATCTGGCCGCCTTCGTTGACTGCGCTTGGCGCGGTCAGCGTGACGGTGGTGAGATCGGTTGTACCGGGAGTGTCGGTAACGGTGGTATTTACCGGCGTAGTGCCCGGTACCAGGTTCTCGAAGTGCTCGCCGCCGGTGACGCCTTTGATGGCGGTGGTGACGGTCTG